>JBILMF010000149.1:0-7045 GCA_044375655.1 Steroidobacteraceae bacterium | reverse complement strand
CAGTGTCAGGGCTGCGAAACTCGGCGAGACCAGAGAAGTGCAGGTCAGCTTCCCCTCCGACTACGGGCGCCCGGCGGTGGCTGGAAAGACCGCGCTGTTCAAGGTGACGATAAAGAAAATCGAGGAGCAGTCCCTGCCGGAGATGGACGCGGAGTTCTGCGAGGCTTTCGGGGTCACCGAGGGAGGGGTAGAGGCTTTGCGGGCGGAGGTTCTCGAGTCCATGAAGCGGGAGCTCGACAACGCCATCAAGGGGCGAGTCAGGACTCAGGTCTTCGACCGGCTGCTCGAGGCGAACCCCATCGACGTGCCGCGAGGGATGGTCACAGAGGCTGTTCAGGCCATGCAGCTCGACTTCGCCCGCCGCATGGGAATCAAGGACATCAACCAGCTGCCCAACCCCGAGACTTTGCAGGAGCCAGCGAGACGGCGCGTCGCCCTCGGGCTCATCGTCGGCGAACTCGTTCGCTTGGCCGGGATCCGTGTTGATCGGGAACGTGTCAATGCGCGCCTCGACGAACTGGTCGGCGACCACCCGAGCCCTGATGAACTGCGGCGGCAGTACCTGCAGAACGCGGAAGCGATGCGTCAGATCGAGAGTCAGGCCGTCGAGGAGCAGGTTGTCGAGTGGGTGCTTTCGCAGGCGCAGGTTACCGAGCGCAGCTACACTTTTGGCGAATTGACCGGCTTCGGCCAGGGAGCCGCGGCGTAAGGCGCGGAGTCAGCTATGAATGAACAAGCCCTGAACCTGGTGCCGATGGTCGTCGAGCAGACGGCTCGTGGCGAGCGTGCCTACGACATCTACTCGCGGCTGCTCAAGGAGCGGGTCGTGTTCGTGGTGGGGCCGGTCGAGGACCAGATGGCCAACCTCATCGTCGCGCAGCTGCTGTTCCTCGAGTCGGAGAACCCCGACAAGGACATCTCGCTGTACATCAACAGTCCCGGTGGCTCGGTCAGCGCCGGACTCGCGATCTACGACACCATGCAGTTCATCAAGCCGGACGTCAGCACTATCTGCATCGGGCTTGCGGCCTCGATGGGCGCCGTGCTGCTTGCTGGCGGCGTGAAGGGCAAGCGCTACATGCTCCCCAACTCGCGCGTCATGATTCACCAGCCTTGGGGCGGTTTCCAGGGACAGGCGACGGACATCAGCATTCAGGCCCGCGAGATGCTGCTGACGCGTGAGCGTCTCAACAAGATTCTCGCCGAGCACACGGGTCAGCCCATCGAGAAGATCCAGACCGACACCGAGCGCGACAACTTCATGGGTGTCGAGGCCGCCATCGCCTACGGTCTCGTGGACAAATCGCTCGAAAAACGGCTATAACCACCGCATGAGTGATGATCGCGGCCGCGGCGACGACGGCAAGCTTCTCTACTGTTCTTTCTGCGGCAAGAGCCAGCACGAAGTCCGCAAACTGATCGCCGGACCGTCGGTGTTCGTTTGCGACGAGTGCGTCGAACTCTGCAACGACATCATCCGCGAAGAACTCGAGAATCGTGCGGAGCGCGCCCGCGACAAGCTGCCGAAGCCTGTCGAGATCAAAAAGGTCCTCGACGACTACGTCATCGGCCAGGATCGTGCCAAGAAAGTCCTCGCGGTGGCGGTCTACAACCACTACAAGCGGCTGCAGACCCGCGCCCAGACGGGTGCGCCGCGTGCCAAGGACGAGGTCGAACTCGCCAAGAGCAACATCCTGCTTATCGGGCCCACCGGTTCCGGAAAGACCCTGCTGGCCGAGACGCTGGCCCGTCTCCTCAACGTCCCGTTTACCATCGCCGATGCCACCACCCTGACCGAGGCGGGCTACGTCGGCGAAGACGTCGAGAACATCATCCAAAAGCTGTTGCAGAAATGCGACTACGACGTCGAGAAAGCCCAAACGGGCATCGTCTACATCGACGAAATCGACAAGATCTCCCGCAAGTCCGACAACCCATCCATCACGCGTGACGTCTCGGGCGAGGGCGTGCAGCAGGCCTTGCTGAAGCTTATCGAGGGGACCGTCGCTTCGGTGCCGCCCCAGGGCGGCCGCAAGCACCCGCAGCAGGAGTTTCTGCAGGTCGACACCTCGAACATCCTGTTCATCGTCGGCGGCGCTTTCGCCGGTCTCGAGAAAGTGATCGCCAACCGCACCCAGAAGGGTGGCATGGGCTTCACGTCCGAGGTTCGGCAGCAGAACCAGCGCCTGCACGGCACCGACATCTTCCACGACGTCGAGCCTGAAGACCTCATCAAATACGGCCTCATCCCCGAGTTCGTCGGCCGTCTGCCCGTGGTGGCGACCCTCGAGGAGCTCGACGAAGAGGCGCTCATGTCCATCCTCCAGGACCCGAAGAACGCGCTCACCAAGCAGTACCGGCGCCTGTTCGACATGGAAGGTGTGGACCTCGAGTTCCGCGAAGAGGGTCTGCGTGCCATCGCCCGCAAGGCGATGCAGCGCAAGACCGGCGCGCGCGGCCTGCGGACCATCATGGAAGGCATCCTGCTCGACACCATGTACGACCTGCCGTCGCTGCGGAACGTACAAAAGGTGGTCGTCGACGAGTCGGTGGCCGAAGGGCACTCCAAGCCCTATCTCGTGTTCAAGACGCCCGAGGCTTCTACCGGTGAAGAACCGGCCAGGAAAGTCTCTGGCGGTGCCGGCTGAGCGAGTACGCCGCGCCCTCACACCCCCGATCGCCGGGATCCGGGGTGGCGCCGCGCCGGTAAGGCGTCACGAAGCCGCTTGATTTAGCCTCGCGCGCCCCCACAACCCCCTCGAGTCTCCCTTATGCTTGGCGGCAAGTCCGTGGCGGATTGCCGGCGGGCCCTGTCTTGAGTCCCCGAGGTCCCCGTCCATGAGCGATCCCGCATCCCCCGTAGGTTTCATCGACAACATCCCGGTCCTGCCGCTGCGGGACGTGGTGGTGTACCCGCACATGGTGATCCCGCTGTTCGTTGGCCGGGAGAAATCGATACTCGCGCTCGAGTCAGCCATGAAGGGCGACAAGCGCATCATGCTGGTGGCGCAGCGTCAGGCCGAGGTCGATGACCCTAAGCAGGACGACCTCTATCGCATCGGCACGATCGCCACGGTGCTGCAGTTGTTGAAGCTCCCCGACGGCACGGTGAAGGTGCTGGTGGAGGGAGTGGACCGTGGCACCGTCGAAAAACTCCTGGGCGGACCGTTCTACACGGCGCAGGTGTCGCCCGCCGTCGAAGTGGACAAGTACGAGGAAAAGGAGCTCGAGGTCCTCTCACGCTCGGTGGTTTCCCAGTTCGAGCAGTACGTCAAGCTCAACAAGAAGGTCCCGCCCGAGGTGCTCACGGCGCTCGCCGGCATCGATGACGCGGGCAGGCTCGCCGACACCGTGGCCGCGCACATGGCCCTCAAGCTCGCCGACAAACAGAAGGTGCTCGAGATCCTCGATGTGCGGCAGCGGCTGGAACACATCCTGGTCGCCATCGAGGGCGAGATGGACGTGCTGCAGATCGAGAAGCGCATCCGCGGACGGGTCAAGGCCCAGATGGAGAAATCGCAGCGCGAGTACTACCTCAACGAGCAGATGAAGGCCATCCAGAAAGAGCTCGGCGAGATGGAGGACGGCGTCAACGAGGTCCAGGAGCTCGAGCAGCGGATCGCCGCCGCCGGTATGCCGAAGGAGGCCCGCGACAAGGCCACCACTGAGCTCAACAAGCTCAAGATGATGTCGCCGATGTCCGCGGAGGCTACCGTCGTCCGCAACTACATCGACTGGCTGGTGAAGGTCCCCTGGAAGAAGCGCACCAAAGTGCTCAAGGACCTGCTGCGTGCCGAAGAGGTGCTGGACGAGGACCACTACGGCCTGGAGAAGGTCAAGGAGCGCATCCTCGAGTACCTTGCCGTGCAGCAGCGGGTCGACAAGATCAAGGGTCCGATCCTCTGTCTCGTGGGACCGCCGGGTGTCGGCAAGACCTCGCTGGGGCAGAGCATTGCGCGCGCCACGAACCGCAAGTTCGTGCGCATGAGTCTGGGTGGTGTGCGCGACGAGGCCGAGATCCGCGGCCACCGCCGTACCTACATCGGCTCGATGCCCGGCAAGATCGTGCAGAACCTGTCGAAGACCGCGGTCACCAATCCGCTATTCCTGCTCGACGAGATCGACAAGATGTCGATGGATTTTCGCGGTGATCCGTCCTCGGCGCTGCTTGAGGTGCTCGACCCCGAGCAGAACAACGCCTTCAACGACCACTATCTCGAGGTCGACCTAGATCTGTCGCAGGTGATGTTCGTCTGCACTGCCAACAGCCTGAACATCCCCGCGCCGCTGCTCGATCGCATGGAAGTCATCCGTCTGCCGGGCTACACCGAAGACGAGAAGATGAACATCGCGAAGAAGTATCTGCTGCCGAAGCAGATGAAAAACAACGGCCTGAAGGATGGCGAACTCAAGGTCGACGAGGCGGTGCTGCTTGACATCATCCGTCACTACACGCGCGAGGCCGGCGTACGCAGCCTCGAGCGCGAGATCGCCAAGATCTGCCGCAAGGCGGTCCGCGAGCTGCTTACCGGCAAGGGCAAGTCCAAGTCGGTCACCGTCACCTCGAAGTCGCTCGAGAAGTTCCTCGGCGTGCAGCGCTTCCGCTTCGGCAAGGCCGAGGAGGAGAACCGCATCGGTCAGGTCACCGGCCTTGCCTGGACCGAGGTCGGCGGCGAACTGCTGACCATCGAGGCGGCGACCGTGCCCGGGAAGGGCAAGCTGCAGCACACCGGTCAGCTCGGCGAGGTGATGCAGGAGTCCATCCAGGCGGCGATGACCGTGGTGCGCAGCCGCGCGCAGAACCTGGGTCTCGAGGCCGATTTCTACCAGAAGCTCGACATCCATCTGCACGTCCCTGAAGGCGCGACGCCGAAGGACGGCCCGTCCGCGGGCATCGGTATGTGCACCGCGCTGGTCTCGGCGCTTACCAAGATTCCGGTGCGCTCCGAAGTGGCGATGACCGGCGAGATCACCCTGCGCGGCGAGGTGCTGCCGATCGGTGGCCTCAAAGAAAAACTGCTGGCTGCGGCCCGCGGCGGCATCACCACCGTCGTCATCCCTGTCGACAACAAGAAGGACCTCACCGAGATCCCCGACAACATCAAGGGCAATCTCGACATCAAGCCGGTCAAGTGGATCGACGAGGTGCTGGAGATCGCGCTGGCGTCGCGGCCCGCGCCGCTCGCGCCTAGTGCGCCTGCGGCGGCGGAGCCGCCCAAGGACGGCAAGGCCGTCGCCCGGCGCAGCGCCAAGCGCGGCGGCAAGGGAGTTCCTGCAGCGCACTGAGCCGCGCCCGGTGGGCTCACCGGGGCGCGGCTTGGGCTCGGGCGTCGCCGGCTTCGCTAGGCGGGCAGCGGGTCCGCCGCGCGGCCTGCCGCGGCGATCCTCGCGAGGCTGCGGTCGCGACCCAGCAGTTCCAGCGTCATGTCGATGGGCGGGGAGACCGTTCCCCCCGTCACCGCTACCCGCAGCGGCTGCGCGACCTTCCCGAGCGACAGGGCCTTGGCGGTTGCAAAAGAATTCAGCGCTTCGTGGATCGAAGGCGCTTCCCAGACGGGAAGCGTGGTCAGTACCGCGGCGAATTCCGCCAGCAGAGCCCGCGCTTCCGCTGTCAGGTGCTTGCCGGCAGCCTTGGGATCCAGCACGACCTCGTCACCGAAGAAATACCGGCTGTTCTCCGCCATCTCCTTGAGCGTTTTATTGCGCTCGCGCTGCGCGACGACGATGCGTCTCAGCAGCTCCGTGTCTGCGCCGCGTATGCCGAGCCTCGCGAGGTGCGGCTCAAGATAGGGCACCACCTTGGCCGGATCGGCGCGCATCAGGTGCTGCTGGTTCAGCCAGAGGAGCTTCTCCGGGTTGAACGCCGAGGCCGCCTTGTTCACGTCTGCGATATCGAAGAAGGAGATCATTTCTTCGCGCGAGAATATCTCCTGATCGCCATGCGACCAGCCGAGCCGAACCAGGTAGTTGAGCAGCGCATCGGGCAGGTAGCCGTCCTCCTCGTACTGCAGGACGCTGACGGCGCCATGCCGCTTGGAGAGCTTCGCGCCATCAGGGCCGAGGATCATCGGCACGTGCGCAAACACCGGCACCGCGGCGCCGAGGGCCCGGAACATGTTGATCTGCCTCGGTGTGTTGTTCAGGTGGTCATCGCCACGGATCACATGTGTGACGCCCATGTCGATATCGTCGACCACCACGCAGAAGTTGTAGGTCGGCGTGCCATCCGCGCGAGCGATGACCAGATCGTCGAGTTCGCTGTTGCGGAAGGTCACCTCGCCGTGGACGAGGTCGCGCACCACCACTTCACCCTCCAGGGGATTCTTGAAGCGGATGACCGGCTGCACTCCCGGGCGGTCGTCCTTGCGATCACGCCAGCGACCGTCGTACCGCGGCTTTTCCTTGCGCGCCATCTGCTCGGCCCGCAGCTGCTCGAGTTCCTCTTTCGTGCAGTAGCAGCGATACGCCTGTCCGGCGGCCAGCATCTTTTCGATGAGCTCCGCATATCGCGGGAAGCGGGCAGTCTGGAAGTAAGGGCCCTCGTCGGCCTCCAAACCGAGCCACTTCATGCCCTCGACGATCACCCTCACGGCCTCGTCGGTGGAACGTTCGCGATCGGTGTCTTCGACGCGCAGGATGAACTTCCCGCCCATGCGCCGGGCGTAAAGCCAGCTGAAGAGGGCGGTGCGGACTCCACCGATATGCAGCATGCCGGTGGGACTTGGGGCAAAGCGGGTGACTACCATAGGGCGAGAATGCTAGCATCCGCCGCCGTTGCGGGCGGTTAGCTCAGCGGTAGAGCACTGCTTTCACACGGCAGGGGTCACTGGTTCGATCCCAGTACCGCCCACCATCACTCCCCGGGGTCGAACGGCAGCGAGTAACGCGTCCCGCGCTTCTCGCCGGTCCGCACCAACGCACCCCACTCCACGAGCTCCGCAAGGTCGCGCCCCGCGGTGGCGGCCGATGCACCGGTCAGCGCCGTGTACTTGCTTGCCGAGAGCCCGCCCACGAACCCGCCCGGCCCGTCGCGCATCACGCGCAG
>JBILMF010000148.1:0-7054 GCA_044375655.1 Steroidobacteraceae bacterium | reverse complement strand
CGAGGAACTGCGCGTAGGAGCCGCGGCCATCGGGAATGCCATCGAAGGACATTGGCGGGCCATCCGGCCAAGCCGGAGCAGCTGACGCGGCACCCGCCGCGGGCGCCGCCGCAGGCGATGGGGATGGCGACGGCGATGACGATGGGGTCGGCGACGGCGATGACGATGGCGGAGTTGCACTCGCGCCGGCATGCGGCAGTTCCGGGACGCCGAAGAACACGTTGCCCGCCGTCGATGCCGCAGCCGCTGCTCCTGTAGCGGTCGGCTGCCTTGCGGCGACCGTGACCCCGGTTGCCGGCGGAAATGGATAGTTCGTGGTCGGGGCAGCGGCAGCGACCACAGTCGCCGCGGTGGTTGCCAGGACCAGCAGCGGGGCTCCGGCCAGCTGTCGCACCGTGGTCGTGAGGATCGAGGCAAGCCTACGCGTGGAAATCATTGGCAGTACTCCATAAAAGAAACCGCCGGCTGCTGGGCAGCCGGCGGTCTTTTTTCCAGGTCCTTGACCAGAAGGTACCCGGTCACATCGTCAGGGCGACACCGAGGAAGTAGCGACGGCCAAGCGGATCGAACAGCGGGATGTTGGTGTTCGAGTCGCCGCCGCCCGTGAAGCCGAGCACCGGCGGCTGCTTGTCGAGCACGTTGGTCACGCCGCCCGTCAGCCGGATCCGCTCGCTCAACTCGTAGCCGAAGTTGAAGTCGAGGTAGTTCCAGGCCGAAATGGTCCCGTTCTGGTTGGCCGCACCCGGTGCGAGCTTGATCTCGCCGATCATCTGCCACTCGAGACCGAGACGCATCGGGCCGCTGTCCCAGCCCACCCGCACCTGGCCGCGGTACTTCGGCGTGATGCGCACGGCATCGCCTGAGCACGCGCCCTCGTAGCGGCCCGCACAATTCACGATCGGCAGGTTCGGCAGCGAAGCGGTGGTGTCATCCTCGAGGAGCGAGCCGAGGTAGGTGAACTGCAGGCGTCCAGGGCTGCCCGGCAGCGACAGCCACGCCGGCGCCTCGAACCCGTAGCCGAGACGCACGTCCCAGCCGCGCACCTCGCGGCTTGCCACGTTGAGCAGCGGCGCGTTGACGGAGTCGATCTGGCCCGATACCGGCAAGCGGACGATCGACCGGCACGCGCTGCTGTTCGCATCCAGCGAGGTGTAGCAGGCGTTGACCAGCTGCTGCGAGCTCACCGTCGCGATCGCATCCTCGACCGTGATCTCGAAGTAGTCGAGCGATGCCTGCACCCCGCCGAGCCATGACGGGGTAAGCACGATGCCGGCCGTGATCGTGTCGGCAACTTCCTCCTGCAAGGCCGGGTTGCCGCCGGACCTCGCGGACCAACCCTGGCTCGCACCGGGGGTGAAGGTGTTGATGATGCCGGCAGGTACGCCGGAACGGATGCAGAAATCACGCACCGCCTGGGTCGGGTTGCGCGTCGTCCAGCAGGGATCCGTGCCGCCCGTGAAGCCCGCGGTGGGCGTCTGGAACAACTCGTTCAGGTTGGGCGCCCGGATGGCGCGGTTGACGCCGCCGCGGACGCGGACGCCATCCACCACCGCCCAGTCGAGATTGGCCTTCCAGGTGTTCACCGCACCGATGGTGTCGTAGTCGGAACGACGCACCGCAGCCTCCAGGACCAGCGACTCCATCGCCGGCAGCTCTTTCAGCAGCGGCACGCGGAACTCGGCGAACACCTCGCTCAGCGAGACTTTGCCGCCGTTCGGCTGCGGAGCAACGGTCTGCGCGGCGAGATCGCCGGAACTCGAAATCTCGTCGGGCAGCGTACTGAAGGTCTCCTCGCGCCACTCGACGCCGAACGCCGCGCCGACGTCGCCGGCGGGCAGCTCGAAAAGGTTTCCGGTGATGGAGGCGCCGGCCACCTTGCGCTCGAAGTCGTCTGCACGGCTGGTGTCCACGCTGAGGAACGAGGCCATGGCTGGGGTGAGCGTGTTGGTGCCAAAAATATTGACCGGCACGCAGTTGAGCAGGTTGTTGCGACAGCGAACCTGGCCGCCGACCACGACCGCATCGAGTCCGAGGGTGGTCCGCGAGCGCGACAGCAGGTTCGACTGCAGGAAGTTCACGTCCGAGCGGGCGAACTGCCCGAAGGCATCCCAGCGCCAGGTTTCGTCACCCACCGCGAACGCACCGCGCAGACCGGTGGTGAAGCCGAGCGAATCGGCGGTGATGCTGGTGTTGCGCGGCCCGAACTCCTCGAAGCGCCGCTGCGTGCTGCGGACCGTGAAGATGCCATCGCCGTCGGGGTCGAAGAACGCGCGGTTTGCTGCGAAGAAGTTGCGCGTCGCCACAGGAAACAGCGGGTTGGTGTCCGCGTTGGTGATCAGCACCGTGCCCGTCGCCTGGCCCGAACTTGTCGGCGAAACAGCCTCCGGAGCCTGCTGGAACTCGTTCTCCTTCTTGGTGAAGAAAAACTGGCCGTAGGCCTCGACGTTGTCCGACAGCTCGAAGTTCGCCAGTGCGGAGATCTGCCACTGTTCGAGCGGGCGCTGCAGGAAATTGATGGCCGCGTAGTTGTACTGCTCGGTCGGCCGGCAGAAAGGCAGCGGCGCGCCGTCGTTGCCGAAGCGTACGCCCTGGATCGGACCGGGGCAGAAGCCGTTCTGATTGAGCAGGTTCGGAACACCGACGATCTGCTGCAACTGCACGGAGTTGAGACCGATCACGCCGCCGGGGATGTTGCCGCTGCCGAAGGGGTTCAACTTGCCGGTGCCGTCCGCGAGCAAGGGTTGCTGCGAAAAGGCGCGGTCCGCCATGAACACCGGATCGCGCTGAGTGTAGGAGCCGTGCACGGAGACGTTGCCGCGACCATCGGCAACGTTGGAGCCAAACAGCAGATCGAACTTCTTGCTCTCGCCATCGCTACGACTGGTCGAGCCGAACTGCGTGCGGAACTCGAGACCCTCGAAGTCCCGGCGCAAGATGAAATTGACCGCACCGCCGACCGCGTCCGATCCATAAACAGCCGAGGCACCACCCGTCAGCACCTCGATGCGCTCGATGAGACCCTCGGGAATGGTGGCAAGGTCGACGAGTCCGGTGACGTCCGCCGGAATGAAACGTCGACCATCGACGAGCACCAGCGTGCGTACAGCTCCCAGCGCCCGCAGGTTGGCCGACAGCACGCCCGCGCCACCGCTCTGGTTGACCGTTCCGGTGTTGTCGGGCTTCAGTTGCGGCAGCTGATTGAGCGTGTCCTCCAGCGTCACGTTGCCGGAGGCGCGCAGCTCATCGATCGAGATGGTCTGCACCGGGCTGCTGGCGACGAGACCACGGTCGACGGCGATACGCGACCCCGTGATCACGACGTCGAGCAGCGGCTCCTCGGGCTCTGCGGCCTGGCCGTACGACTGTGCAGCCGCCCCCGCCGCGAGGGCGATGGCACTGGCAAAGATGGCGCGCCTTACGGCGCTGCGAACATGGCTTGATGTGGATGGAAACACGATGCCGACCCTCCCCTAGATTGGCTGACGCAAAACGTATGGCCGGATTTCTTCTTTTGGCCCCAGCACAACTGCGCACACCTGTTCACGGCGTTACGCCGACGATAGTCTTTCTGGCGCCACTTTGAGAGCGAAATCCACCTCGAGACCGAAAATCAGACTACGTTTGGGTCCGGATTTAGTCAACATAAAATGGTCGCATACCGCACAAGTGGAATCGAGGCGCACAACTCTCATTGTTTTCGATGGGTGAGCCGGTAGCGCCGAGAACCCCCGGACCCGCCGGTCCTCAGGCGCTGGGGCTGCGCGTCGCCTCGAGCCACAGGCCAACCGGGCTTTCACCCTCGGCCAGCCTCGCTTCGGTCAACCGCAAGTCCTGCCATTGGCGGCTCGCCAGAGCTTCGCGAACGAGCTGCCGCCGTGGCCCGGTAAGCACCGCGCGGCGCAGATCGACGATGCGCTGTCGGTGCAGGCGCAACTGATGCTCCCCATCGTCGAGCATCCGCTCGAGGTCGAGGCGGCGATACGCCGCGGCGCGCTGCGCCACCGCCACGAACTCCGTGCAAACCTGCGTGACGACCCGAGCCGGAGGCCGCATGCGGCAGTACTCCTCGGCATCCCGCAGTGCTCGCTCGAGCCGCGACGCGGCACGGGCGGCGCGCTGCGGGTTCGCGAGGGAGCGCACAAAGCCGCGCATCGCCACGTACGGGCCCGCGGCGCCCAGCAACCAGTCAACCTCCGCCTGCTGCGCGGCATTCTGGATCACCACGTCGCTGTCCTCGTGGTGCGCCAGCCAGACGAGGCGCCCGCCGGGTACGAGCACCCTCGCCACCTCGGCGAGAGCCCGTGCGGGCTGCGCGTACTCGAGACCGTACTGCGAAACCACCATCTCGAATGCGGCCGCCGTGAATGGCAGCCTCTCGGCCGCCACGCCACCGATGAACTGCGCATGGCGCAGCAGCGGGTCCGGATGCGAGAGGTGGCGCAGCGGGTCGATCGCGGCCAGATCAACGCCGGTCAGTGCGAAATCGACTTGCCTGCGGCGCGCCACCTCGACGGCATGCGCGAGCAGGATTCCGTTCCCGGTGGCCACGTCAAGAATCCGCGCGCCCGCGGCGAGCGTCTCGAAACGCGCCAGCCAAAGATCGCGCAACTGAGCGGCAGTCTGCGGGTTGAGCGGCACGCAGGACTGCGGACGGTCACCCGCCCAATACTCGTCCCAGCCGGCATGCCCGCGCATCGGTGCTCGCTGCCGCCCCGTGACCTCAGCCGCGACGATCGACGACTGTGAGGACGATCCGCGACGGCTGCTGCGGACCGTGATGCACCCGGTTGCGTGCCACGACGTGGCTCGTCTCCCGAGCGTTGGCAGCGCCGGTGTTCAGGTTGCGCTCGTAGCGGGGAAAGTTGCTGCTGGAGATCTCGACGCGGATGCGATGGCCCTTGCGGAAGACGTTGCTGGTCACGAGCGGACCAACGCGCAGTTCGTGGATCCGTCCCGGCTGCAGCCAGACCTCCCGATCGTAGCCCTCGCGGAACCGCGCTCGCTGGATCGAGTCGTCGAGGTTCCATGCCGTGCCGTCGGGAGCGACGTCGCTCAGCTTGACGGTGAAATCGGTGTCCCGCGCGCTCGAGGAAACGTGCAGCACGACCTCGACGTAGCCAGTCACCTCGAGATCCTCCTCGAGCGGCCGGCTGGTGTACACCAGCACATCCTGACGCGCCTGTACGCCGCGCTGGTCAAAAGAGCCGGGACGCACGCTGCGGCCAAGGCAACAGACGTTGCCGCCGACCGTCGGCACCGGATTCATAGGGTCGTAGAAAAAGCTGTCCGCGCCGGACGTCGCCAGCGGTCGCTCGAGGAGCGCACCGTCGCCGAAGACGCTGTTGGCACCGCGCGAGCTGCGCAGATAGAGCGTCTTGCGCCGGCTGCCCGCGAGTGGCCAGTCTGTCGCCGCGTGCCAGCGGTTCTCCCCCATGGCGAAGTAGCGGACCCGCGGTTGCCTGTCCGTGAATGCGGTCGTCGCATCCGCTGCATCCTTCGTGGCACCCTTCATGTAATGGTCGAAGAAAGCCCAGATGGTCGCATCGAGCTGCATGTCGACATCGCCCATGTTGCGCTCGCCGACGACATGCGGCGTGCGCAGACGGTACATATGACAGTGCTCCGTGGGCGCGACGATCATGTACTGCGCGTCACGGATACGCGGATCGCTCGCCCGCCTGCGAACATGCTCGAACAGCGCGAGATTCGGCCCCACCGACAAGTCGAACCACGAGTGCACCCACAGCGCCGGCACGTGGAAGTCCTGATGGTCGTGATAGAGGCCGCCGCGATACCACGCGGCATCGTCGGGCAGCCGGTCCGCGAACTGCTCGAAGATTCCCGGTGGACCGCCTATCGCCCGCAGCGCGTCGCGCAGCGGCAGGTGGCGGAATGCTTTCGCCCAGTCCGCCTCAGGGAATCTCGCTTTGAGGTCGTACCACTGCGCAACGCGCACCAGTTCCTCGCGGGTCAGTGACGCGGGGAACTGCGGACGCAGCGTGTTCTGCTCCGCGTAGAGCCAGGCGGCCATCGGCAGCTGTATGGCGCCGCCGCGATAGAAGTTGCCCTGCTCGTAGTAAGGCCCCATGCGGCCGATGCCCGCACCGGCGGCCATCGGAACCGCAGCCGCGTGCGCCGGGTGCGGGTTGGCGGCGAGTCCCATGATCCACTCGGCGGTCGAGGAGCAGCCGATCGTGCCGACCTTGCCGTTCGACCATTGCTGCGCAGCGATCCAGCTCAGCGTATCGTGACCGTCCGTACCGGGGCGACCGAGAATTTCCCACTCGCCCTCCGAGAAGAACTTGCCGCGCTCGTTCTGCATGACGAACGCGTAGCCGTTGCGGACGGCATCGAGGGCGAACTTCAGGTTGGCGTCGCCGTAGTCCGGATCGGGAACCATCAGCTCGCTGAAGTCGTAGGGCGAACGCCAGAGGATGGCCGGTACGGGACCCGAAGCGTTGCGCGGGATGTAGACCCGCGTCGCAAGCCGTACTCCATCGCGCATCGGCACCATGAGCATGCGCTCGATGCGCGCCTCGCGTTCGAGTGCCGCCCGACGCTCCTTGTCGG
The DNA here is from genome assembly GCA_044375655.1 of Steroidobacteraceae bacterium. Lineage (GTDB taxonomy): Bacteria > Pseudomonadota > Gammaproteobacteria > Steroidobacterales > Steroidobacteraceae > UBA964. The sequence continues at coordinate 484 of JBILMF010000148.1, read as the reverse complement.
TCAGCAGGTGGATCTGTGCGACGGCAACGGTAGCCACGCAGACGAGGAGTGTCGTCGCCACGGCCAGTGCTCCGCGCACTACAACAGCGCGCGAAGCCGGCCAGCAACGGCTCCAGCGGCTACTCACCGCTGGCGGCAGCGGCAGCACTGCCCCGATGCCCGATCCCCGCGGCACGCAGCGGCGTCCTCTCGAACAGGCGCTTCACTTCGGTATCGTTGCCGGTCATCTCGTAGCGCAGCAGCGCCATCGGGATCTGCCCCCGCGACATCAGATCGTCGTGGAAATCTTTCATGACGAACTTGTCGCCGAGCTGGCGCTTGCGATCGCCGAGCAACTGGAACATCTGGATGTTGCCGATCGTGTAGTCGAGGCCGTGGCCCGGAATCGGCCGCAGATGCGCGTACTTGCGCGCCACGTTGGCATCGAGCAGCGGCGTCACCTGCAGCCACCAGTCCACCACCTGCTGCGCGCTCATGTCGTTGC
>JBILMF010000167.1:0-6038 GCA_044375655.1 Steroidobacteraceae bacterium | reverse complement strand
CCTCTTGGCCTCGCTGCTCGCACTGGGCTGCGCCGCGATCGACCTCGCCGTTCGGCGTGCGCCGAGCCGCACCTATGCCGCGGGCGTGCTGGTTGCGGTGGTCGGCATGATCCTTCAGGTCTGGAGCAACTTGGCGGTGGGTCTCGTCGGTTCCGAGGAGAACGCCATCAACCTGCTTTTCCTCGCCATTCCAGCCCTCGGCGTAGTCGGCGCCATGATGTCGCGCTGGCGCGCCGCGGGTATGGCTCGCACCCTGCGAGGGATGGCCATCCTGCAGCTGGCCAGCCTCGTCGCACTGCCGGCCGGAGAGCCGCGCCTCCTGCTTGCCATCGGGGGATTTGCATTCCTTTGGTGGTCGGCAGCGCGGCTGTTTGCTGCCGCATCGAGGCCCGCCTCAGCCCGGTGACGCTTCAGTTGACCAGCCGCAGCGCAAGCGGGTAGCGGTACCGCTCGCCACGGGACGTGCTGACCGCGGCCAGAATCGGGAACACGAGCCCGAACAGGAACAGGACCGGCATGAAAAGCAGGCCGACGAGCAGCGCCGTGGCGGCGATCGAGGTCGCCCACATTATGGCGAGGGTGATCTGGAAGTTGAGTGCTTCGCGCGCCTGCTCTGCAAGTTCGCTGCCCTTGTCGGACTGGTTGAAGTAGACGATCAGCGGGACGATGAAGAAAGTCAGGATGCCGGACAGGTGGATCAGCGTGGCTTGAGTCTGGACCTCGCGGTCGGAGAAAACCGCCGGTGCGGAAGCGCTCTGCGGTGCGGACATGATGGTATTCCTCGCGGTCAGATGTGGCTGGGGAAAGGCCGCGGAAGGCTAGCAGCGCGACCCCTGCAACCGGGCCGGAGAAATCTTTGTGTCTTGCGCCGATTCGGCGCTTGCCGTCATCCCTCCTCGATGCCGAGGCGGCGCAAACGCTCCAGCGTGATCGCAAGAAACTCCTGTGCCTCGCGCTCCAGCATGCGACGGCGTTCAGCGGCGTCGCGTATCACGACGTCGCGATGCACGAACGGATGTCCGAGCGTCGCAAGCACGGCATCGACGCTGTTGGCAATTCCGCCCGCATCGTCCACACCGTCACACCACGCGGCAAACGCCAGCAGCGTGCGCCAGTGGAACTCGACACCGCCGCCACTCAGTGGCGAGGCCAGCGTCGTTAGATAGGGATCGCGGCGGGCCCTCTGCAGCAGCCGGTGGTTGAGCTGCCGCACGCTTGCGCGGCGAGTCGGGTCCGGCGACAGGGCGAGCGGCTCTACGCCCTTGGCGGACGATGCGATGGCCCCGGTGCGCGGATCTTCACCCCCGCGCCTCTTCAGGCAACGCACCCAGAGGTCGCGCCGGAAAGGCTGCGCCGCATCGCCCTCCGTACCGGCCCGCGCCTGTCCCGCGTATTCCAGACCAAGCGGCGCGAGGGCGGCGGCGATTTCCTCGGGCGCGAAGGCTTGCCAGTCGCGGTTGAAATACTCATGCGCCAGGTAGGCCTTGGACTGGTGCCGGATCGCCCGCAGGTGTCGCTCGAAAGCCGGGGTGTCGCGGGCCGGAGACAGGTCTGCCGCAACCACGCCCTGCGCCGCCAGCAGGGCCGCCTCGATGCGCTCGGCTAGCGGCAGGTGGGCAAGCTCCGCACGGGCCGCGTGCTTGACCAGGAACTCGCGCAAAGGAGTCACCGACGCCCAGGCGGCACGTGCGTTGTAGGAGAGGTAGACCACACCCTGCGGCGCGAGACAGCGTTCCATGAATGCCACGAGCCGGTTGCGGTTGGCCGCTGAAACCCAACTCCAGACGCCGTGCAAGGCGATGAAGTCGAAATGCGGAAGCTCAGGACGGACGCAGAACTCCGCGAAGGACTCACCGTAGATGTGCAGCCGGTTCGTCAGGCCCGCCGTCAGCTCGCGCAGTGTCCCGACGTGCTGCGGCAGCAGATCGTTGCCCCACCACTCAGCCTCCCCCGCCACCGCGTGGATGGCAAGGCTGAGACCCTGCCCGAACCCCGGCTCGCAGGCGCGGCGGATGGAAGGCGGCTGGAAGCCAAGGGCGCAGAGGCGCTGCGCCACGGCGCGCGGATCGAGTTCCGCGTAGTAACCCAGCGTATACCCGAGCTCGGTGACGTAGCCCTCAGCATCCATGGACATCCGCCTCAGCGCTACGCGATCCGATCACCAGCGAAAGTGCCGATGAACAGTCTGCCGCGGTAGTCGATGCCGTACGGCACGACGCGGCGACCCGGCGTGAGTCAGTTGCCGGGACGGGAATCGACAATCGCAAGACGTCGTGCACCCGGAACGACCGAGACACAGCCGCGCGGCGGGTGTCGGGCGCAGGACACCGCTATCCTGACGGCAATGGCTTGCGCATTCGCTGAGCCGACGGCGGCTCAGCACTGGAAAACCTCCACCGGAAAGTCGTCCGGCGTGGCGAGCACCATGGAGCGTACCCTGCCGAAACCCGGCGACTCGATCTCGGCCGGTGCGCGCAGCAGGCGCACACCGCGGGTGAGCGCCCGCGCATGGACCTCGTCGAAGCGCGCCGTGGGAAAAGACCACAGACCGATGCCGCGGCTCTGCAGCCCGAGCGATTGCGGCGCGCGCCTCCCGTTCTGCTCGAGCTGCATGATCACCAGATAGCCGGTGCACGCGCCCGGGGCGAACCACTGCTGGAAGCGCACCCGGGTACCTGCGGGCAGGCGCATGCCGCTGCGGGGACCCTCGCTCTCGAAGGTGAACTCGCGGCGCAACTCGAGACCGAGCACGCCGTCGAGGAAGGCGGCCGCCGCCCCGGCGTCACTGACCAGTGCGCTCGAGTAGCTCGGCCCACCAATGTCGAGCGCCGGGTCGATCGGACCCACAGGCTGCAAGTGGGCGCGATCGACGCCGAGCACCATCACCTCGTCGGGCGCCACCCAGTGGGTCTCGCCGATTTCATAGGTACTGCCGTCAGCACGCGGGAACGGCATCTTTGTCACTCCGGCTGTTGCCGCGAAGCCGTACGCCTCGACGATGGCGTGCCGCCGCTGAAGGTCGCGTACCGGGAAGCCAACACCCAGTGCGCCGTCGTAACGGCAATCGAGTACGGGCCGCGAGGCGGGCAGCGAGGCGGGAACGGTCACCACGCGCAACAGGCTCGCGGCGGCGATCTCCGGGCGGGAGAACAGCATGATTTCCAGCGACTCCGCCGGCTGCATCCCCCAATGCGCGGCGAGCCGCGCAGCCGCCGGGCCCGTCAGTTGTACCGCGGTCGAGTTCAGGTCGAGCGCCCCCTCGAAGAACCGCCGACTCGCCAGGGGATCACTGCCGGCAATCGTGATGCAGGCCAGCGGCTGACAGAGAACGGGGCGGCCGTCGTTGCGTGGCAGCATGGGATCGACGGGCGTGGCGGACTGGCTCATGGGACATCTCCGCGCGGAAGCTGTTTACTGTGGGTCCTCGCCGAAGACGCGGTACGAAGCTAGCACGCGCCGGAGAACCGCCGGGCCAGTTCGAGCCGCCGCGACCGTGCCGCAGTCCGGCCGAGCGGCTAAACTGCGAGGGATGACCGATCGTCGCGGGTTTCTTTGCGCAGCGCTGCTCGCGACCGCCGGGGCCGGCACCGCCCTCGCCCGCGCGCCACTCGGCGCCGCGGCGCCGCGTCTGCAACGTCCACGGTTCACCAGTGACCCCTTCGCTCTGGGCGTGGCCTCGGGCTATCCGCTCGCGGACGGCGTGGTGCTCTGGACCAGACTGGCGCCGAATCCCACGCTCATCGACGACGACCTCGGAACCGACGATATCGAGGTCGGCTTCGAAATCGCCGACGATCCGGGCTTCACGCGGCTACTGCGGGTCGGCAGGACGCGCGCCGAGGCGCTTCATGCGCACAGTGTGCACCTGGAATTGCGCGGCCTGCCTTCTGGACGCGAGTTCTTCTACCGCTTCCGCGCCGGCGACTTCACGAGCGCCGTCGGTCGCAGCTGGACCGCACCCGCGCGGGGTATGACCGCGGAGCGCCTGCGCATCGCACTCGCCAGCTGCCAGCATTACGAGCAGGGCTACTACCATGCCTACCGCGACATGCTCGCTCGCGGCACCGACCTGATCGTGCATGTCGGTGACTACATCTACGAGGGCAACACCGAGAGGCCGGTGCGGCAGCATGACCGTGGAGAGTGCCGTACGCTCGCCGCATACCGCCTGCGCCACGCCTGGTACCGCACCGATCCAATGTTGCAGGCGGCGCACGCGGCCTGCCCTTGGATGCTCACCCATGACGACCACGAGGTCGACAACGACTACGCCGCGGACCAGGCGGAGGATCCCGCCGACCAGGACGGCTTCCGCGCTCGGCGGACGGCCGCCTACCGCGCCTACTGGGAGCACATGCCGCTGCCGCGTTCCGCGCTGCCGCGTGGAGCCGACATGCAGCTTTACATGTCGCGCAGCGTCGGCAGCCTGCTGGCGCTGCACATGCTCGATGAGCGGCAATACCGCTCGCCGCAGGCGTGTTCCACACCGCCGCGGCGCGGTGGCTCGCGCGTCTATCTCGACACCTGCCCGCAATGGCACGACGAGTCGCGCACCCTGCTGGGCGAGCGGCAGGAGCGCTGGTTGGACCGTGGGCTGCGCGGCTCGACGGCGCGCTGGAATCTGATCGCGCAGGGCGTAGTGATGACCCAGCTCGATGAGGATCCGGGACCACGCGAACGCTACTGGAACGATGCCTGGGCGGGATATCCTGCCGCCCGTCGGCGTCTGCTGGAATCGATCGGTCGCAGCGGCTGTGCCAATCCGCTGGTGCTCGGCGGCGATATTCACGCCTTCATCGTCGCCGACCAGCGGATGCGTCCCACCGACATGGCCTCGCCAATCGTGACCAGCGAACTGGTGACCACGTCGGTCAGCTCGGGCCCGCCGCCGCAACGCGTCATCGAGGCGTACAACCGCGGCGACTCGCCGGACGTGCTGCTGGCCGACGGGGCGCATCGTGGCTATCTGCATCTGACGGTCACACAACAGCGTCTCGAGGCGGGACTCGTGGGTTTCGACTCGGTGCGCGAACTGCAGGCCGAGAGCCGCGTGCTCGCCCGCTTCGCCATCGAGGACGGCCGACGCGGACTGCAGCGCGCTTGAGATCGTGCAGGGATGCTGCGGCCGGACTTGCCGCGGGGCGCTGTCCGCGCTAAACCAGTCACAATTCTTTGCCAATGACCTCGCGATGCGTCCGGAGCACCGACCATGGGAAAAATGATCCTTACAATGCTGATTGCGGGCGTACTGCTGGTGCAGCCAAGTCGCGCGGCGCCGGCAGCGACGACGACCACGGCGGCAGCCAGCCTGCCCGTCGTCGAAAAGCGCGTGTTCACCCTTCCTCGGCACGTCACCGTCGCCGGCGAAGTCATCCCCGACGTGCGCCTAGGCTACGAGACCTACGGCAAACTCAACGAACGCGGCGACAACGCGATCTTCATTGCGCACTTCTACTCCGGTAACTCGCATGCTGCGGGCCGCTATTCGCCGACCGATCCGACCCCTGGCTACTGGGATGCCATCATCGGGCCGGGCAAGGCCATCGACACCAATCGCTACTTCGTCATCAGCGCCGATACCTTCGCCAATCTCGGTGCCACGGACCCGAACGTGACGACCACCGGGCCAGCATCGATCGACCCACGGACCGGTAAGGCCTACGGCATGCGCTTTCCGGTCGTCAGTTTGCGGGACTCGGTCACCGCGCACAGGGCATTGCTCGAGCAGCTGGGAGTCAAGCGGCTGGTTGCCGTGGCCGGTGCATCGGGCGGCGCGATGCAGGCAATGGAGTGGGCAGCGCTCTACCCCGACTTCGTTGAGCGGGTGATCCACGTCATAGGGCCCGGATTCGAAATCCACCCCTGGGCGATCGCCTTGGTGGATGCGTGGACCACTCCGATCCGCATGGACCCGGCCTGGAACAACGGCGACTACTATGACGGCCCCGGCCCGCGCGTGGGGCTGGCGAAATCTTTGAAGCTGCTCACGCTGACCGCCCGCCACTGGCACTGGGCGCGCGAAACCTACGGCTACGCCG
>JBILMF010000029.1:0-25933 GCA_044375655.1 Steroidobacteraceae bacterium | reverse complement strand
CCGCGCAGCCGTACCCGGCGTAGCGCCGAGGCGGCGTCGGTTGCAGGCCGCCAGCCCTCCAGCAACGCGATGACACTGTCGCGATGGTTGCACACGGGCAGCACATCGCAGCCCGCTGCCAGCGCAATTTCGGCACGCTCGACGATGCCACCCACGGTCGCGGCACCCGCCATGGACAGATCGTCGGCGAACACCACGCCTTGAAAGAGCAACTCGTTGCGCAGCAAGCCGCTGATCCAGCGTCGCGATGCGCTCGCCGGTACGTCGTCGATCTCCGGGTAGAGAACGTGGGCCACCATGACGCCGGCGAGCCCGTTGGCGATGAGCAGCCTGTAGGGCGCGATGTCAGGTTCGAGGTCAGCGAGGCTGCGCCGATCGACGGGCAGGGCGTGGTGCGAATCGGCTACCACCGCGCCATGACCCGGAAAGTGCTTTGCAGTGGCCACCATGCCCGCGGCGCGCATGCCATGCATGTAGGCGACCGCCAGTTCACCGACCACCGCAGACCGCGGGTGCAGCGCACGGTCGCCGATCACTTCGCTGACCCCATAGTCGAGATCGACGCAGGGGGCGAACGACAGATCAACGCCCGCCGCGCGCAACTCGGCCGCCATCAGCCAGCCAATCTCGCGGGCGAGCGCCAGCCCCGCACGCGGCGAAGCGTCGTACTCATGGCCGATGCGGCGCAGCGGCGGCAGACGCGAGAAGCCCTCGCGGAAGCGCTGTACGCGCCCGCCCTCGTGATCGACGCCGACGATCAGCGCCGGGGAACGCACTGCGTGGATATCGGCGACCAGCTGCCGCAACTGCTCGGGATCGGCGTAGTTGCGGGCAAAGAGGATCACACTGCCCACCAGCGGGTGCTGCAGCAGCTCGCGCTCGACGGGCTGCAAGGTCGTGCCCTCGAGGTCGATCATGAGTGGTCCGAGTGTCATCGCAACCTCGCGACGGGCCCGTCGAGTACCGCGACCGACTCGACATGATTGGTGTGCGGGAACATGTCCACCACCCCGGCGGCGGCGAGCCGATAGCCGTACTCGCGGACGAGCAATCCGAGGTCGCGCGCGAGGGTTGCCGGGTGGCAGCTCACGTAGACCAGCCGTGCGGCGCCGAGTTCGGCCAGACGGGGCAACACCTCGAGGGCACCAGCCCGCGGCGGATCGAGCAACACACGGTCGAAACGGCCGGCGAGGGTCGCACTGCCGCCGTCCGCGGCAGCCAGATCCGCAACGTGGAATGTGGCGTTGGTCAGCCCGTTGCGGGCGGCATTGCGGCGGGCCCGCTCCACCAGACCGGCCTCGCCCTCGATGCCAACGACCTCACGCACCCGCCGCGCGATCGGCAGCGTGAAGTTGCCGAGCCCGCAGAACAGATCGAGCACGCGCTGGCCGCGATCCAGCTCCAGCAGTTCCATGACCTGCGCCACCAGCAGCCGATTGACCGGTCCGTTGACCTGGATGAAGTCCGTCGGTCGGAATTCGAGGCGGAGACCTTCCGCGGGCAACCCGTACTCGAGTGCCACGGGCTCACCGACGAGCGGCGCTGCGGTCGCCGGTCCGGCCGGCTGCAGCCAGACGTGCACGTCGCGGGCGGTACCAAAATCGGCGAGCGCGCGCCGATCGGCGGCTGTGAGTTCGGTCAGCGTACGGAACACCAGTACCGTCGCGTTGTCGGCGATCGCGACTTCGATCTGCGGAATGCTCTCGCGTGCCTCCAGCCCCGTCAGCAGGTCGGACAAGGGCGCGATCAGCGCGTCCAGCGGCGCCGCGAGCACCTCGCAGCGCTCGAGCGCGGCAACATAGGGCTTGCGCCGCTCCCGGAATCCGACCAGCACACGCGCGCGCTTGGCGACGAACTTGGCGCCGAGCCGCGCCCGGCGACGGTACTGCCAGACTGGCCCGGCGAGCGGTTCCAGCCAGCGCGCCGGGGTCACGCCACCGATGCGTGACAGGTTGTCAGCGAGCTCCTGCTGCTTGGCGAGCAGTTGTGCCGCAGGCTGCAGGTGTTGCAGAGCGCAGCCACCGCAGATCCCGAAGTGCGCGCAGCGCGGCACGGCGCGCGTCGCCGCCGGTTCGAGGATCTCCAACAGTTCGCCCTCGTCGTGCTGTCGATGGCGGCGCGTGCGGCGGAAGCGGATGCGTTCTCCCGGCAACGCGCCATCGACGAACACCGTCTTGCCCTCGCGCACCACGCCGGCGCCGTCGTGGTTCAGCGCGGCCACCGCCGCCTCTTCCGGCGGCCCCGGCGGGCTCGGTCCGCGACTCACGCGCCGGTCTGCGGCCAAGCGGCGAGGAACTCGGCGAAATGCGGCTCTCCGGCAGCGGCGAGGTGCTCACGGACCTTCGCTTCCTCCGCCGCCAGTTCGGTCGCATCGATCTGGCCCCGCATCAGCTGGAAGCGCAGATAGACCAGCCACGTGTTGAGCACGTCGGTCTCGCAGTAGCGGCGGATGCCATCGAGGTTGCCGGCCGCATAGGTCTCCCAGACCTTGTCACCGGAGAATCCCAGCTTTCCCGGCAATCCGAGCAGGTGGGCCATATCGGCCAGACTGGCCTTGGCACGCGGCTGGTAGCCCGAGAGCACGTCCATCAGATCGGTGTGCCGCTCGTGGAATCGGCTGAGGTAGTTGTTCCAGCGGAAGCCCTGGTCGCCGCTGCCGGTCTCCCAATAGCGCCGTGCCACCACGCCGTGCTTCAGTGCCCGGTAATGCAGCACCGGCAGGTCGAAGCCACCACCGTTCCACGAGACCAGCGTCGGCGTGTAGCGGTCGATTCCATCAAAGAAACGGCTGACGAGCTCCGCCTCGCCCGAGCCGAGGTCGCCCAGGCTCCACACCCGCAGCGTGTCGGCGCGGCGCAGCACGCAGGAAATCGCAACGATGCGATGCTGCTCGTGCGGCAGGAAGTCGCTGCCGCCGTGCTGACGCGCCTGCGCGAACATCGCCTTGGCGACCTGCGAGTCGTCGAGACCGTCGAGCCCGAAAGCACGACGGCCGAGTTCGAGATCCGGAACCGTCTCTATGTCGAAGACCAGTGTAGTCATGGGCGAGCCGCCAGCATCAGGGATTTCATGTCGCGCACCGCCGCCGCCAGCCCGCCGAACACCGCACGAGCGACGATGGCGTGACCGATGTTGAGTTCGGTGATCTCGCGGATCGCCGCCACCGCCTGCACGTTGTGATAATGCAGACCGTGGCCAGCATGCACTTCGAGACCGAGCTCGGCCGCCAGACCTGCGCCGACCCGCAGACGCTCGAGCTCGCGCGCCGCCTGCGCACCGCTCGACTCGCAATAGCGGCCGGTGTGCAGTTCGACGACGGGCGCGCCCGCGCGCGCCGCAGCCTCGATCTGCGCCGGATCGGGATCGATGAACAGGGCCACACGGATCTGCGCGTCCGCAAGTCGGGAGCAACTGTCCAGCAACCTGCCGAGCTGACCGGTGACGTCGAGTCCGCCCTCGGTGGTGACCTCGGTACGCCGCTCCGGCACGAGGCAGCAGTCGGCCGGCCGTATGCGCTCGGCGATCGCTAGCATCTCGTCGGTGACGGCTATCTCGAGGTTCATACGGGTCTGCAGCAGCGGCCGCAGGGCCTCGACGTCCGCGTCCTGGATATGGCGACGGTCCTCGCGCAGATGCAAGGTGATGTTGTCGGCCCCCGCCTGTTCGGCCGCAAGTGCCGCATGGACCGGATCCGGGTAGCGCGCCCGCCGCGCCTGACGCAGCGTAGCGACGTGGTCGATGTTGACCCCAAGATCTATTCTGTCGGCTGTCATCAGCTGGTCTCCCGGTCGCGCTGCCGCCGCGCCACCGAGCGGGCTACGGCGCGCGTGTTCAGTTCCCGCCCCTCGAGTGCGCGATCGAGGGCTGTTCTCAGCACCCGACGGGCCGTCTCGAGCACCGCAGGGTCGTCGTAATCATCGTCGGCGACCGCGAGCAGATCGCGACCGCGGAACGCAGCCGCCGCCGCAGCCGCCTCTCCCGATACCTCGATAAAACCCAGCTCGGGATGGAAATGATAGCTTGCGCCCGGCTGCAGTGCCTCGCCCGCCCGCGCGTCATGCCGGAACTCCACGCCGTAGCCGAGCAACTCCAGCAGTTGGCGCTCGAAGCGGCGCAGCGCCGCGGCGACGCTCGACTGCGTGCGCAGCCGCCGCAGCGTGTCGTGGTAGAGATCGAACACCTGGGGTTGCGGATCGTTGCGCACCGTCAGCTTGAGCACGAGCTCGTTCAGATACCACCCGCTGAGCAGCGCAGCGGCGGGCAGCGGCTGCGGCTCGCCGGCAGCCGCCCCGCCCTCATCAGCCACGCCCGTCGCCGCGGGTCGGGCTTCCAGGTCACCAGCGGAATCGCGCGATGCCGCGACCTCCACCTGGCTCAGCTGCCCCGCCTCGCCGCTGGTGCTCCACGAGCCGAGCAGCAACCTGAAGGGCTGCAGCGCCGACGCCGCGCGCGACTTCGGACCACGCACGCCGCGCGCGAACAGCATCAGCCGTCCATGGTCGCGGGTGAAGACGTCGAGCATGCGGCTCGTGTCGCGCCACGGCCGGTGGTGCAGGACGTAGAGCGGGGCGAGTTCGACGCGCCTGCTGCCCTTGCCCATGGGCGTCCGCGGCTACTCAAGTCCGAGCGTGCGCAGCGCCTGTGCGTTGTCGGCCCAGTTCTCGCGCACCTTGACCCACAACTCGAGATGGCAACGGCGGCCAAGCAGCGCGACGATCTCGCGCCGCGCCGAGCTGCCGACGCGCTTCAAGCGCGCCCCGCCGGCGCCGATGACGATCGGTTTCTGACCCTCCCGATCGACCCAGATCACGGCATGGATGACTTCCCGCTCGGTGCTGTCGAGCTGCTCGCGCTCCATCTTCTCGATCTCCACGGCGATGCCGTAAGGCACCTCCTGGTTGAGCTCGAGGGTGAGCTTCTCGCGAATGATCTCGGCAATGCGGAAACGCAGATCGCGGTCGGTACGGTCGGTTTCGGCAAACAGTTGCGGCGAGAGCGGCAACTCGCGGCCGATCGCAGTGACGAGCCCTTCCAGGTTTTCGCCGCGGACCGCTGAGACTGGCACGATCGCGCGGAAGGGATGGCGCTCAGCCAGTTGCGCGATGAAGGGCAGCAGCCGGTCGCGTGGCCGCGCTGCATCGGCCTTGCTGACCACCGCCAGCGCCGGACGTCCGCTGTCACGGATGCGCTGCATGACCGCCTCGTCCTCTTCGGTCCAGCGCAGCGCCTCGACCACGAAGACCACCAGATCGGCATCGTGCAGGGCGGCGGCGGCCGTACGGTTCATCGCCTTGTTCAGGGCCCGCCGGCCACCGGCGTGCAGTCCCGGCGTATCCACGAAGGCCACCTGCAGCCGCGGCCGGTTGACCAGACCGGTGATGCGATGCCGGGTGGTCTGCGGCCGCGGCGTGACGATCGACAGCTTCTCGCCCACCAGTGCGTTGAGCAGTGTCGACTTGCCTACGTTGGGCCGACCCACGAGGGCCGCGAACCCGGCACGGAATCCGTCCTGCGACGCTACGCCCTCTGCGTCGGCCATGGCAGCAAGGTCGCTCACCGCTGCCGCTCGGCGATCTGCCCGAGCACTCGCTGTGCGGCATCCTGCTCGGCTCGGCGGCGGCTGGAGCCCGTGCCCGGGGCTGCAAGCTCGAGTGAGGGCACCTCGCAAAGCACCGCGAAATGCTGGTCGTGCGGCTCGCCTGTCACCTGCTCCACGACGTAGGTAGGCAGCGGCATCCCGCGCGACTGCAACCACTCCTGCAGGCGGGTCTTCGGGTCCTTCAGTTCCGCGAGCTGCGGCAGCGCTTCGAGCAAAGGCTGGCAAAACCGCTGCACGACGGCTCGTGCCGCATCGAGACCTCCATCGAGATACACCGCGCCGACGGTGGCCTCGAAGGCGTCGGCGAGTATCGACTCGCGGCGGAAGCCTCCGGTCTTGAGCTCACCCGATCCGAGTTGCAACTCCTCGCCAAGTCCGATGCGCTGCGCGATCGTCGCCAGCGGCCTGGAACTCACGAGACTCGCACGCAGACGCGACAGGTCGCCCTCGCTCGCCGAGGGAAAACGCGTGTAGAGCATCTCGGCAACCAGCAGGTTGAGTACCGCATCGCCGAGGAACTCGAGCCGCTCGTTGTTGCGCGCCGCGGCGCTGCGATGGGTGAGCGCAGCCACGAACAGCGCGCGGTCGTTGGCGGCGTGGCCGAGCGCCTCGCTGACCCAGCGCTGCGGCCAGTCGCTGTGCGAAGCGCTCACTCGATTCTCGTGAAAATGCGCGACCAGTTCGGCCCGCCGGAGCGCTGCAGGTCCCAGTTGAACCAGATGACGCTCGCCCTGCCGACGAGCAGGGACTCATCGACGAACCCCCACACCCGGCCGTCGGAACTGTTGTCGCGATTGTCGCCCACCATCAGGTACTGGCCAGCCGGCACCTGCATGACGCGATTGCCCGAATCGGGATTGATGCCTGCAGTGGCCTCGTTGCAGACGTAGCCCTGCATGATGCTGCGATCGCAGGACGGCAGCGGCGGCACCGACAGCATGTCCGAGCTCAGACAGTGCAAAATCGTGTACCGGCGATCATCGAGCTGTTCCTCGGCGAGCCGCATGTTGCGGTAGCAGCCGTCCTCGTAGCGACCCAGCTGCACGAGCGGCACCGGCTTGCCGTTGACGATCAGCTGATCGTTGCGTACCTCGACCAGATCCCCCGGAAGCCCCACCACGCGCTTGACGTAGTTGATGGCCGGGTCCGGGGGGAAGCGGAACACCGCGACGTCGCCGCGCGCCGGTCTGCCTACATCGAGCACTTTGCGGTGCACCACCGGCAGGCGCACCCCGTAGGTGTATTTGTTGACGAGGATGAAGTCGCCGTCGAGCAGGGTCGGCATCATCGAGTCGGAGGGTATGCGGTACGGCTCGTAAAGGAACGAACGCAGCACGAGCAGCACGGCCATTACCGGGAAGAAACTGCGCGCATAGTCGACGGTACCCGGCAGCTGCTGCGATTCGGGTTCGCAGCCCGCCGCCAGCGCAGCGGCGCGACGGCGCGGCGCGAGCAGCCAGTGGTCGATGGCCCAGACGATACCGGATGCCGCAGTGATGAGAATCAGCACCAGACTGAAGTCCGCGCGCTGGGCCGACATCAGCTGGATGAACCAGGCGACCACCAGAAACGGCAGGCATCCGTAGAGCAGCCGCATCGGTAGCGGATCGGGCGTCGGCTGGCCGTCGCGCAGCACCAACTGGCGACGTGGCCGGACGAACCAGTCGTCAATGACGCAGATCGTGGCTGCAGGCAGCGCGAGCAGCGCCAGGGTCGAGAGCAACATGTCGATCATGGAGTCACTTCCTGCCGACCTTGAGCACCGCGAGGAAGGCTTCCTGCGGGATCTCGACGGAGCCCACCTGCTTCATGCGGCGCTTGCCCTCTTTCTGCTTCTCCAGCAGCTTGCGCTTGCGGCTGATGTCGCCACCGTAGCACTTTGCAAGCACGTTCTTGCGCAGCGCCTTGACGGTAGCCCGCGCGATCACGTGGGTGCCTATCGCCGCCTGCACCGCGACCTCGAACATCTGCCGCGGGATGAGCTCCTGCATCTTGTCGACCAGTTCGCGTCCCCGCTGGTACGCGCTGTCGCGATGCACGATGATCGACAGCGCGTCGACCCGATCGCCATTGATCAGGATGTCGAGCTTGGCAAGCGGCGCAGCCTCGAAATGACTGAACTCGTAGTCGAAGGACGCGTAGCCGCGGCTCGCCGACTTCAGCCGGTCGAAAAAATCGAGCACCACCTCGGCGAGCGGCAACTCGTACTGCAGCGACACCTGGTTGGCGAGATACTGCATCTTCTTCTGCGTGCCGCGCTTCTCGGTACACAGCTGCAGCACACCGCCGACGTAGTCGGGAGGCACCAGGATGTTGGCGATGATCACCGGCTCGCGGATCTCGGCGATGCGGTTGGCGGCAGGAAGCTTGGCGGGGTTGTCGACGTAGGCGCTGGTGCCGTCGGTAAGGCCGACCTCGTAGACCACTGTCGGCGCGCTGGTGATCAGGTCCAGATCGTACTCGCGCTCAAGCCGCTCCTGCACGATATCCATGTGCAGCAGACCGAGGAAACCGACGCGGAAACCGAAACCGAGCGCGCCGGACACCTCCGGCTCGTAATGCAGCGCGGAGTCATTGAGGCGCAGCTTGGCCAGCGCATCGCGGAAGGCCTCGTAGTCGTCGGCATTGACGGGGAACAGGCCTGCGAACACCCGTGGCTGCACCTGCTTGAAGCCGGGCAGCGGCGTCGCGCAGGGTTTGTTGTCGAGGGTGATGGTGTCGCCGACGGGCGCACCGTCGATTTCCTTGATGCCGGCGATGACGAAACCGACCTCTCCCGCGCCGAGCTGCGGCGTGACGATGGACTTCGGGGTGAAGCGTCCGAGCCGGTCGACGAGCCAGGTGCGCCCCGTCGACAGTACGCGGATCTTGTCGCCGGCGCGGATCGTGCCGTTGACGACGCGCACCAGCGAAACCACGCCCACGTAGTTGTCGAACCACGAGTCGATGATCAACGCCTGCAGCGGCGCCTCGGGATCACCCTTGGGCGGCGGGATCCGGCGCACGATCTCCTCGAGCAGTTCGGCCACGTTCTCGCCGGTCTTTGCGGACACGCGCACCGCATCATGCGCCTCGATCCCGATGATCTCCTCGATCTCGCGGATCACCTTCGGCGGATCCGCGGACGGCAGGTCGATCTTGTTGATGACCGGCAGCACCTCCAGCCCCTGCTCGATCGCGGTGTAGCAGTTGGCGACGCTCTGCGCCTCGACACCCTGCGAGGCGTCGACCACCAGCAGCGCGCCGTCACAGGCAGCCAGCGAGCGCGAGACTTCGTAGGAGAAGTCGACATGCCCCGGGGTATCGATGAGGTTCAGCTGGTAGCGCTGACCGTCGACGGCGGTGTGGTGCAGCGTGACGCTCTGCGCCTTGATGGTGATGCCGCGCTCCCGTTCGAGCGCCATCGAGTCGAGCACCTGATTCTGCATCTCGCGGGCCTCGAGGCCGCCGCAGAGCTGGATCAGGCGATCGGCCAGCGTCGACTTGCCGTGATCGACGTGCGCGATGATCGAGAAATTGCGGATGTGCTGCATCGGACTGAGGTGATCCCCCGGGATGATCCGAGGCTCGTGGCAAAGCGCCGGATTATACCGGTGATCGGGCGGGCGCCGTCAGCGAACCCGAAACAGACGCTCGATCTCGCCTGCGTCCAGCCGCGTCACGGCAATCGGCGCGCCGTCCCACAACAGCACCGGGATCTTGTGCCCGTACCTGCGCAGCAGCTCCGGGTCGGAGTCCACGTCCAGGGCCTCGAGCGGCGGCAGCGGCAGCACTGAGCGCAGCCCTGCGAGTTCCTCGGCAAACTCCTCGCAAAGCCCGCAACCCTCGCGGGTCAGCAGCGTCAGTTTGCCGCCGGGAGTGCCCGACATGGTCACGGACTGGGCGACGCGAATGCGGGCGCCTGCGGGATCACTGAGGCAGCCTCGCGCGGGCGGCCCGGCTCACCCGGTCGGCCGGGCGCAGCAGGCCGCGCCGGCTCTCCCGGGCGCTCGGCAACGCCCTGCGGGCCCGGCACCAGCCCTGCGGCGATGAGCCTGGCGGTCTTCACCGGGATCTCGCCCACCACGACGACATGGTGCCCGTGCAGGAAGGTGGAGAAGGCGGTCGAGGCACCGATCTGCCTCGCCACCGCGATCTCCTTGGCGGAGTGCGACGGCAGGCGCGCGCCAATGAACACGGACACCGAGGCGAGGCCGTCTGAAAGCACAAGGTGCGAGACCGGATCGTCCTCCCCCGGCAGCAGGTGCTCGCCGCGCTGCGTCAGGCGGAAGCCCTGCGGTGCCGTCCGCACGTTCCAGACCTCGGCGCTGTCCGTCACCGTCTGCAGGCGCACACCGCCGCCGCTCTCGAGACGGCGGTAGCCATCGAGCGGCATCGCGGGCCGGAATGTCGAGTCGGGGATGTCATCGACACGCTGCAGCGTCGCGAAGGCTATGCGCTCGAGCACCCGCCCGCTGCGATCGTAGAGTTCCGATTTGAGGGGCAGGCGGGTTCGCGCATCGATCCACACGCGATAGCCGTAACGATAGGGATCGAGCGGCACCAGCGACACGAGCCGGGCATCGCGCTCGATGAGGCGGGTGCGCTGCGCACCTTCCAGTCGGTAGAACTGCGCCGTGTAGTCGTCGAAGCGCGGGAAATTGGGCAGCAGACCGCCGCGACGCGGCCGGCGCTCGGTCAAGACCGCACGCTGGTCGGGCAGGATGTAGACGAGCTCGTCGCCCTTGCGGATGAACTCGCGACCCGAGCCATCGAGTGACACCAGGCGCTCGGCGACCTCGCCGTTGCGAACCCGATGGTGGATGCGCATCGACTCGGAGTGGCCGCCGCGCTCGTGGAAAAAAGTGCCCTCGTAACTTTGTTCGGCGAGCGCGCGGTTCATGCGCTCCAGCCATTCGCGTGCATCCTCGGCAGACGCCGCTGCCGGCATCAAGGCCAGCAGCGACCACGCGAAACAACGCCATGGTCGGCCCGATGCAGATCGGCCCGATACAGATCGGCCCGGCGCGTACCGGACCAGAGCACTCACCGGGATTTCTCCTTTTCGGTCTGACCGTCGACCGCAACACCGGCATCGGCTGGCAGCGGAATGTCGACCGCTGAGTTCGCACCGATCAGCGCCGAGAGTGCCGAGTGGCGCAGCATCGGCGCGGACACCGCGCTGTGGGCTCCCACGTAGCCGGCCAGTCCGAAGCCCAGCGTGCCGGAGCTGTTGCCGCTGCCAACAGGCGGCGTGACGTAGCTCAGCGGCTCGCCGTTCGTGGACACCTCGGGCTCGACCGGACGCGACGTGGGCGCGGCAGCGGCCACGATCCGCTGCGGATCGGCCGCCGGAATGACCACCTCGGCCACCCGGCTCGCCACGGGTGGCAGGATCGAGGCCGAGGACACCGGCTCGCGGTTCCCCGTGCCCAGCCAGAGCACACCGAACACGCCGACCACCGCCACGCCGGCCGCCAAGCCAAGGCCGCTGGCAGGTACCGCCCACCGCGGCATCCGCGGCGCACGCTCGCGCGTGGCTCGCCGACTGTCGGCGCTCGCCAGAGACTCCGCCGACAACTCCGCCGGCAACTCCGCCGCCATCCCGGGCACGGTCGCGTCGCCGGCAAGGCCCGCCGCGACCCGCGGCGCCAGCCGCCGTCCGGCAAGGCCCTCGGCGCGCATCACAGTGCCTATCAGTGCGTAATGCTCCCAGCTGCGCCGCAAGTTCTCGTCGCGCGACAACCGGCGGGCGACCAGTTCGCACTCCGCCGTCGGCAACTCGCCATCGTACATCGCCGACAACTGACTCTCCCGTTGATCGACGACCTCGTCCGTACCCGTGATTTCGGTGGATTCCTTCTCGCTGCTCATCCGATTACCTCTCCGCGTCCGAGTCCGCCATCGAATACCTCGCGCAGGCGGGCGTCGATCGCCTCGCGGGCGCGGAAGATCCGCGAGCGCACGGTCCCGACCGGGCACTCCATGGCATTGGCAATTTCTTCGTAGGACATGCCCTCGAGCTCACGCAGCTGGATGGCGGTGCGCAAGTCCTCGGGCAGGGCGTCGATCGCCGCCGTGACGATGGAGCGGATCTCCTCGGTCAGGGCCAGGGCTTCCGGAGTCGCCGTGTCCTTCATGCGCGCGAGCACGTCATGATTGGGTTCCTCGCCCTCGGGGCGGTCGAGGTCATATTCGATGGGGCTGCGGCCGCGGGCCGCCAGAGCGTTCTTCGCCGTATTGATGGCGATGCGATACAGCCAAGTATAGAAGGCGCTGTCGCCGCGAAACCGTGGCAGGGCACGGTAGGCCTTGATGAACGCTTCCTGGGCAATGTCTTCCGCCTCGGCCGGGTCCCGCACGTAACGCATCACCAGCTTGACGACCTTGTGCTGGTAGCGGCGTACCAAGGCGTCGAAGGCCCCGGAGTCGCCCCGCTGCGCGAGTTGCACCAGACTGAGATCGCTCTGCTCCGTACTCATGACTGCCCTGCCATCAGCATGGGCCACATCCATGAGCATTGCGTCCGGTGAGACAGGGAGGCTTTGCAAAAGTTCGCAAGATCGGTTGATTCCGCTCGACAGGTCACGACAGGTGCTGCTTCAAGCCGGCAGTGTAACCGCAAGGCGGATGCACGAAGAGCCTCCGACGGCCGCGCGCTCGACCCGCGGACGCCGGCGATCAGCACCGCCGAATGCGGCCGATCAGTTCGTTGATGGCGGGGTCCGGGTGCGGTTCACCGGCCAGCAGCACCCGCGCGAGCTCCGGGTCTTGCAGTTCGAGGAGCGCCTCGAAGCCCCGCTGATCCGCCGCCAGCAGCGACTCCCCCTGCAGATCCAGCCAACGTTCGAGCAGCACGTCGAGCTCCTTAATGCCGCGCCGGCAGCGCCAGCGCAGCCGACCGACGCCGCTCAAGTGTGCTCGCGCTCCGCCATCATCTGCTTGATTTCGGCGATGGCCTTGGCCGGATTGAGGTCCTTGGGACAGGCCTCGGTGCAGTTCATGATGGTGTGGCAGCGATACAACTTGAACGGATCCTCCAGTGCGTCGAGCCGTTCGCCGGTAGCGTCGTCGCGGCTGTCGATGATCCAGCGGTAGGCAGCGAGCAGGGCGGCCGGACCGAGGTAGCGATCGCCGTTCCACCAGTAGCTCGGGCAGGACGTGGAGCAGCAGGCGCAAAGGATGCACGCCGAGGGCCGGTCGATCTTCTCCTGCTCCTCCGGGGCCTGCAGACGCTCACGATCGGGAGGCGCCGGAGTGCGCGACTGGAGCCAGGGCTTCACCGAGGCGTACTGGGCGTAGAACTGGGTGAGGTCCGGGACGAGATCCTTGACCACCGGCATGTGCGGCAGCGGATAGATCTTCACCTCGCCCTTCACTTCGCCGCAGCTCTTGGTGCAGGCCAGGGTGTTGGTGCCGTCGATGTTCATCGCGCAGCTGCCGCAGATGCCCTCGCGGCAGGAGCGCCGGAAGGTGAGCGACGGATCGATCTCGTTTTTTATCTTGATGAGCGCATCGAGGACCATCGGCCCGCAGCTGTCCATATCGACTTCGAAAGTGTCGACACGGGGGTTCTCGCCGGCATCGGGGTCATAGCGGTAGACCTTGAAGGTGCGCACGTTGGTCGCTCCGGCAGGCGCCGGGTGCACCTTGCCGTTGCGGTTGATGCGCGAGTTCGCAGGCAGTCTGAACTCAGCCATGGGTCGTTTCCTCGGGAATCAGTAGGTGCGCGCCTTCGGCGGGATCGGCTCGACGTCGCCGGTCAGGGTGTTCAGGTGCACGGCGCGGTAGTCGATACGGGTATGCCCCCGCTCGTCGACCCAGCACAGGGTGTGCTTCATCCAGTTGGCGTCGTCGCGCTCCTTGAAGTCCTCGCGGGCGTGCGCGCCGCGGCTCTCCTTGCGGTTCTCCGCCGAGCGTCTCGATCAGATCGGTGTTCCAGACGAGGCCACGGTCGCTGGTGCGCACGTCGGCGAACGAGTCGACCGTACGCTGCAGTTTGTCGCAACCTTCCTGCAGCGAACTGCCGGTGCGGAACACTGCCGCATCGGACTGCATGATCTTCTGCATCTCCAGCCGGATCTGCGCGGTCGGACGACTGCCGTTGGCGTGGCGCAAACGGTCGAGGCGCGACAGCGCGAGGTCGCCCGCATCCTTCGGCAGCGGGCGGTGGGTAGTACCCGACTTGACGATCGAAGCGGCGTGGCGCCCGGCCTCGCGCCCGAAGACCACGAGATCGAGCAGCGAATTGGAGCCGAGGCGGTTGGCCCCGTGCACCGATACGCAGGCCGCCTCGCCGACGGCCATCAGTCCCGGGACCACGGTGTCGGCATCGCCATCCTTCAGCGTTACCACCTCACCGTGATAATTGCAGGGGATGCCACCCATGTTGTAGTGCACCGTCGGCAGCACCGGAATGGGATCCTTGTTCACATCCACGCCGGCGAAGATGCGCGCCGTCTCGGCGATACCGGGCAGCCGCTGCCTGATGACATCCGGTCCGAGATGTTCGAGGTGCAGATGGATGTGGTCGGCATCCTTGCCAACGCCCCGCCCCTCGCGGATCTCGATGGTCATCGAACGCGACACCACGTCGCGCGAGGCGAGATCCTTGGCGTTCGGAGCATAGCGCTCCATGAAGCGCTCGCCGCGCGAATTGGTGAGGTAGCCGCCCTCGCCGCGCGAACCCTCGGTGATCAGACAGCCGGCACCGTAGATGCCGGTCGGGTGGAACTGCACGAACTCCATGTCCTGCAGCGGCAGACCGGCACGCAGCGCCATGCCGCCACCATCACCCGTGCAGGTGTGGGCTGAGGTGCAGGAGAAATACGCGCGGCCGTAGCCGCCCGTCGCGAGGATCACGAGGTGCGCGCGGAACCGGTGCAGGGTTCCCTCGGCGAGGTTCAGCGCCACTACGCCGCGACATTCGCCATTCTCCATGATGAGGTCGATGGCGAAGTACTCGATGAAGAACTCCGCCTCGTTCTTGATCGACTGCTGGTACAGCGTGTGCAGCATGGCATGGCCGGTGCGATCCGCGGCGGCGCAGGTGCGCTGCGCGATGCCCTTGCCGTACTGCGTGGTCATGCCGCCGAACGGACGCTGGTAGATGCGGCCGTCCGGGGTGCGCGAGAAAGGGACGCCATAGTGCTCGAGTTCGATGACCGCGGCCGGCGCCTCCTTGCACATGAATTCGATCGCGTCCTGGTCGCCGAGCCAGTCCGAGCCCTTGATGGTGTCGTAGAAGTGGTAGCGCCAGTCGTCCTCGCCCATGTTGCCGAGCGCTGCGGAGATGCCGCCCTGCGCCGCCACGGTGTGGCTGCGGGTGGGGAAGACCTTGGTGAGGCAGGCAGTGGACAGCCCTGCCTCCGCGAGGCCGAGCGTCGCGCGCAGACCGGCACCACCGGCGCCGACCACGACCACGTCATAGGTATGGTCAATGAAATTGTAGGCGGCCATCGGGCGTCATCCCTGGACGAGGGTCGTGAAGGCGATACGCAGCACGGCATAGCCGGCGGCGACCGCCACGACGACATGGAAGAAAGTGTTGGCGAGCAGCGCGGCGAGCTTGATCGGCTTGTGCGCCACATAGTCCTCGAGCACGACCTGCAGGCCGAGCGCCGAGTGCCAGGCGATGCTGCCGATGAGCAGCAACAGCAACACCGGGTTGTAGTCGCTGGCGACCCACTCGCGGACCTGCTGCTGGTCGCCTGCCGGCAACTGCACAAGTTCGATCACGAACCACAATGTCAGCGGCACCAGCGCCACCGCGGACACGCGCTGCGCCCACCAATGCGCCACCCCCGACTTGGCCGCGCCCCGGCCGAGCACCTTGCCGAGCGGGCTGCGCAGACTCATGGCGCCGCTCCCGCGAAGAAGGCCGCGTAGCCCAGCGCAAGTGCCAGCAGCACCGTCACCAGCGCCACGATGGTCGCGCTGCGCCGTGCCTCCGCGCGCTCGAGGCCACGGCCGAGATCCCAGTTGAGGTGCCGGATGCCGTTGCAGAGGTGGTAGCAGAAGGCCAGCAACCAGCCCGCGAGCAACCATTGCACCGGTCCGCTGCCGAGCACGGCGACGACGCGCGCATAGTCCTGCTCGCTGCCGGCGGCGGCGACCAGCCACCACGCGAGGACCCCGAACCCCACGGAAAGGATCACGCCGGTTGCACGGTGGAATATGGAGGTCGCCATGGTGTACGCAAAGCGGTACACGCCAAGGTGGGGTGACAGGGGACGTTGGCGCATCGGTGTCTTGCCCTCGAGGTCAGAAGTCGATGCAGCGGCCGTTCTTTTCCCAGTCGCCGTATCGCGTCGGCTCGGGCCCCTGCGGACCGCCGATCTCGGGCGGTAGCGCAACGGACTCGGACGCGGTGGTCGGCGGAGGGTTTTCGGGCGCAGGAACGGCCGCGGACGCGGGCCGCCCCACCCCCTGGGGATCGTTCTGCATCGGCTGTCGATGATGCCAGAAGCGTTGCACCAAGACCACAGGGACAGACCCGGAGTTGATGCACAATCCGGATGCCAAACCCTTGTCGTTCACAGGTTTTTTCACAAACTGCCGTGACCCAGCCAGCATCCCCGGAATCACCCGTCGCCTGCGCCCTGCCCGACCTCGGCGTGATCGCCGTGCGCGGGCCCGAAGCGCGCAAGTTTCTCAACGGTCAACTGTCGCAGGACGCCCTGGCGCTGCACGCGGAACGGGTGGAACTGGCAGGACTGCACAACGCCCAGGGGCGGGTGCTCGCGGTGCTGCGCCTCGTCCCGATCGGCAGCGAGGACGTGCTCTGCGTGCTGCCGCGCGAACTGATCGCCGAGACGCTTGCCGTGCTGCGCAGATTCCTGCTGCGCGCCAAGGCGCGCCTCAGCGACGAATCGGCCCAATGGTGCCTCGAGGGCCTGCCAGGGGATGCAACGCTGCCATCTGCGGTGGGCGCCGCACGGGCGGAGGGAGACACGACGCTCTGGCGGCACGCCAGCGACGGTCGCGTCCTGCGCCTGCGGCCAGTGGCGGGCGTGACGATGCCAGAGGATACCCATCCTGCGGCCGCCGCCTGGCGCCTCGCTGACATCGCCGCCGGCCTGCCCCAAGTCACTGCGGCCACGCGCGGCGAGTTCGTCGCCCAGATGCTCAACCTCGACCTGCTCGGCGGCATCTCCTTCACCAAGGGCTGCTACACGGGTCAGGAAGTGATCGCGCGAGCCCACTACCGCGGCCGCGTCAAGCGGCGTGCACAAAGATTTCGCACCGCATCGCCCGAACCGCTGCAGCCGGGGCAGAAGTTGCACCTGCAGCCGGTGGGCGGCACGCCACGCAGCGCGCAAGTGGTGGAAGTGGCCGATAGCCCGTCGGGGCGTGAATTCCTTGCTGTGGCCGCCTACGCCACGGCTGCGGAACCCGTCTGCGGCGAGCCGGGCGCGAACGGCGAAGCCGTCCCGCTAGCCGTCACCGTGCTGCCGCTGCCCTATCCTTTGCCTGACTAGCGGGCGACACGGGCGCAGGACGCTGCCGCTCACTCCGGACGCATCTGCGGAAACAGCAGCACGTCGCGGATCGAGGCCGAGTCGGTGAGGAACATCACCAGGCGATCGATGCCGACGCCGAGGCCGGCGGTGGGAGGCATCCCGTATTCGAGAGCGCGCACATAGTCGGCATCGAAGAACATCGCCTCGTCGTCGCCAGCTTCCTTGCGCGCCACCTGTGCGTGGAAGCGCGCCGCTTGGTCCTCGGCGTCATTGAGCTCGGCGAAGCCGTTGGCGAGTTCGCGGCCGCCGACGAAGAACTCGAAACGGTCGGTGAGGAAAGGGTCCTGATCGTTTGCGCGGGAGAGCGGCGACACCTCGGCGGGGTAGGCGTACACGAAGGTCGGGTCGAGCAACGTATGCTCGCCGGTCTTCTCGAAGATTTCGATTTGCAGCTTGCCCGGCCCGTCGCCGGGCTTCCAGGGAATGCCGCGGGCCTCGCAGGCGGCCCGCAGGTAGTCCCGGTCGCGCAATCGGGCGCGGTCGAGATCGGGATTTTCGCGCAGGATCAGCTCCTCGACCGTGATCCGCGCGAAGGGTGCCGCGAGATCGTAGTCGCGGCCCTGCGACGCGAAGCGCCCACTGCCGTTCACCGCCTCGGCTGCACTGCGCAGCATCTGCTCGACGAGGTCCATCAGGTCGCGGTGGTCAGCGTAGGCTTGGTACAACTCGAGCATCGTGAACTCGGGGTTGTGCCGCGTCGACAGCCCCTCGTTGCGGAAATTGCGGTTGATCTCGTAGACGCGCTCGAAACCGCCGACCACCAGACGCTTGAGATAGAGCTCGGGAGCGATCCGCAGATACATGTCGATGCCGAGCGCATTGTGCCGGGTCACGAACGGCCGCGCCGTGGCACCGCCCGGTATGGGCTGCATCATCGGCGTCTCGACCTCCATGAAACCAAGTGCATCGAGCATGTCGCGCAGGTGGCGCACCAGCCGGGTGCGCTTGCGGAACACCGCACGGCTCTCCTCGTTCATGATGAGATCGACGTAGCGCTGACGATAGCGCGCCTCGGTATCGGCGAGACCGTGCCACTTGTCGGGCAGCGGCCGCAGCGATTTGACCAGCAGGCGCAGGGACTCGACGCGCACCGACAGTTCGCCGGTCCGCGTGCGGAACAGCGTCCCCTCGGCGCCGAGGATGTCGCCGATGTCCCAGCCCTTGAACGCCTCGTACAGTTCGCCGAGCAGGTCGCGCTGCACAAACAGCTGTATCTGGCCGGAGGAGTCCTGCAGCTTGACGAAGCTCGCCTTGCCCATGATGCGGCGCAGCATCATGCGTCCGGCCACCGCCACGCGCACCGACTGCGCCTCGAGCGCGGCAGCCTCAAGGCCGTCGAAGCCCAGATGCAGCTCGGCGGCCAGCGCATCACGCCGAAAATCGTTGGGAAAGGCCGGCGCGCCGCCGCAACGCAGCGCTGCCAGCTTCTGCCGCCGCTCGGTGATGAGTTTGTTCTCGTCGACCTCGCCGACATCCTGCGGCTCGTGCTTCTCGACCATGAACGGCTCAGACCCCCGCTTTGAGTGAGGCTTCCAGGAACTGGTCGAGATCGCCGTCGAGCACGGCACCGGTGTTGCCGACCTCGACGTTGGTCCGCAAGTCCTTGATACGCGACTGGTCCAGCACGTAGGAGCGGATCTGGTGTCCCCAGCTCACGTCAGACTTGGACTCCTCGAGCACCTTGGCCGCCGCGTTGCGCTTGTTGACTTCGAGCTCGTACAGCTTGGCCTTCAGCATCTTCATCGCCGTGGCGCGATTCTTGTGCTGGCTGCGTTCGTTCTGGCAGGCCACCACGATACCCGAGGGCAGGTGGCGGATACGCACCGCGGACTCGGTCTTGTTGACGTGCTGGCCGCCGGCTCCGCTGGAGCGGTAAACGTCCATCTCGAGATCGGCGGGATTGATCTCGATGTTGATGTCGTCGTCGATCTCGGGCGACACGAAGACCGAGGCGAAGGAAGTATGCCGACGGTTGCCCGAATCGAACGGCGACTTGCGCACGAGGCGGTGGACGCCGGTCTCGGTGCGCAGCCAGCCATAGGCGTGGTCGCCCTTGAACTCGATGGTGGCGCTCTTGATGCCGGCAACCTCGCCGGGACTCGAGTCGATGACCTCCGCGCCAAAGCCGCGGGTGCCCGCCCACTTGAGGTACATGCGCATCAGCATCTGCGCCCAGTCCTGGGCCTCGGTACCACCCGCACCCGCCTGGATGTCGAGGTAGGCGTTGTGCGAGTCCATCTCGCCGCGGAACATGCGCTTGAGTTCGAGCTTGCGCACCTGGCCCTCTACGGCCGGCAGCTCGCGCTCCACTTCGCGGGCGGTCGCCTCGTCGTTCTCGGCTTCGGCGAGCTCCAGCAACTCGACGGAATCCCCTACCGAGCGGCTGGCGGCGTCGATCTGTTCGATTTCGCCGGCGAGCTTGGCCCGCTCGCGGCCGAGCTCCTGGGCCTTGTCGGGCTTCTGCCAGACGGCGGGGTCTTCGAGTTCGCGGCTGACTTCCTCCAGCCGCTCCTTCTTCAGGTCGTACTCAAAGAAACCCCCTTAAGGAGCTGACACGCTCCTGGAGGTCGGCGAGGGAACGCTTTAAAAGGCCGAGTTCTATCATGATCGGATCATTCTAGCAGATGATCGACCAGCAGCTGCAGGCGACGCTCGCCGTTCCACTCGTTGACGTCGAGGCGATACACGAGATGCACACGTTCGGGCAGCGTCAGCGCACCGTCGGCAGCGCGCAGCGACGGGCGTCCCTGTAACAGGTTGAAGGCAATGGCATCGAAGCGTCGGCCCGTACCCTCGGGCTCCACCCACATCTTGAGGTGCAGGTCGTTGAGCACCCGCGTGCCATGCACGCGAAAGTGCTGGTCGAAGCTCGGCTCGGGGAAAGCCTGACCCCACGGCCCACCCGCACGCAAGGCCTCCGCTGTGTCGAGCGACAGATCGGCCGGCGGCAGTGCACCGTCGGTCTCGATGCAGTCGGCGAGCGATCCCTGCGCCTGCCACCTCGCGACCTCGGCATCGAAATCGGCGGCAAACTCGTCGAGACGCGAGAGCTCGAGACTCAGTCCCGCAGCCATCGCATGACCGCCGAACTTCGGCAGCAAGCCCGGCTTGCGCGTCGAGATCGCTTCGAGCACGTCACGCGCATGCACACCGACGACCGAGCGCATCGAGCCGCGTAGCTGGCCCTCGCCCGCGTCGGCAAAGGCGATAACCGGTCGACGCAGTCGATCCTTGATGCGGCCGGCAACGATGCCCACCACCCCCTGATGCCAATCCGCGTCGTAGAGACACAACCCGTGGCGTGATCCCGACCCTTCGCGTCGCAGCAGCTGCTCGGGCGCATCGAGATGGCGCACGGCGGCGAGCGCCTGCTCCTGCATCTTTGCCTCGATCGCCCGGCGCTCCTTGTTGAGCGCATCGAGACGTCCAGCGAGAGCCAGCGCCTCGGGCATCGAGTCGGTGATCAGGCAGCGGATGCCGAGCGACATGTCGTCGAGCCGACCGGCCGCATTCAGGCGCGGCCCGGCGGCGAAGCCGAGATCCGCGGCGATCACGCCATCGGTGGTGCGTTTGCCCACCTCGAGCAGCGCACGCAAGCCTGCGGTGCAGCGCCCGGCACGGATGCGCGCGAGCCCCTGCGCAACGAGCACGCGGTTATTGGCGTCGAGCGGCACAATATCGGCTACCGTGCCGAGCGCGACCAGATCGAGCCAGGTGGCGGGCGATGGCAGCGCAGGATCGCCGAGCGCCCGGTGCAGGGCCGCCATGACGTAGAAGGCGACGCCGACACCGGCCAGCGAGCGCGAGCCGAAGTTCGCGCCCGGCAAGTTCGGGTTGACGATCACGTTGGCCGCCGGTAGCTGCGGCCCCGCCAGATGGTGATCGGTGACCAGTACATCGATACCGAGTGCGCGCGCCGCCGCCACGCCCGGCACGCTGGAGATGCCGTTGTCGACGGTGATGATGAGCGCGGGCTGCTGCCGCGCCGCAAGCGCCACGATCTCGGGCGTGAGGCCGTAGCCGAACTCGAAGCGGTTGGGCACGAGGAAGTCGACCGCGGGGAAACCCCAGGCGCGCAGACAGCGAACGATGAGCGCGGAACTGGTCGCACCGTCGGCGTCGAAATCGCCGATCACCAACACGAGGCCGCCGCCGCGCCGATGCGCGAGCAACAACTCCACCGCCGCCCCGATACCGTCGAGGCTGCCGACCGGCAGCAGCCGATCGAGGCCGAGTCGCAATTCTTCGGCCGCGCCGATGCCACGTGCAGCGTACGCGCGGGCAAGCACCGGATTGAGTTGCGGAAAACGCGCAGACGCCTCGGCCGCCTCCGCGCAGCGGCGCACCACACGCAGCCTCATGGGCTGCCGTCCGCCACCGCGGCAAGCCACGAGCGCCGCGGTCGCCAGACTCGCCAGCGATCGCCGCGCGTAGCGGCGATCCAGCGGTCATTGGCCGCAAGCACCCATCTTTCCATGCGACCGGCCTCCAGCGCTGCCATCGCCGGCGCAATGAAGGCCGTCTCGAGGCCGACGTGATCCACGGCACCGCGGGTTGCCACCACACAAACCGAGGCATCGTCGCTCGCGAGCAGCGGCGGCAGCGAATCGCCGAGCGGCGCGAAGGGCACGCCCGCGAGTTGAGCGAGCGCCTCGACCCAAACGTCGTCGGCGACCAGCAGCGACCAGCGGGTGGCGGCCTCGTCAGCCATCGGCTCCGCATCGGCGGCAGCCCCTGCCCGCAGCGGATCGCGCGGCGACTCGCCGCCGCCCCACAGCCACAGGCTGCTGATCCGCGGTTCACCGCGTGCCTCGCGCCGCCGATTCAGGGGCAGCTCGTGCAGCCACATCTCGAGCTCGCTCGCCAATGCGCGCAGTTCCGCGCTGCCGGCGCCGCTGGGCAGGTTCGTTTCCAGCGACTGCGCGAGGCGCGTGGGCTCGACGGTGAGCACGCCGGGTGCGGCGAAACCGCGCAGCACGAAGCCGGCCGCGCCCGCGGGCTGCAGCTCGAGACCGTCACCGCCGAATACTTTCGCAAACTCGCTCGCCATCTCGGCGGCCTCCTCGGGCGCGAGCCGCAATAGTCCGTTGGCCGGCAGGTGCAGCGTCTTGAGACCGGCCAGCAGGTGCAGCGGCGTTGCCATCCACACGTCGGTCACCACCGCCACCGCGTCTGCCGCCCGCCGAAGCTGCAAAGCCGCATCAACGACGCTCGCCACATCGACGAGGGCGAGGTCCGGCCTGCCGACGCCGCGTGCCAGCATCGCCCGCCAGCCGCCGCGCAGCGCGCGCGGCGCCGCGAACCGCCGCTGCGTCAACCCGGTCTCAGCGGTCGCGACGGAGCCGCCGCGTGCGGCCGTCTGCGGGTCGGCTTCGCGGGTGGGGCGATCGGGGAGAACGAGCACGAGTTCGCGCACGGCGCGTATGGTAGCGGGAAGACGGGGCGATATCGCGCGGCGGGGCGCAGGCTTTTCCGCCGCGCCGCGCTGCGTTAGCGTGCCGCCATGAAACTCATCGTAAATCCGGCCGGCGCCCGCGCCCTCATCCGCGGTTATGCGGCGGGCAGCGTGCGCATCGGCGAGCAGACCTTCGGCCACGCGGTATTCGTCGGCGGCCCATCAACGGTCAGCGAACTGCGGCCGCAGCACCCTGCCGACCTGACCGAGGCCGACCTCGCGTCCGTGTTCGCGTTGCAGCCGGAACTCGTGCTCATCGGCTGGGCCGGCGGGCAGACCTTCATGCCGGCGGCGCAACGTCGCTGGTTCCTCGAGCGCGGCATCGGCCTCGAGGTGATGGAGCTCGGCGCCGCCTGCCGGACGTACAACGTGCTCGTTGGCGATGAGCGGCGCGTCGTGGCGCTGCTGTTCCCGGTTTGAACGGCGGCGCGGCGCGCTCTCAGCCGGCATCCACCACGCCGCTTTGCAGCGGCACGAAGGAGACGGCGCCGAGTCGCTCCTCGTCGTAACCGTGGTCGCGGCGCGTGATGCGCAGCAGCGACTGTCTGCCCTCGCCGCCCACCGGCATGACCAACCGGCCACCAGGCGCGAGCTGCTGCAGCAGCGCATCCGGCACGGCGAGCGGCGCTGCCGCGACCAGGATGCCGTCGTAGGGACCCTGTGCCCGCCACCCCTCGTAGCCATCACCGTGCCGCAGGCGCACGTTGCCGATGCCGAGTTCGTGCAGACGCTGGCGCGCCCGCTCAAGCAGCGGCTCGATGCGCTCGATGCTGCAGATGCGGCCGACGAGCCCGGACAGCACCGCGGTCTGGTAGCCGCAGCCCGTGCCCACTTCAAGCACGTTGTGCAGGGGGCCGGCTTCCAGCAGCGCCTCGGTCATGCGCGCGACGATATAGGGCTGCGAGATCGTCTGCCCGAAGCCGATGGGCAGAGGGGTGTCCTCGTAGGCACGGCTCGCGAGGGCCTCGTCGACGAAGATGTGGCGCGGCACGCTGCGCATCCGCTCGAGCACGGCGGGATTGCGAATGCCCTGATCGGCAAGCCGCTGCACCAGCCGCTCGCGCGTGCGCGCGGAGGTCATGCCTATGCCGTTGAGACGCGGATCCATTCAGTCGATCTGTCGGCGGATGACGTCGCGCTCAGTCACCGAGACCCCGCAACCACGTGCGCACCGCATCCAGCGCGGCGTGACGGGTCAGATCGACCTGCAGCGGGGTCACCGACACATAGCCCTCGGCGAGCGCATGGAAGTCGGTACCGGGACCGTCGTCCTGCCCCTCGCCGGCGGCGCCCACCCAATAGACCGTACGCCCACGCGGATCGGTGGCCTTCATGGCGCGCTCGGCCCGATGGCGATGACCCAGACGGGTGGTGAGGAAACCGCGCAACTCGCCGAACGGCCGGTGCGGCACGTTGACGTTGAGGATCATGCTGCGATCGAGAGGTCGCTCGAGAAGGCGCTGTACGATCAACCGTCCCACCCTTGCGGCGGCAGCGTAGTCCATCTCGCCGCGCTCCGGTCGCCGCAGCGATAGCGCCACGGTGGGCAGGCCGAGGAAGCGGCCCTCGATCGCCGCGGCCACGGTCCCGGAATAGAGGACGTCGTCGCCGAGGTTCTCGCCGTTGTTTATGCCCGAGACCACCATGTCGTGTTCGAAGTCGAATAGCCCCGACATGGCGAGGTGCACGCAGTCGGTGGGCGTACCCGAGACGAAGTAGGAGTTCGGCTCCACCTCGGTGACCCGCAGCGGATGCTCGAGGGTGAGCGCGTTGCTCGCGCCGCTATGGTTGCGCTCCGGCGCGACCACGGTCAGCTCGGCCAGCCCGGTGAGTGCCTCGCGCAGGGCAATAATGCCCCGCGCCCGGTACCCGTCGTCGTTGCATACGAGGATCTTCATCGGGCGTCGTTCTTGGAGGCCGGCGAGGGCCGACAATATACTCAAAAGCCCGGAACCCGAGGTAGCAGGATGCGCAAACCCTCCGCAGAGGACAGCCGGACGTTCCGCGAGGCCGTCAAGGGAACAAGGCCGCTGCGCGTAGCGCCGCGCATCCGCGCACAGCGTCCGCAGCCCAAGCCGCGCGCTCATTTCCGCCGGCTCGGGGAAGCCGAAGTGCTGGAAAACAGCCTGCAACTCACGCCGCTCGACCTTGACGTCGAGTTCGGCGAAGAGCTGAGTTTCCGCCGCAGCGGCATTCAGGACGCCGTCATGCGCCGGCTGCGGCGCGGCCACTACCGCGTCGAGTCCGAGCTGGACCTGCACGGCCTCACCGTGCCCGAGGCCAAACAGGAGTTGCGCGACTTCCTCGCCCGCACAATCGCCCGGCAGTGTCGCTGCGTGCGCATCATCCACGGCAAGGGGCTCGGCTCGGGCCCGCGTGGCCCAGTCATCAAGCGGGCGGTGAACGTCATCCTGCGCCGCACCGACGCGGTGATCGCGTTCTGCTCGGCCCGCCCGATCGACGGGGGGACCGGCGCGATCTACGTGCTGCTGCAGTGACCGCGACCGCTCAGCGCGTCGCCAGCAGCCGCCCCATCCGCTCGCGGGTCTCGTCGGTGATCCAGCCCTCCGCCAGCATGCTCTCGAAAGACTCGGCGGGAGCATCGAACAGTAGTCGCAGATCGGCGCGCACCAGTGCCCGCGTGCGCGCATAGGCCTTGGGGGGCAGCGCGATGAGCTCGCCGGCGAGGGCCAGCGCACGACCCAGCACCTGCGCGGGCTCGACTACCTCGTCGACCAGCCCGGCAGCCAGCGCCTCTTCGGCCGGCAGCATCAGGCCGCGCGGCAGCAGATCCGCAGCCCGCCGCGGACCCACCAGGCGCTCGAACGCGCGGTAGAGGATCGCGCCAGGGTAGAGACCAACCTGCACCTCGTTCAGACCGATACGAAACTCGCCCGCTGCCATGATGCGGTAGTCGCAGAGGATCGCGATCACGGCACCGCCGGCGGGGCTGTGGCCGCTGATCGCCGCGATCAGCGGCAGCGGCGAGCGCACCAGACGCAGCTGCAGCTTCGCGAAGGCGCGCACCAGCGCCGCGGCCGACTCGGCACTGCCGGTCACCTCGCGGACGTCCAGCCCGCCGGAAAAGATGCCCGGTGCGCCGCTGATGACGAGTGCCCGTGGCGCCCCCGCAGCGCCGTCCGCCGCCTCGTCGATCGCCGCGCCGACGGCAGCGTCGAGTGTCTCGAGCAGACCTCTGCTCAGCGCGTTGACCGGTGGCCTCGCGAGCCGCAGCTCGCGCACCGCGCCGTGGTTGGTGATCTCAATCATCCTGTTCCTCCGTTGATGCCGCGCCCTCGAAGTCGACGAACTCGCGCAGCACCGTGGTGGCGAAGCTGCCGGGACGCAGGCGAAAACTCAAGACATGGCTGCCATCGC
>JBILMF010000146.1:0-7233 GCA_044375655.1 Steroidobacteraceae bacterium | reverse complement strand
TAGCGCAGGTCGACCTGATAGCTAGTGGTGATCTCGCTTTTGCGGACGCCCTCCTCCTCCAGACCCTTTGAGGCGTCGGCAGCAAGCCCCTTGAGGATCTTCTCGATGTCGCGCGAGGTGGTCTCGCTGAACTTGCGCACATAGGTGCGCGCGCGTTCGTCGCGCACCGCTGTCGTGGCGTCGCCGAGGGCGCAGAGCACTCCCGGCCCCGGGGGAATGATCGACGGCCAGGATCCAAGCAGCCGCGACAGCGCGTTGGCGTGCAGCGGGCCGGCACCGCCGAAGGCGATCAGCGCGTAATCGCGCGGATCGTACCCCTGTTCCACGGACACCAGCCGCAGCGCGCCGACCATGTTTTCGTTGACGATGTTGTAGATACCCTGCGCCGCCTGTTTGACACTGAGGCCGAGCGCATCGCCGATTTTTTTGACGGCGTTGTGCGCCAGTTCGCGGTTGAGCACCATGTCGCCGCCGAGCTTCTGCATCTCGGGCAGGTAGCCGAGCACGATATTCGCGTCCGCCACGGTCGGCTCGGTGCCGCCGCGGTTGTACGCCGCCGGCCCCGGATCCGCTCCCGCGGACTGCGGGCCGACGCGCAGCGCCTTGGTCAGCTCCGGAACGTGGGCGATGGACCCGCCACCCGCGCCGACCGTGCGGATGTCCACGGACGAGGCACGCACCGTGACGTCGCCGACCGTGGTCTCGCGGCGCAGGCGCGGCGCGCCGCCCTGGATGAGTGCGACATCGGTGGATGTACCGCCCACATCGACGGTCAGCAGGTTCGGGAACCCTGCCTGCACGGCGACCCACAGGGCACCAGTCACGCCGCCCGCGGGGCCGGACATGAGCAGATTGACCGGATACTCGGCCGCCGAGGAGGCGGAGGCGAGCCCGCCATCGGAACGCAGGATATGCAACTTGACGTCGCTCGCCACCTCGTTCAGCTTGGCCCTGAGGTTGCTGACATAACGGTCGACGCGCGGCCGAACGTAGGAGTTCGCCACGGTGGTCACCGTGCGCTCGTACTCCTGCATCTCCGGCACCACGTCGGAGGAGATCGACACCGGCATGCCGGGCATCTCCTCGTGCGCGATCTCGCGGACACGCTTCTCGTGCGCTGGATTCGCGAAAGAATTGATCAAGGAGACGGTGAGGGCCTCGATCTTCTGCGCCTTGAGCTTGCGCAGGCTGGCACGCAGCGCCTTCTCGTCGAGCTTGCGCACCACCTCGCCGCGCGCGCTGATGCGCTCGTCGGCCTCGATCGTGCACGCGAGCGGCGCCATCGGCAGCGACTTGTTGTAGATGATCCAGCCGCCGAGACCACCGGGCACGTAGGAGCGCGCGATCTGCAGCACCTGTCGGTAACCCTTGGTGGTGACGAGACCGCAGCGGGCGCCGGTGCCGGTCAGCACCGTGTTGGTCGCCACGGTGGTGCCGTGCATCACGTGGTCGATCGAGGTGGGGTCGATGCCCGCCCGCTCGCAAACCCGCTTGATGCCGTTCAGCACGCCGATGGACTGGTCGGCCGGTGTCGAGGGCACCTTGGCGGACCAGGTCTTTCCGGACTTCTCATGCACGAGCAGCAGGTCTGTGAACGTGCCGCCGACGTCTACACCCAAGCGATATGACATGCGCCCTCCGGGGCTCGAGATCAGGGGAGAAGGGAAAACGGGGGCCAAGTATCCGGCCACGCCGATGGCGATGCAATCGGCGGCCCGCGCGATGCAACCGCCAGCGCCGCTGCTGCGCAGCCTGCCGCCATCAGGCGGCCTCGGCAGCCGACGGCGGGAAGTTGCCCGCCTTCAGCAACATGCCGGGGACGCTGCGGCCCAAGGTCTGTTGTAGCCATTCCGCAGTGGCGACGAGTCGCTCCAGGTCGACACCGGTACGGACTCCGCAGCGGGTCAGCATGTACACGAGGTCTTCGGTGGGAATGTTGCCGGTGGCTGCCGGGGCGAACGGACAGCCGCCGATTCCACCGACGCTCGAGTCTAGCGCCGACACCCCCGCTTCGAGCGCCGCGTAGGCATTCGCCAGCCCGGTGTTGCGGGTGTTGTGGAAGTGCGCGCGCAACCTGGTCGCCCGCGGCAGCGCCTCGCGGGCCCGGCCGAGGATTTCGCTCACCTGCGCCGGCACACCGACCCCGATCGTGTCGGCAAAGGCGATCTCGAACGGCTCCGCCTCGGCGACCCGCCGTGCCACATCGATGACGCGCTGCACGGGCATCTCGCCCTCGAAGGGACAACCGAAAGCGGCCGACACCGTGACCTGTGCGCGAACTCCAGCGGCCTGCGCCGCCCGCGCGATCTCGAGCCAGGCGCCGATCGACTCTTCAGTGCCGACACCCTGGTTGCGACGGTTGAAGGTGTCGCTCGCGACCACCGCCATGCCGACCTCGTTGCAGCCCGCCGCCACCGCGCGTTCGAAACCCTTGCGATTGAGAACGAGGCCGACGTAGCGCACATCCGGACGTCGCGCGAGTCCGGCAAGGACCTGCTCGGCGTCGGCCATCTGCGGGACCTTCTTGGGATTGACGAAACTCGCCACTTCGACACGCCGCAGACCGGCGCCGATCAACCGCTCGATGAGCTCCACCTTGGCTGCTGTAGGCAGCACCCCGGGTTCGCTCTGCAGGCCATCCCGCGGGCCGACTTCGACGATCTCGATCTCGCGCGCCAGGCTCGTCTCGCGTGTCATTACCCACTCCGTGCAGCCAATGTCGATGGGACCGGATTCTAGCAACGAGCCGGCGGGCTCCGCCCGGTGGTTCACGGCTGTAGCCGCGCGCAGCGCCTGCCGCGACCCATCGCCTTGACCCGCAGGGCCACCGTCGGTACAAGGTCGCCGGTCAAATTGCGTTCTGCTGCCGAGGTGCTGGCATGTCCGTCGATCCAAACTTCAAGCGCGGCCCCCTCTCCGACCTGCGTGTGCTGGAACTCGGCACCCTGCTCGCCGGGCCCTTCTGCGGCCAGCTGCTCGGCGACATGGGCGCGGAGGTCATCAAGATCGAGCCGCCGGGCCAAGGCGATCCGATGCGTGTCTGGGGGCGACAGAAGGCCGGCGAGCCCTCGCTGTGGTGGCCGGTGGTCGCGCGCAACAAAAAGGCGATCACGATCGACATGCGGCAGGAAGAAGGCCAAAGCATTTTCAAGGAGTTAGTCAAGAAAGCTGACTTCGTTCTTGAGAACTTTCGGCCCGGCACCATGGAGAAGTGGAATTGCGGCTACGAGGCGCTTTCGCAGATCAATCCCCGCCTGATCATGATCCGCGTGTCGGGTTATGGGCAGAGCGGGCCGTACTCGCACCGCGCCGGCTTCGGCGCCATCGGCGAAGCCATGGGTGGCCTGCGTTATGTCTGCGGCGACCCGTCTACCCCGCCCTCGCGGATGGGCATCAGCATCGGCGATGAACTCGCTGCCACCTTCGCTTGCCTCGGCGCCCTCGGCGCCCTGCACTACCGGGAACAGACCGGACACGGTCAGATGGTGGACTCCGCGCTGTACGAGGCGGTGCTGGCGATGATGGAGTCGCTCATCACTGAGTACGATAAGGCGGGCTACATCCGCGAGCGGACCGGGGCAATCCTGCCCAATGTCGCCCCGTCCAACGTCTACCGGACGAGTGACGGTCTCGTACTGATCGCCGCCAATCAGGACACGGTCTTTGCCCGA
This sequence comes from Steroidobacteraceae bacterium, assembly GCA_044375655.1. Lineage (GTDB taxonomy): Bacteria > Pseudomonadota > Gammaproteobacteria > Steroidobacterales > Steroidobacteraceae > UBA964. The sequence continues at coordinate 3,562 of JBILMF010000146.1, read as the reverse complement.
CTCTGCGAGGCGATGCAGCAGTCGACGTGGCCTTCGGACCCACGCTTCGTCAACCATCAGGCACGCGGTTCGAACCAGAAGCTGCTCGATGGACTGATCGAGGCATGGACGCAGACGCTGACGACCCGGAAGCTCCTCGAGCTGATGGATCAGCATGGCGTGCCGGCTGGCCAGATCTACCGCGCGCCCGAGATGCTCGAGGATCCGCATTTCCAGGCGCGGGACGCCATCATCACCACCCAGCACCCCTATTTCGGGGACCTGAAGATGCAGAACACCGTCCCCAAGTTCTCGCGCACGCCGGGCGGGGTACACAGTGCCGCGCCCACAGAACTCGGTCAGCATAACGACGAGGTCTACACGCAATTGCTCGGCTACGACGCGGCGCGTCTGGCCGACCTGCGCGCCGCCAAGGTCATTTGAACGCGATGGCTGACGAAACCCTGCAAGCGAACTATGCGCGCGGCGGCTTCGGCAAGACGCTGACACCGGGGCAGCGGCCGGCCCTGCTCGTAATCGACTTTGTCAGGGCCTATCTGGTCCCGGAGTCGCCGCTCTATGCAGCAGTCGAGCAGGCCCGTGCGGACTGCGAAATCCTGCTGCGCGCCGCGCGGCTCGCCGGCATTCCGGTGGTGCACACCAACGTGGTCTACCAGCCGGGCGGCCGGGACGGTGGTGTGTTCTTTCGCAAGGTACCCGCGCTGCGCTGCTTCGAGGCGGGTGCCCATCCGCAGCTGGCCGCATTCGCCGAGGGCCTCGAACCCGAGGCCGGCGAGACCGTGATCTCCAAGCAGTATGCCAGCGCGTTTTTCGGCACCTCGCTCGCCTCCACGCTCACCGCGCTCCGCGTCGATACGGTGCTGATCGCCGGACTGTCCACGAGCGGCTGCGTGCGCGCGAGTGCGGTCGATTGCTGCCAGCACGGGTTCATCCCCGTGGTGGTCCGCGAGGCCGTCGGCGACCGCGCTGCCGGCCCGCATGAGGCCAACCTTTTCGACTTGCAGGCCAAATACGCCGAAGTAGCGAGCCTCGCCGAGGTGCTCGATTACCTGAGCAAGCTGCGAACCTGACGCCACCAACCGCCGCCACCAACCGCCGCCGCCCCCCCAGCGAGATCAACCCAATGCCTTCGATCGGCCCGATTTCCTGCGTGACCATCGCTGCACCTGACCTGCAGCACATGATCGACTCCTACCATTTGTACCTCGGTTACGAGCTCGTCGACCACGGACGTCTGAGCGCCGCGCAGGCCGACCTATGGGGACTGCCCGGGCTCGTCGGCAGACGCTACGCGCTAATGCTGCCGGAGGGCGACGGGCAGGCCTTCCTCAGGTTCATCGACAGCAAGCCGACCCCGGACTACAAGCCCTTTTGTCACATGGGGTGGAACGCCGCCGAATTGATGGTGCAGGACACCGACGGCATCGCGGCACGCCTCGCGGATTCCCCCTTCAAGATCATCGGCCCCCCAGCCGATCTCTCGTTCTCCGACAAGATCCGCGCCATGCAGGCTCTGGGACCGGCCGGCGAGTCCATCTACCTCACCTCTTTCAAGGAAAAGATGGCGCAGTTCGACGTGCCCGAGGCGCGTCATTACGTCGATAGAGTGTTTATCGTCATCCTCGGTGGCTCCTCGGTAGAGGACATCAATGACTTCTACGGACGCCATTTCGGAGTCGCCAAGGCGCCCGTGATCCCGGCCGTCATCACCGTCCTTTCCAACGCGCAAGGGCTGCCGGCGGACACAACGCATGATCTTGCAGCCATCGCGCTGCAGGGACAGTGCTACATCGAGGCGGACCGCATGCCGGCCGCCACGCGACCGCGAGTCGCGCGTGACGGCGAACTGCCGCCGGCCATCTCCATGGTGACCTTCGTGGTCAAGCAACTGCCGGAGGGCCTCGACTGGTTGGCGCCGCCGAGGGCCTTGCCGCAGGCCCCCTACCACGGACGACGCGCGGGAGTCTGCCTCGGCCCGGCGGGCGAGTGGATAGAGTTGGTCGAGGGGGCCGCGTGACAAACCCACCGCGGTCACCCAAGGGACACAGGCCGCAGGTGTTTGACGATCCGGCCGTGGACCAACTGCACGCAGCCTACGTCGCGCTCGCCACCGAGCTAGCTGTGGCCTTCGAGCGTATCGCCACCCTCGAGGCGATGCTCGAGCGGACGACGGGAACCACCCGTCAACAGCTCGAGCAACTGGCGATCGAGCAACAACAAGACCCGGCAAGGGCGGCACAGCGCCGTGAGCTTGCCGAGCGCCTGTTGCAGCCCTTCCAGGCATTTCGCGAAGCGCGGATCGCCGCCGGTGTCCCGGCGGATCAAGTCTCCGGGACCTGACGCCAACTCCGTATCCCCTGGGCGTCAACCGCCTTTCGGTCAGTGCCCGCCGACCCGGCCGGCGGTGGCAACTCGGGCACGCTACGATCCGGGCCAGATCCACGCTTCGGACCCATAACCGGGAGCAGCCTTCATGACGGCGTTTCTCCACCACCCCATGCAGCCCGACACCAACCTCGATGAACAGTCGCGGCAGGATTTCGTCACCGCGTTTCGCGGACATCTATCGGGGCGTCTGATGCCGGGTGCTTACAAGGTCTACGCCGCACGGGTCGAGCCGGCTTTCCGGGCGCGCCACGGGCGCCCTCCTGCCGATCAGGAGGAGGTTCGCAAGGCGATGGTCGCGGACCCGTTCTACCAGTTTTGGAGCGCCATGCAGCGTCGCAGTCAGGAACTGCTCTGGGATTCGGTGATCGACCCGACGGAACGACAGCTGCCGGAGCTCGTGGCACGCGCCCGACCAGGCCGCTCTCGAGCGCTCGGCAGCCTCCGCCTGGACCCCGGCTTGCAGGTGCCGCGTTACCACACCGCCGCGGATATCCACCTGCAGCCCGGCGGTTACCACACCGATTTCACCGACGATGACGTCGCTGCCGGCGTGATCTATGACAAGGGCATCAACTTGTACATGGGCGGGGCCCTCGGCCCCGAGAACAACCTGATGGGCGATACGCTGCTCGCCTACCTGCGCGAGAAGCATCCCGGGTTTCTGCCGCAGCGAATCCTCGACCTCGGCTGTGCGATCGGCAACAGCACCGTCGTCTGGGCCCGCGCTTTTCCGCAGGCCATGGTGCACGGCATCGATGTCGGCGCACCGGTCCTGCGCTACGCGCACGCCCGCGCTGAAGCGCTGGGAGTCCCCATCCACTTCAGCCAGCAAAATGCGGAGGCAACCGACTTTGCCGACGGCAGCTTCGATCTGGTGGTCTCGCACATCATGTTGCACGAGACGTCCAAGTCCGCGCTGCCGCGCATCCTCGGTGAGTGCCGCCGGCTGCTCGCTCCGGGCGGCCTGATGCTGCATCTGGAGATTCCCCGGGGACGCAATGCCATCGAAAAGTTCATGCACAACTGGGAGAGCTACAACAACAACGAGACCTTCAGCCGCTACATGACCGACATCGATCTGATCGCTGAAGCGGCGAAGGGCGGGTTCCCGGCGGCCGACGTTCAGGTCGACGCGTTCGCCCCACAGCTGGACGTCGCGCAAATGAACTACGCG
>JBILMF010000028.1:0-26325 GCA_044375655.1 Steroidobacteraceae bacterium | reverse complement strand
TGCCGCATCCGCCGCCGCATCCGCGGCGAAAACGGCGGCCGCAGCGGATTCAGCACTGCGCGCAGATTCGGCAGCACGTTGCTGGCGCAGCAGGCCGCCGATGTGTGCCGCCGCCGCCGGGTCCAGCACGCGCATCACCGCTTCCGGCTTGCCGCCGGAGCCCGACTCGAGCACGAGTTCGGTGACGCCGAGCAGCCGGTGCAGCAGGCCACGTTGCTCGCTCACCGACTGGATCCGCGAGAACGGCACGTGGCGGGTTTCACGTACCAGCAGCCCCTCGCGGATCACGATCTCGTCGGCTAGCAGTTCGAAGCGGAAACTGCGCGACTTGAAGATGCCCCAGCCGACGATGAAGAGCGCTGCGCCGGCGGTGCCGATCAGCGTACCGATGTCGTCGTCGCGGCGCAGGAAGAGAAACAACAGCAGCGGCAGTGCGAGTTCGCGCAGCGCCCGCGCCGCGTAGAAGACCCATGACCAGGGATGCAGGCGTTGCGCCGGCAGGAGCTCGTTCACGCGCCCTCGCCGTCGGACCCTGTCGGCGGCGTCGACTGCGGCGTCGACTGCGAGAGCCGCTGCAAGTCGCCGAGCAGCGCATCGCGCAGCCGGTTTGCGGCAAGCGGCTCCATCCCCGGCAGCCGTACGCGGTGGTCATGGGTGCCGGCGGTGTACAGCTCGAGGGAGGCGAGTCCCAGCCGCCGCTCCAGCGGTCCGCGCACCACATCGAGATGCTGCAACCGCGCGAGCGGGATCCAGATTTCCCGTTGCCACCATGCCCCGCTCCATGCCACCACACCCTCGTCGGGCAGGTGCTGCCAGCGACAGCCGGCAAAGGCGCGGCGTGCGTGCAGGTCGCCGAGCACGGCGGCAGCGAGCAGCACGCCTGCACCGATCGCAGCCGCGGTCGGCAGCGCTGCCGACTTTTCCAGTTGCATGGCGCCGCGCAGCAGACCGAGAGCGACGAAGCCGCCGCCGGCACCTGCGGCGAGCGCAGCGATCAGTGCGCGGATGCGCCAGAGAGCGAGCAGTCGTGGTACGGGCCGCTCGTCGCCGCCGGTCACTTCATGCCCATGCGCTTGCGTACGATCTCGCCGGCTTCCTGGTACGTCTCCGGCAGCCGGTCGAGGAAGGCGTTCGGCTGGAACAGCGGCTGATACTGCTGCAGCACGGGCAGCAGGATGGCCATGGGCAGCTCCTGCAAGCGGCGCGTCTTGCGGAAATCGGCGATCGGGATACGCGCGGTGATGATGTCCTCGTGGTGATTGTCCGTCGAGGCGAGTACCGTGCCGCGCGGATCGACGATCACCGTACCCTCGTCGCGGGTGCCCGAGGCTTCCGGGAAGCCGATGTTGTTGGGCGACACCGCGTTGCCCACGCCGAGCGTGTACAGCCGGTTGGCACGCGCGGTGGTGATTGCCGATTCGGAGTTGCTGCCGCCGGTGACGGTGAGCACGAGAATCTCCGTGCCCTTGAGGCCGAGGCAGGTGTAGAGCAGCGGCTCGATGCCCACCGCCGTGATCGCGATGTTGCCGATGTCGGTGCGGGCCACCGGCAGCACCGCATCCCAGCCGTACATCTCGACGTAGCGGTCGAGCACGTCATAAACCGTGGTGCCGATCAGTGCGCCATCGCCGAACAGGCCGAGGATGTTGCGGGCTTTCCATTGCTTGCTGACGATGCTGCCGTCCGGGCCCGTCAGCACCGACATGTTGATCACGTGTCCGGGCCAGTCCTTCTCCCGCGCGTAACATCCCCAGGAGATGTAGCAGCCGTAGCGCTTGGCGCGCTCGCCGATTGCCGCTGACTCGGGGCCCGGCAGGTCGAAAGCCACCTGGTTGAGCTCGCGACGGTTCCACGGCTGGAAGCCCTGCACCGGGAACTCGTGCATGGTGATGAGATCCACCTTCGACCCCCAGCGCCGCTCCCCGCCCCACTCCTCGGGTGAGTTCTGCGCGAGGTCGATGAGCCGCAGCACGCGATCGAGGTTGCGCTTGAGCGTGGCTGCGCGGTCGCGCAGGTCGACCGAGTAGAGCTGCGACTGGATCGCCGCGACGTTCACGAAGTCCTGCTTCAGCGGCACCTGCGCATACTGGCCGCGGTTCGCTACCTGCAGGTTGGCCGATGCCGCGGGAGCGGCGGCGGCGGCAGCTTCGCCGTTGCCGACTGCGGCGGCGAGGCCGGCCGCGGCGGCGCCAGTGAGCAGTGAACGACGATCGAGTCCGGTCGATTTCCTGGGCATGGTCGTAAGTCTCCCGAGCGGGTTTGAAACGGCTTTTTGCTTGGCTGCCGTCTTGCCGGACGAATCCTGCTGCGCAGCCGCGCGTAGGTTTGTCACAGCAAACGCGGAAAGACAATAGTGAACCCCTGCGGCTGCGCCCGCGTGGCGGCACCCGATTACGGCTGGCCGCGCGATCACGAATCTGGCGCCCGGCGTCGGCCACCCGCTATTCTGGCGGCAATGAGCGATCCTGCGAAACTCGTCCACGAAGATGTCGGCGCCGCCGTCTACGCGGCGATCCCGCCGCGCCGGGTTCCGCTAGCGAAGCGGCTGCTATGGGGCGGTGCGCTGCGTCTGCTCGGCAGCCGCCCCGGGCGCGCGCTCATCGCCCTGCTGCAGGCCGCGCCCCGCCAGCGCGTGCGCGGAGACTGACATGCACTCGCTCGCCATGCTGCTCGCTTTCCTCGTCGGCGCGGGGCTCGTCATCCAGGTCGGCATGAATGCCACGCTGGGCCGTCTGCTCGGCGGCGCTCTCTACGGCACGCTCGCCAACTTCGCCATCGGCTTCGTGGCCCTGCTCGGCTTCTTCTGGCTTTCTCGGCTGCCGTTGCCGTCGCGCGAAGCGCTGGCCACTGTGCCGGTCTGGGCGTGGTTCGGCGGCCTGCTGGGCGCCGCCTATGTCGGCGTCGCCACTTTTGCGGGTCCGCGGCTCGGCGCGCTGCTGCTGCTCGCGCTCACCGTGGGCGGCCAGATGCTCGCCTCGGTGATCGTCGACCATTTCGGTCTGCTCGGCTTCCCGCAGCATCCGGTGAGTGCGACGCGCCTGCTGGGCATCGGGCTGCTGCTCGCCGGAATCTGGCTGGTGGCTGTCCGCTGAGGTTCCGGCGCCCGCGTCGCGGGCCGCCGCCGGTCGACCCGGCTCCGGTCAGTCCGCCGCCGCGGCGTCGCAGTCGTCGCAGAGCCCCTTGATCTCCAGCGAGGTCGGTTCGATGCGAAATCCGGCAGCCAAAGATTTCTCCGTAAGCAGGCGGTTGATCCCTGGGTCGTCGATCTCCACCACGCGATGGCAGGAGCGGCACACCAGAAACTGCGCGATATGCGAGCGCGCCGGCTCGTCGCAGCCGATGAAGGCGTTGATCGAGTCGATGCGGTGCACGAGTCCGGCGTCGATCAGGAACTCGAGCGCGCGATAGACCGTCGGCGGTGCGGCCTTGTCCCGCTCCTTGGCGAGTTCGGCGAGGATTTCGTAGGCGCCAATCGGTTCATGGGCCCGCCAGACGATCTCGAGCACGCGCCGCCGCACCGGCGTCAGATTGAGGCCGCGCCGGGCGCAAACTTCCGCAGCGGTGCGCACCGCCTGGTCGATGCAGACGCTGTGGTCGTGGGCGGTGGACGCGCGGGCGGCGCGGGGCTTGGCCATGCCGTACGTTATCATTGCCGGGATATGGCTACCATCGACCGGGTTCCCGTAACCGTTCTGACGGGCTTTCTGGGCTCAGGCAAGACCACCCTGCTCAATCGCATCCTCTCCGAGAACCACGGCAAGCGGATTGCCGTCATCGAGAATGAGTTCGGCGAGGTCGGCGTCGACCATCAGCTCGTGATCGGTGCCGAAGAGGAGATCTTCGAGACCAACAACGGCTGCATTTGCTGCACGGTCCGCGGTGACCTGCTGCGCATCCTCGGTCAGCTGCTCAAGCGCCGTGACAAGTTCGACTACATCATCGTCGAGACCACCGGCATGGCCGACCCGGGACCGGTCGCGCAGACTTTCTTTCTGGACGACGACTTCAAGCAGCAGTTCCTGCTCGATGCCATCGTCACCGTGGTCGATTCCCGCCACATCGAGAAGCACCTAGACGAAATGCAGGAGCCGGGCGAACAGGTGGCTTTCGCGGACGTCATCCTGCTCAACAAGACCGATCTGGTGGGCGAGGCTGAGCTCGAGCGCATCGAGCGCCGCATCCGGGCGATCAACGGTACGGCGAAGATCTTCCGCACCCGCAACGCGGATGTGCCGATAGAGCGTGTGCTCGATGTCGGTGCTTTCGACCTGCAGCGTGCGCTGGCCGTCGACGGCGCCTTCCTCGAGCCACAGTATCCCTTCGAGTGGGCCGGGGTGTACTCGCTGCCCGCCGGCCGCTTCGAGTTGCGCACCGGCAGCGGCGGACACCACCACCATGGCCACGACGCTGATCATGACCACGACGCTGATCATGGCCACGACCACGCGCACGATCAGGCACATCAGCATGCGCATGCGCACGCGCACGACCACGCGCACGACCACGCCCACTCCGGCGGCCTTGGCCTCGTAGTGCTGCCGGTTGCTGCCGCCAGCGACGCAGGCTTGGCGGCGGCCATCGAGCCTGCAGTTCGTGCCTTCGCCGAGGATGCGACGGCCGTGCCCTGTGGCGGGCACCTGCTGCCCGGCACGGCGCGCTACGCCATCGACGTCGGTCACGACGGCAGTCATTTCGTTCTCGAGGTGCCGCAGGCGGGCGCCTACGCGCTGTTCTGCGAACACGCGCCGGCCGAGTTCAACCTGCGCCTCGAGGGCGCGCAGCCGGCGGCGCAGCGCGCCTTCGCCTCGCATCACCACGACGAGGAGATCTCCAGCATAGGCATCAGCGACCCGCGACCGCTCGATGCGCAGAAGCTGAACGACTGGCTGTCCTACCTCCTGAAGAGCCGCGGCGCCGACATCTTCCGCATGAAGGGCGTGATCTCGCTTGCCGGTGAGGATCGGCGCTACGTGTTCCACGGCGTGCACATGATGTTCGACGGCCAACTCGAGCGACCCTGGCCGGCGGGATCGCCGCGGCAGAACACGCTGGTGTTCATCGGGCGCAAGCTTGACCGGCAGGAGCTGGAGGCCGGCTTCCACTCTTGTCTCGCATGAGAGCCGCCTCGTGAAGCAGATCAACGCCATCCTCGAACCGCGCGCGAGCGTCACTCTCGACGATTACATCGTCGACGTCGCCTGGTCGACGGATGCGCGCAAGCTCGCTGTGGCGGGCGGCGAGGGCAAGGTGTTCCTGCTCGAGTACGACACGCAGTTGCTCGCAGCGCGCGAGGTGGGTCGGCACGGCATGGGGGCACTGGCAGTGGCCTGGCAGCCCGGCGGCGATCGCTTTGCGACCAGCGGTCAGGATTCGCGCATTTCGTTGTTCGATGCCGAGGGCAGCCAGCAGGGCAGCCAGCGACCCTCCATGAACTGGACGGGTGCGCTCGCCTGGTCGCCGGATGGTCGACAACTTGCGACGGCGGCAGGCAAACAGGTTTCTTTGTGGGATTGCGCGCTGCAACCCGGGTCGCAGTTGCCGCCGCTGGCGGCTGCGGCGGTGGCCCTCGCGTGGGACAAACCCGGTCGGGACCTTGCCGCGGCCCTGAATGGCGGGCTCGTCGTCTACCGCATCGAGCAGCAGCGCATCCAGATTCGCAACTTCGAGTGGTCCGCTCCCTGTCTGACTGCGGCTTTCAGCCCGAACGGACGCTTTCTCGCCACCGGCACGCAGGACGGCACGGTGCACTTCTGGTACCGCTCCAGCGGCGACGACTCACAGATGCGCGGCTATCCCGGCAAGGTCGAGCACACGGTCTGGAGCGGCGACTCGCGCTACCTTGCCACCGCAGCGGACGAGCAGCTGGTGCTGTGGGACTTCGGTGGCAAGGGCCCTGAGGGATCGCGGCCGCTGCAGCTGCGCGGACATACCGACCGCGTCGAGTGCATGGCCTTCCAGCCTGGCGGCAACTACCTGGTCAGCGGCGGTCGCGACTGGCGCATTTCGCTATGGCTGCCCGGAAAATCGGCGACGGCACTCGACGCGCAACTCGCCGACTCCGAGCCGACCTGCATACGCTGGTCGGCCGATGGCCGCTGCGTCGCGGTCGGCGAACGGCGCGGCCGGCTCACAATCTTTGAACTGGTGCGCATCGCCTGACAGCCCAACCGCTGCGGAGAACCGATCCAATGAAACCATCTTTCCCGAATCGTTGTCCCAATGACGCTGCCGGCGCGTCTGTGGCGGCGCGGCGCGGCGGCGCGAGAGGCGCGCTTTCCACCGCACTCGCGGCTGCGCTTGCCGCTGCGCTCGGGCTCGCCTCGTCGATCGCGGCCGCGGCCGATCTTGGCGCCCGGGTCGAGGCGTCGATCGCGCAGCTCGAGCCGCAAGTGATCTCCTGGCGGCGCGACTTCCACCAGTTTCCAGAGCTCTCGAACCGCGAGTTTCGCACCTCGAAGATTGTCGCCGAACACCTGCAGAAGCTCGGTCTGGAGGTGCAGACCGGAGTTGCCAAAACGGGTGTCGTGGGTGTGCTGCGCGGCGGACGGCCCGGACCGACCATCGCGCTGCGCGCGGACATGGACGCCCTGCCCGTGGTCGAGCAGACCGATCTGCCGTTCCGCTCGCTTGTGACCACCACCTTTCGCAATGAAACCGTGGGTGTCATGCATGCCTGCGGCCACGACGTGCACACCGCCGTGCTGATGGGGATTGCGGAGGCATTCGCCGCGCACCGCGCAGAGCTGCCGGGGACCGTGGTGTTCCTGTTCCAGCCAGCCGAGGAGGGTCCGCCGTCCGGTGAGGAGGGCGGTGCACCACTGATGATCAAGGAAGGTGTCCTCGAGCGTCATCGCCCCGAGGCCGTGTTCGGCCTGCACGTTTTCGCCAACATGCCCACCGGCATCATCGGCTATCGCGGCGGGCCGCTGATGGCGGCTTCTGATACGTACCGTATCGTCGTCCGCGGCCGGCAGACCCACGGCGCGCGGCCTTGGGGCGGCGTCGATCCGATCGTGGTGTCGGCGCAGATCGTGGGTGCGCTGCAGACCGTGGTCAGCCGACAGCTCGACATCACCGAGAACCCGGCCGTGGTGACCGTGGGTGCGATCAAGGGCGGCATTCGCCACAACATCGTGCCGGACGAGGTCGAGATGATCGGCACCATTCGCAGCTTCGACCCGCAGCAGCGCGCCGCGATCCTCGCCAGCATCGAGCGTCTGGTGACCAACATCGCCGCGGCCAGCGGCGCCTCTGCCAGCTTCGAGATCCAGCCAGGCAGCAATCCGGTGGTGCGCAACGATCCGGCGTTGACCGAGCGCGTGCTGCCTGCGCTGCGCCGCGTCGCCGGTGCCGCCAACGTGCGTGCCATCCCTGTGGTCACCACCGCCGAGGATTTCGCCTACTTCGCGGAGCGGGTGCCGAGTTTCTTTTTCTTTGTCGGTGTCACGCCGCGCGGGCAGAACATGCTGACCGCGGCGTCCAACCACTCGCCGCTGTTCTACGTCGACGAGACCGCCATCCCGCTCGCCAGCCGGGCCTTCGCCAATCTGGCCCTCGATTACCTGGCGGGCGGCAGCACTGCGGCGGGCGGCAGTGCCGCAGCCGTCGGCGAGCCGCGCGCGGCGCCAGACCCCGCCTCAGGCGAGTGAGACGCTGAGCGGCAGCCGACGGATCCTCTTGCCGGTGGCCGCGAACACCGCACCGCAGACCGCGGGAGCGATCGGCGGCGTGCCCGGTTCGCCGACGCCGCCCATCGGGCCGTCGCTCGGCACGATGCGCACCGCGATCTGCGGCGAGTCGGCCTGGCGCAGCACGGGATAGGTGTCGAAATTGCCCTGTACGGCGGCGCCGTCGCGCAGCGTGATTTCGCCGCTGAGCGCCGCCGACAGCCCGTAGATGATCCCGCTCTCCATCTGCGCAACCACCTGATCGGGGTTGACCGCGAGTCCGCAGTCCACCGCGCAGCTGACCCGATGCACGCGAACCTCGCGGCCCTGCACGGAGACTTCGGCCACCTGCGCGACGATGCTGCCGAAGCTCTCGTGCAGGGCAATGCCGTGGTGATGGCCTGCCGGCAGCGGCTTACCCCAGCCAGCGAGTTCCGCGGCCGCATCGAGCACCGCTAGGTCACGGGGCTTGGCGGCCAGCAGCGCCCGCCGGTACTCATAGGGGTCGCGGCCCGCGAGCGCTGCGAGTTCGTCGATGACGGCGTTGGTGACGAAGCCGTTGTTGGAGTGGCCCACCGAGCGCCACCACAGGATCGGCACCGATTCTTTGGTGTTGTGCACCTCGACGCGCAGGTTGGGGATGGCGTATGGCACGTTGGCGGCGCCCTCGACGCTCGAGGGGTCGAGACCCTCCTTGGTCAGCGCCATCTCGCCCATGACGGTACTGGCGAGCACCGGTTTGCCGACTATCACGTGGTGGACGGACACGGGCAGACCATCGCTGCCGATCGCGGCCCGTACCCTGCTCATTACGTACGGGCGGTAATAGCCCGCGCGCATGTCGTCCTCACGCGTCCATACCACCTTGACAGGCTTGCCAACGCCTTTGGCGACATGCGCGGCTTCGACGGCGAAATCCGAGTCGCCGCTCGCGCGGCGGCCGAAGCCGCCGCCGAGGAAAGTGGTGTGTACGCGCACGTTCTTCGGGTCGATGGCGAGTGCTGCGGCGACCAGTTCCGCGTCCTGCGACTGGCCCTGCGTGCCGAGCCACAGGTCGCACTGCCCGTCCTTGACCTCGGCCACGGCGTTCATCGGCTCCATGCAGGCATGGGCGAGATAGGGCAGTTCGTATTCGGCCTCGAACTTGCGCTGCGCGGCCGCGTAGGCGGTGGGCGCATCGCCGGTGTTCTGGCCGACGATGCCGGGTTTGCCGGCGAGCGCGCGCCACTCGGCGCGCAGCGACTCGCTGGACAGGGTACGGGCTGCGGCGTCGTCCCATCGCACTTCGAGGGCCTCGCGACCCTTCAGCGCTGCCCAGGTGTGCGTGGCTATGACGGCTACGCCGCTCGGCACCTGCTTGACCTCGACAACTCCCGGCACGGCGCGGGCGCGGGTCGCATCGAAGGACTCGAGCTTGGCACCGAACGCGGGCGGCCGCGCAACCACCGCCGTCAGCATTCCCGGCAGCTGCACGTCGATGCCGAAGATCGCGGTGCCGGTGACCTTGACGCGACCGTCGAGCCGCGGCTGGGGCTTGCCGATGTAGCGGAAATCCTTGGGGTTCTTGAGGACCACCGCTTCCTTGGCCGGAACAGGCAGGGCCGCTGCGGCATCGACGAGCTCGCCGTAAGCAAGCGCGCGTCCGTCGGCGGCGATGACCTTGCCGTCGTCGGTGCGCAGAGTAGCGACGTCGACACCCCAGCGGCCGGCAGCCGCCGTCAGCAGCATCGCGCGGGCCGTGGCACCGACGAGCCGCAGCGAGTCGTAGGTGGTGTTGGTGCTCATGCTGCCGCCGGTGAACTGCGCCGGCATGAAGGGATGGTTGAACACCGGGTCGACGGGCGCGAACTCCACACGCAGGCGCTGCAGGTCGAAATCGAGTTCCTCGGCGAGAACCATCGGCAGTCCGGTGTAGACGCCCTGGCCCATCTCGCTCTTGCCGATGATCACGGTGACCGCGCCGTCGCTCGAGATGCGCACGAAGGCGTGCGGCTTGAAGTCACGCGGCGCCGCCGCGTCGCGGCCGCCGGTGATATAGGGCCGCAGCAGCGTGCCGGCCGCGAGCCCGCCGGCCACCACGCCCGCCCCGATGAGGAAATGGCGACGGCCGACTGAGGTGGCTGCGCCCTCACCGCTCATGCTGCACCCCCACCGCGCTTGATCTCGGCCGCGCGCTTCACCGCGGCGCGGATGCGCGGGTAGGTGCCGCAGCGGCAGATGTTGCCGTTCATGGCGGTGTCGATGTCGGCATCGGTGGGCGAAGGGTTCTGCTCGAGCAGCGCCGCCGCCGCCATGATCTGGCCAGACTGGCAGTAGCCGCACTGCACCACGTCGAGTTCCAGCCACGCTTGCTGCACCGGATGCGTCGCCGCCTCGCCCGAGAGGCCCTCGACGGTGCGGATCTCGGCACTGCCGACGGCAGCCAACGGCGTCACGCAGGAGCGTATCGGCTGGCCGTCCAGATGCACCGTGCAGGCGCCGCACTGGGCGATGCCGCAGCCGAACTTGGTGCCGGTGAGCTTGAGGAGATCGCGCAGCGCCCACAGCAACGGCATGTCGGGCTCGGCATCGATTTGGCGTTCCACACCGTTGACTTTGAGGCTGATCACGGCAGTACTCCGGTTAACATCGGTTCGGTAGGCAGAATATACCCAAGTTGACGGGTCGGGAGTCCGCGGTGGAAATCGAGTTCTTCGGGGCGGCGGGCGAAGTCACCGGTTCCTGCCACATCCTGCGGATAGCGGGGCGGACCGTGCTGCTCGATTGCGGCATGGTGCAGGGCGGACGCGATGCGCCGCAGCGCAACCTGGCCGCGTTTCCCTTCAATCCCGCAGCCATCGATGCAGTGCTGCTCAGCCACGCGCACATCGACCATTGTGGCCGTCTGCCGCTGCTCGTCCGCCGCGGCTTCCGCGGCCCGATCTACACCAACGCCGCCTGTCGCGACCTGCTGCCGCTGCTGCTGCGCGACACCGCCGACCTGGCCGCCCGCGAGGCAGAGCGCCGAGCGCGCCACCGCGACGGCGAGGGCCCCGTCGTGGAGCCGCCGTTCGATCTCGAGGACGTCGAACGCACCCTCGCGCTGGTGCGTGCCGTGCGTTACGACACGCATTGCGCCCCGCTGCCCGGCCTGTCCTTCGTGGTGCGCGATGCCGGCCACATCCTCGGCTCGAGCAGCATCGAACTCGAGTGCCGCGAAAACGGTGTGACCCGGCACATCGTCTTCAGCGGCGATCTCGGCCAGTACGACTCGCCGATCCTGCGCGATCCGCACCGCTTCGAGGCGGCTGATCTCGTCATCATGGAGAGCACTTACGGCGATCGGCTGCATCGCAGCCGCGAGGCGACGCTGGCCGAGATCGGCGGCATCATCGCCGCCGCCGACCACGATCGCGGCAACGTGCTGGTGCCTGCGTTCGCCGTGGGGCGCAGCCAGGAAATCCTCTACCTGCTCGGCCAGCACCGCGCGGCCTGGGGTCTCGACCGCTGGCAGGTGTTTCTCGACAGCCCCATGGCGATCGAGGCCAGCAAAGTCTACTGGGCGCATGCCGATCGTTACGACGACGAGGCGCGCCGCCTGCGTGCCGATTTCGAGGCGATGCCGACGCTGCCCAACCTGCAACTCTGCCGCACACCGATGCAGTCCCGGCAGATCAACGCGGTGCGGGAGCACGCATTGATCATCGCCGGCAGCGGCATGTGCAACGGCGGGCGCATCCTGCACCATTTCCTGCACAACCTCGAGCGGCCCGAGTGTCACGTGATGATCACCGGTTTCCAGGCTCCCGGGACCCTCGGTCGGGCGTTGGTGGATCGCGCACCGACGGTGCGCATCCACGGCCGTTCTATCCGCCCCGCGGCCACCGTGCACACCGTCGGCGGTCTTTCCGCACACGGCGATCAGGCGGATTTGCTACGTTGGTACGGCTCGTTCGCCAACCGGCCGCCGGTTTGTCTGGTGCACGGCGAATGGCAGGCCAGCCATGCGCTGCGGCAGCGGATCGAGGCGGTTGGCGGCCGTGCGATGCTGCCGAAGCCCGGAATGCGGCTCGATCTGACCACCCTCACGATGCAACAGGAGGCTTGACCATGCGCGATATCTTCGGTGCGGGCCGGGTCCTGCTCCGCAGCCTGACGTTGCTGGGGGCGCTCGGGTCGCTGTTCGCCGGCTGGGCGGCGGTGGCCGTCGCCGCAGCGCCTGCGTCGCCGCCCTCTGCAGCCGCCGGCCCGCAGGTTTTGCTCGTGGTCGGTGCGACCGGAGGCACGGGACGCGAGGTGGTGCGGCAGGCCCTCGCGCAGGGCTTTGCGGTCCGCGCCCTCGTGCGTGATGCCACGCGCGCTCGTACGCAGTTCGGCGACAGCGTCGCCTACGTGGTCGGCGACGTGCGCACCGGTGCCGGCATCGCTGCCGCCATGCAGGGCGCCGACTATGTGGTCTCGGCGCTCGGCTCCAACGTGCGCAATGATCCCGAGAACACTCCCGAGCGGGTGGACTACGGCGGCGTCAAGGCACTGGCCGAGGCGGCAGCGGCGGCGCGAGTCAAGCATTTCGTGCTGGTTTCCTCGATGGGCGCCACGCATGTCGATCACCCGCTCAACCGCAGGTTCGGCAACATCCTGATCTGGAAGCTCAAGGGTGAGGACGCCTTGCGGGGCTCCGGTGTGCCCTACACCGTGGTGCGGCCGGGCGGCCTGCGTGACTCGCCTGGTGGCGCCACCGGGGTGAAGGCCTTCCAGGGCGACGACCTGAGCAATCAGGGCAGCATCCCGCGCGCCGACGTCGCGACGGTCTGCCTCGCGGCGCTCGGCAACGCAGCGGCCCGCGGCAAGACCTTCGAGTTGGTTGCCGACACCGCGACCGCACGTACCGATCTCGACGCCCTGTTCGCCGGGCTGGCCGCCGATGTCCGCTGAGGCCCCGCTGCTGCAGCGCCAGCTCGCGCGCTTCGCGCGCGTCGAACCGCGGGAGACGGCGGCCGTGCTGGCTGCCTTCTGTCTCTTCTTCTTCGTGCTTGGCAGCTACTTCGCCGTGCGTCCGGTGCGCGAGACCGTGGCCACCCTGCTCGGCCGTGATCGCGTCGCTGACCTCTGGCTATACACGGCGCTATTCTCGATCGCCATCGTGCCCCTCTGGGGCTGGTTGGTGGCGCGGCTCAGACGCAGCATCCTGCTGCCGCTGCTCTACGGCGCGGTGGCGGTGATCCTCGCCTTCATCGGTTCCTCCATCCAGATCGACGAGGCCAACCTGCAGGTCGGCACGTTCTTCTACGTGTGGATCAGCGTCATCAACCTGATGCTGGTGTCGGTGTTCTGGAGCTTCCTGTTGGAGATGTTCTCCGGCGAGCAGACCAAGCGCCTGTTCGGCTTCATCGCCGCCGGCGGTACGCTCGGTGCTCTGGTGGGACCACTGACGGCCCGGCTCACGGTGGAAACGATCGGCAACGCCGGGGTGCTCTATCTCGGCACGGTGGGCTTTCTCGGGGCGATCGTCTGTCAGCGGGTGCTGATCGGCATCTGGAGCCGTACGCGGCCGGCGGCCGACCCGTCCGCCAAGTCCGCTCCCGCTTCGGGCGACGAGGGACTCGGCGGCAACCCGCTCGCCGGCATCTTCATAGTGCTGCGCTCGCCTTACCTGCTCGGCATCGCGAGCTTCGTCGTGCTGCTGTCGGCGGTAAACACCTTCCTGTACTTCGAGCAGCTGCGCATCGTCACCGAAACCTTCGAGGACACCACGCGGCGTACCGAGGTGTTCGCCAGCATCGACTTCGTGGTGCAGTCGCTGACCATCGTCTCGCAGCTGTTCCTCACCGGACGCATCGCCTCGCGGCTCGGCGTACGCACTCTGCTGACCTTCGTGCCGGTGCTGATGATCGGCGGCTTTCTGCTGCTTGCCTCGTTCAACGTATTCGCGGTCATTGCCGCGCTGCTTGTGCTGCGTCGCTGGGGGGAGTACGCCTTCATCCGGCCCGGCCGCGAGATGCTCTGGGGATCGCTCGACACCGAGTCCAAGTACAAGGCCAAGAGTTTCGTGGACGTGCCGGTGTATCGCGCTGCCGACTATGTCGGCGCGCAGGCGAAGAGCGCCCTCGACGCCATCAGCGCCTCTCCGGCCGGTGCCGCACTGGTCGGTGCGGTGATCGCCGCGGCTTGGGCGGTGAACGGCTGGATGCTCGGGCGCCGTCACGACACCGCCGGCGCAACCCCGCCGCCGCCGGCGAACCCGGAAGGCCGCTGACCGTCAAACCACGGGCCCCGAAACCGTTCCATCCCGAAAGCCTGTCTGCCATGAACCGACTTGCCCTGATTGGACTGCTGCTGCTGGCACCCCTGTACTGCGCGTTGGCCTCGAGGGCGATGGCCGCGGAGGCGGTGAGTTCCGCCCAGGAGCGGGCGGCTGCCGAGTACCTCGCCGCAGTGGCCGCCGGCGATGCGCAGGCGATGGCCTTCGCCATCCACCCGGCCGAGCTCGATAGGCTGCGGATCATGCTGGTGCAGCGCCTGCGCGAGGAGGCCGGGCGTGGCGAATCGGCGATGCGCGTGCGACTGTTCGGCGACGCCATGCCCCTCGCTGACATCGAGCGGCAGACGAGCGTCAACCTCTTCCGCAGCCTCGCGCCACGGCTCGTGGCACGCAGCCGGGCCTACGAGAAGGTGCAGGGGCTGACGGCAGTGCGCGACGGCAACCAGGTGCACGTGGTGCTCAAGGGGCGTCAGCCTCGGGACCGGGGCCGCGTCGAGGTCGTCGAGCTGGTCACGCTCGTGCCTTACGGCCGCGAATGGAAGGCGGCGATTGCGCCGGAGCTGGAGGCGCAGATCGACGATCTGCAAAACGGCCGCAGTCCCCCGGTTACCGCGGGGCTTCGACCAGCCACGGCGGGTCGGCCCGGCGGGGCGGCGGCCGGCGGCGATACCGCGGCGGGCTCGCGGGGCACGGGCGGCGGCGCTTCCTCGGGCGGCGGCGCCTCTGCGGGCGGCGGCGCCTCCGCGGGCGGTGGGGGCGGCACGGCGTCACCGGCGCGCAACACGCCCGAAATCCTCGCCCTGCTCGAGCAGGGCGAAAAGACGCTGGTGGATGGCAAGTGCGACCGCTACTACCGCGAACACCTCAGCCCGGAACTCCGGCGCACGCTTTCCGGTCGTACCCTGGATACGCTCGTCGGCAGCTGCAACCGCAGCATCGCCAGCCGCGAGTTGCTGATCGCGGCCTTGCGGATCGTGCGTCGCACCGCACCGGTCTTCGAGGCGGGCGGCAACCGGGCGGTGTACGACGTCGCCGGGCAGGGCCTGCCCTACGATCGCTACGTGCTCGAGCGTGTCGAGGGGCGCTGGTATATCGCGGAATGAATCCTCGGCGGATACCGCCGCAGGTCGGTGGCTGGCCACCGATCCTTCCATGACAAACGGAGAAGCAGAAATGAACCAGGCAATACCTACCGCGCTGCCGGGCCGCATCGCGCCCGCACTGGCCGCGCCCCGACTGTTGCGCGTGGCGCTCGCCTCACTGCTGCTGGCGACCCTTGCCGCCTGCGGCGTCTCGCCACAGAAAGTGACGGTCCCGGTGGTCGACAAGGTCGATCTCAACCGCTTCATGGGTCCGTGGTACGTCATCGGTGTCATACCGACGTTCATCGAGCGGGATGCCTACAACGCTCTCGAGAGCTACGAACTGGCGCCGGACGGCACCATCCGCACCACCTTCACCTTCAACAAGGGGGCATTCGACGGTCCGCCGCGGCGCTACGAGCCGAGGGGGTTCGTGGTGCCCGGCACCAACAACGCCATCTGGGGCATGCAGTTCTTCTGGCCGATCAAGGCCGAGTTCGTCATCTCGCATCTCGACGCCGACTACACCGAGACGATCATCGCGCGCAGCGCCCGCGACTACGTCTGGATCATGGCGCGCACCCCGATCATCGAGGACGCGCGCTACGCAGCGCTCGTCAAGCGTGTCGCCGACATGGGTTACGACACGAGCAAGATCGTCAAGGTACCGCAGCGGCCGACGCCCGCCACGGGCAGCACCGCGCCGACGGCGGCGCACTCCGCTGGCGCCGACGCCGCGCAGGCGGCCCCAACTGCGGCGCGTACCGCCGCGATCCTCGCCTCGGTGCCCGCTGTCACGGCTGCCGACCTGAAGACGCGTCTGGCAGCGCCCGGGCCGCGGCCCGTAGTGCTCGACGTGCGCAGCAGCGAGGAGTTCGCCGCCGGCCATGTCGACGGCGCCATCAACGTGGCGCACACCGCGGTGCTCGCCGATCCTGCCGCCTCGGTGGCGGCGGCGCGTGACGCCGAACTCGTCGTCTACTGCCGCGGCGGCGGCCGCGCCTCAATGGCGATCGAGGCGCTGCGCGCCGCGGGCTACACCAACCTCAAGCACCTCGAGGGCGACTACCCGGCGTGGCAGGCGCAGGCCGCGGTAGTCGGCCGCTAGACGCGCGAGGAGTCGGCGCGCGAGATGAACTTCGCGAGGTGGCGGTCGATCTTCGACGAGTGTGCCGCGAGCCAGTCAAACAGGAAGATGTTTATCCAGAATACGATCGTGCGGACACGGCGCCCGGAGCCACGGATGGCCTGTGACAGCTGCTCCAGCCGCTGCACGAAGTGGCGGTGCTCATGCAGGTGCTCGTTCATCAGCGGGTAGCCCGTCTTCTCCATCAGCTCCGCCTCGACTGCGAAGTGTTCGACGGAATAGCACTTCAGGTTCATCAGCACCTGGTCGATACGCGTGGGCCTGCCGTCGCGGACAGCGTGCTGCAGGTTGTCGTAGATCTCGACGAGATTGTGGTGCTGCTCGTCGATCACGCCGTGTCCCGTGTCGTAGTCGGGCTTCCAGACGAACTCCTCGTCGGCCCGCGCTGCCGCTCCGCGGTTTTCGCGCTTCGCGCCGGCGATGCAGCGCTCGAGGTAGATGCCGAGCACCCTGTCCTCCGGCGCGATGCGCGCGTACTGCGAAAAGAGTTCGTGGGCCTCGCGGTACTGTCCGGAGTGCAGGCTTGCCACGCCATCCTCGAACAGGTCGAGACCAATGACCTTCGAGCGCTTCAGGTCCTCCGCATCGAAGTCGAAGACTTCGTAGACGGAGACCGGCCGATGCCGACCCTTCACCTGGATGCGGTCCACGAAGCGCGTGGAACGCGAGGCGAGATCATCGAGGTTCAGGTGAGTCGTCTCGCTGATCAGCATGTTGGTGCCGAGCACCCGCGTCAGGTCCTGAATGCGCGAGGCCACGTTCACGGCGTCGTCCGCCGAGCGGAAAATCTACTCCGGCGAAAGCTCCTCCGACAGCGTCGTGAAGTTGCGGATGTCCGTGAAGAGGATGCTCGCCTTCATCTCGACGAAGTCGCCGAGCTCGACCGTGGCGATATCCTTGGACCCGAGGAATTCGAGGAAGCTCCTGGGCACGAAATGGCCGTAGGCGTGCTGCATCTCCCGCAAGGTCAGCATGGCGTTGCGGTGCTGGGCACGGGTCTGCATGATCGCATCGTCGAGTTGGCCGATCTGCTGCTGGCTGTCCATCGATCCCACCTCGTTGTTGTTCCGGCCCCGGCGCGCGGGGCCACGATGCGCATTCGCTGGCTTCCGGGCGGAACGCGGGGCAGTTTCCGCTCAAAGGTTTCGGTGGGCAAATGCGGGTTTGCCGCAATGCGTCGTGTTGGCTGCCGTCGCTATACTCCACGCGGCATCGCGGTTCCGGTCCCGGAACCGCGCGTTTGCCGGGGTCTCCCGAGGTAGCGCGTGCAGTACGTTCCGTTGTCAGTGGTGCAGGAGCAGATCGGCGAAGGCCGGGTGCTGCCCTTCGACATCTACGACGAAGACGACCTGCTGCTGCTCGCCAGGTCGACCGTCGTCGAAACCCGCGCCCAGCTCGACGCACTGATCGAGCGCGGCGTCAGGGTACGCATCGAGGACCTCGCCGACCCGTCCTCCGTCGTCGATCATGTGCCGAGCACCGCGCTTCCGGAAGTCTGGCAGCTGGTCGGCCAGCGCATCGAGCGCCAGCTCGAGCAGGGCCCCCGGGACCGCTTCGACGAAACCCTGCAGCAGGCGAGCGCGCCCATGGAGGCGCTGATCAGGCGCGATCCCGACCTCGCCATCGTGCAGGTGATCCTCGCCGGGCTCGAGGATCGCAGCGCCTACGGAGTGCGCCACTCGATGCAGGTCGCGGTAGTCGCCATGATGCTGGCGCGGCGTCTCGGCTGGACGACGGCGGACGCCACGTTGGCCGCCAAGACTGCGCTGTCCATGAATGTCGCCATCCTCAAGCTGCTTAGCCGCCTCGCCGTGAGCCGCCAGCCACCGAATGCCGCGCAGCGGCGGGAGATCCATGAACACCCCCTGCAAAGCTCCGAGATGCTCAGGGCGGCAGGCGTCACCGACCCGGTGTTGCTCAAGGCCGTGGAGCAGCATCACGAGCGCAGCGACGGCACCGGGTTCCCGCGCGGCATCCGCGACGTTTCCGAACTCGCCAATCTGGTGCGTTGTGCGGACACTTTCGTTACCGGCCTGCACGAGACCACCGGCCACGGGCCGCTGGCGGCCGATCGCCTGTTGCGCAAGATCTTCCTCGACGAAGATCGCAGCATCTACGCCTCCGCGCTCGTCAAGGAAATGGGCGTCTTCCCGCCCGGCAGCGTGGTCGAGCTCGCGAACGGCGAGCGGGGCGTCGTGGTCAGGAGGGGCGAGAAGATCAACACCCCCCTGGTCGCCGTCTATACCGATCCCTTCCTGCGCCCGCTGCCGACGCCTGTTTCACGCAACACGGCGCAGTCCGAGTTCGCAGTCATCGGCACCGTGCATCCGGAAGCCCATCGCCTGACGAACACGCGGCTCGAAGCGATCATGCGCAACGTCTGACGCGCCGCCGGAGCGCGGGGCGTTGGCCTCTCTCATTCCGTCGCCGGCGGTCCGTTGGGCGGCACGAAGCTCTCGATCGCCAGCACCGTGTAGACGCTGGCCTGCCGGCGCAGCGCCGCCTGCTCCCGGTAGGCCGGATCGGCGTGGAACCGCTCGAGCGCCGCCATCGAGGGGAACTGCAGCACGTCGATGGCGAGGTTGCCGAATTCCCCCTCCAGCAGCTCGATATCCTCGCGCCTGCCGCCGGCGATGAGCCTTGCATCCGTGGCGCGCAGCAGCGGCAGCACCGCGGCCGCCTGCTGTCGCGCCTGCGCGGGGTCGTTGGCTGCGGCGATGGTGATCAGGTACGCCGGGCGCCCGGCCGGGCGGTCGCCATTGCCGCTGATGCCAGGCAGCGTCACTACGTTGAACGTACCGGCGCCACGCCTGATTTCGACGCTGGCGCGGTACTGTGGACTCCACCAGAACCGGTTCGGCCCCCGGGGGTCCTTAAAACTGGCAAGCACTAACGATTGCCACGGGAAGTCGCCTTCCAGCACCTTCAGACCCCGACCGACACCGCCCAGGGCGACATAGGAGCCGCCGAACTCCCGGTAGATGGGCGGCAGGGTCCGCGCATAGCGTCCCATGGCCTCGGCGTTGGTCGAGCTGCCCATGACCAGCAGGTAGGCCGGGGTCATCGGGCCCGTGCCGACGTCCCTGCCGCTGCCGACAGCCTGTTGCGCTGCGGCGGGGAAGGCGGGCGCGGCGAACAGGATCAGGACGAGGGCTGCAGCGTGGTGGCGAAGGCTCATGGCGGGGACTCCTGAGGCGGCGGGTCCAAGGGTGCCGCCCACCGACCGCCTTGTCACGCGCTCGACGGGCGGACCGGCGAGCGCGCGGACTCGCCCCCGGGGCGGTCCGGTGGGTACACTGCCGAGGTTGTCCACAGACCGGCCCCGGGGGAGGGCGGCGCGGGCGACCTTCGCAGGGAACTTTGGACAGGGACGCCATGGACAGCGACGACATCCGCACTTCCGCCGACCTCGGCGCCTGGGAGAAGGCCGCGGCCAAGTCGGCCCCGGGCGGCGATCTCTCCAAACTCACCTGGAAGACCCCGGAGGGTCTCGAGGTCAAGCCGCTGTACACGGCAGCCGATCTCGAGGGCCTGCGGTACGCGGACACGCTGCCCGGCTTCGCCCCTTTCCTGCGCGGCCCGCAGCCGACCATGTATGCGGTGCGTCCGTGGACGATCCGTCAGTACGCGGGTTTCTCCACCGCCGAAGCGTCGAACGCCTTCTATCGCAAGTCTCTGGCCGCAGGTGGTCAGGGTGTCTCGGTCGCTTTCGACCTTGCCACCCACCGCGGGTACGACAGCGACCATCCGCGGGTCAAGGGCGACGTCGGCAAGGCCGGGGTGGCGATCGACTCCGTGGAGGACATGAAGATCCTCTTCGATGGCATACCGCTCGACCGCGTCTCGGTATCGATGACCATGAACGGCGCCGTGCTGCCGGTGCTCGCGGCCTATGTGGTCGCCGGCGAGGAGCAGGGCGTCCCGCCCGCGCAGCTCTCGGGGACCATCCAGAACGACATCCTCAAGGAGTTCATGGTCCGCAACACCTACATCTACCCGCCGGAGCCGTCGATGCGCATCGTCGGCGACATCATCGAGTACACCGCGCGGCAGATGCCGAAATTCAATTCGATCTCGATCTCCGGCTACCACATGCAGGAAGCCGGGGCGAACCAGGCGCTCGAGCTCGCCTTCACGCTGGCCGACGGCAAGGAGTACGTGAAGACGGCGCTCGCCAAGGGTCTCGATGTCGATGAGTTTGCCGGCCGACTCAGCTTCTTCTGGGCGATCGGCATGAACTTCTACCTCGAGATCGCCAAGATGCGCGCGGCGCGGCTGCTGTGGTGGCGGATCATGCAGGGCTTCGGCGCCAAGAACCCGAAGAGCCTGATGCTGCGCACGCATTGCCAGACCTCCGGCTGGAGCCTCACCGAGCAGGATCCGTACAACAACATCGTGCGTACCACCATCGAGGCGATGGCGGCGGTGTTCGGCGGCACGCAGAGCCTGCACACGAACTCCTTCGACGAGGCGATCGCCCTGCCCACCGAGTTCAGTGCGCGCATCGCCCGCAACACGCAACTCATCCTGCAGGAAGAGACGCACATCACCAGCGTGGTCGACCCCTGGGCCGGCAGCTACATGATGGAGAGCCTGACGCAGGAGATGGCCGACAAGGCCTGGGCGATCATCGGCGAGGTCGACGCCCTGGGCGGCATGACACGCGCCGTGGAGAGCGGCTGGGCTAAGCTGCGTATCGAGGCGAGCGCCGCCGAGAAGCAGGCACGCATCGACTCCGGCCGCGACGTCATCATCGGCGTCAACAAATTCAGGCTCGACAAGGAGGATCCGGTCGAGATCCTCGAGATCGACAACGTGGCGGTGCGCGAGAACCAGATCGCGAGACTGCAGCGGCTGCGCGCCTCCCGCGACGCGGCCGCAGTCGCAGCCGCGCTGGCGGCGCTGACCGCTGCGGCAAAGTCCGGCAGCGGTAACCTGCTCGCGCTCGCCATCGAGGCGATGCGGCTGCGGGCGACGGTGGGCGAAGTCAGCGATGCGCTCGAGCAGGTCTGGGGCCGGCACCGCGCGAATTCGCAGGAGGTGAGCGGCGTGTACGCGGGAGCCTACGAGTCGCAGGAGGATTGGCGGTCGCTACAGGCCGACATAGCCGCCTTTGCCACGGACCACGGCCGCCGGCCGCGGGTGATGATCGCCAAGCTCGGCCAGGACGGACACGACCGCGGCGCGAAAGTGGTGGCCAGCGCGTTCGCAGACCTCGGTTTCGATGTCGATGTCGGGCCGCTGTTCCAGACCCCCGAGGAGTGTGCGCGCCAAGCGATCGAAAACGACGTGCATGCCGTGGGCGTCAGCACCCTCGCCGCCGGCCACAAGACGCTCGTGCCGGAGATCATCCGGGCGCTGCGCGAGCAAGGCTCTCCCGAGACCATCGTGTTTGTAGGCGGCGTGGTGCCGCAGCAGGATTACGCTTTCCTCTACGCGGCTGGCGTCAAGGGCATCTATGGACCCGGCACGCCGATCCCGGACAGCGCCCGCGACGTGCTCGACCACATCAAGCGTGCCTGTGGCGCCGCCTGAGCAGGATGACCAGCGGCTGCTCGAGGGCGTGCTGGCCGGCGATCGACGCGCGATCGCCAAGGCGATCACGCTGCTCGAGTCGACCCGTGCCGACCACCGCCTGCGGGCCGACGCGCTGCTCGATGCCTTGCTGCCGCACACGGGCCGCGCGCTGCGGCTCGGCATCTCGGGCGTACCCGGAGTCGGTAAGTCGACCTTCATCGAGGCGCTCGGCATGTTCCTGCTCGCGCGCGGCCACAAGGTCGCGGTGCTCGCCGTGGATCCATCCTCGGGGGTCTCGGGCGGCTCGATCCTCGGCGACAAGACGCGCATGGAGCGTCTGTCGGTTGCGGAGCGGGCCTACATCCGGCCGAGTCCCTCCTCGGGCACGCTCGGTGGAGTCGCCGAGAAGACCCGCGAGGCCATGCTGGTCTGCGAAGCCGCGGGCCATGATGTCGTCATCGTCGAGACCGTGGGCGTTGGCCAGTCGGAGACCGCGGTGGCCGGCATGACGGACATGTTCGTGCTGCTGCAACTGCCGAATGCGGGCGACGATCTGCAGGCCATGAAGAAGGGCATCATGGAACTCGCCGACCTGATCGTCATCAACAAGGCCGATCTCGACCCGGACGCCGCGCTGCGCGCCCAGGCACAGATCACCTCGGCGCTGCGCGTGCTGCGCTTCACGGGTGCGCCAGGCACGCACGACGAGACACGCTGGCAGACCCGCGTGATGCGCGGCAGTGCTCTCAAGGCCGACGGACTAGAGGCCTTCTGGGCGAACGTCAGCGACTTCCGCGGCCTGCGCGAGCGCAGCGGCGAGTTCGCTGCGCGCCGGCGCGAGCAGTCGCTGCGGTGGATGTGGGACCAGGTGCACGCCCGCCTGCTCGCCGACTTCCGCGACAGCGCCGCAGTGCGCGCCGCGCTGCCGCAGGCGCTCGACGACGTCGCCCGCGGCCGTGTCGCGCCGTCCTCCGCGGCACGGCGTCTGCTCGACCTGTTCGAGGCACATTGATTCCGGGCGGGCAGTCCCGGGTGCGGTGCGAGCGATTCGCTTCACACACAGTTTCACGCAAAGTTTCACGGTATCCAGACGGGGAATCTCCATGCACGACATCATTCACCAGCTCGAGGAAAAGCGCGCGCAGGCCCGCCAGGGCGGCGGACCGAAACGCATCGCCGCGCAACATGCCAAAGGCAAGCTCACGGCGCGCGAACGCGTCGAGCTGCTGCTCGACGATGGCTCGTTCGAGGAGTGGGACATGTTCGTCGAGCACCGCTGCAGCGACTTCGGCATGCAGGAGCAGAAGGTGCCGGGCGACGGCGTGGTCACCGGCTGCGGCTTCATCAACGGCCGCCTCGTGTTCGTCTTCAGCCAGGACTTCACGGTATTCGGCGGGTCGCTCTCGGAGGCCCACGCGCAGAAGATCTGCAAGGTCATGGATACCGCGATGAAGGTGGGTGCGCCGGTCATCGGGATCAACGATTCCGGCGGCGCACGCATCCAGGAGGGCGTCGCCTCGCTCGGCGGCTATGCCGAGGTGTTCCAGCGCAACGTGACCGCTTCCGGGGTGGTGCCGCAGATCAGCCTCATCATGGGCCCCTGTGCGGGCGGTGCCGTCTACAGTCCCGCGCTTACCGACTTCATCTTCATGGTGAAGGACAGCTCCTACATGTTCGTCACCGGCCCCGAAGTGGTGAAGACCGTGACGCACGAGGAGGTCACCGCAGAGGATCTTGGCGGTGCCGTGACCCACACGACCCGCAGCGGTGTCGCCGATCTCGCCTTCGACAACGACGTCGAGGCGATCCTGATGCTGCGCCGCTTCTTCAACTATCTGCCGGCCAACAACCGTGACAAGCCGCCGATGCGCGAGGCCTTTGATCCGCCGGATCGCGACGACTACTCGCTCGATACGCTCGTGCCTGACAACCCCAACAAGCCCTACGACATGAAGGAGCTGATCGGCAAGGTCGTCGACGACGGCGAATTCTTCGAGCTGCAGCCCGACTACGCGAAGAACATCATCATCGGTTTCGCCCGCCTCGACGGACAGGTCGTCGGCATCGTTGCCAACCAGCCGCTGGTGCTCGCCGGCTGTCTCGACATCAAGAGCAGTATCAAGGCGGCGCGCTTCGTGCGCTTCTGCGACGCCTTCGGCATTCCGGTGGTCACTTTCGTCGATGTGCCCGGCTTCATGCCCGGCACCGCGCAGGAGTACGGCGGCATCATCAAGCACGGCGCGAAGCTGCTGTACGCCTACGCCGAATGCACGGTGCCGAAGATCACCGTCATCACCCGCAAGGCCTACGGCGGCGCCTACGACGTGATGGCCTCCAAGCATCTGCGCGGCGACGTCAATTTCGCCTGGCCGAACGCCGAAATCGCGGTGATGGGCGCGAAGGGCGCGGTCGAGATCATCTTCCGCGAGGAGAAGTCGGACCCCGCGAAGCTGGCGGCGCGCGAGGCGGAGTACCGTACGAAATTCGCCAACCCGTTCATCGCGGGCGCGCGCGGCTACATAGACGACGTGATCATGCCGCACGGCACGCGACGACGGATCTGCCGCGCGCTGGTCGTGCTGCGCGACAAGAAGGTCGAGGAACCGTGGCGCAAGCACGGCAACATCCCCCTTTGACCGCGGCCACGGGAGCAGTACGCAACATGTTCACCAAGATCCTCATCGCCAATCGTGGCGAAATCGCCTGCCGCGTCATCAAGACCGCGCGGCGCATGGGCATCCGTACCGTCGCGGTGTACTCGGAGGCCGACAAGGACGCGCGTCACGTCGAGCTCGCCGACGAGGCGGTGCTCATCGGGCCCGCGCCCTCGCGCGAGTCCTACCTCGTCGCCGACCGCATCATCGACGCCTGCCGCCGGACCGGCGCCGAGGCGATCCACCCCGGCTACGGCTTCCTGTCGGAGAACGCCGAATTCTCGCGGCGCGTCGAAGAGCAGGGCATCGTCTTCATCGGGCCCAAACACGGCTCGATCGCGGCGATGGGCGACAAGATCGCCTCCAAGGAGCTGGCTGCGAAGGCGAAGGTAAACACCATCCCCGGGTGGAACAAACCGATCGAATCGCCGGAGCGTGCGGTCGAGATCGCTCGCGACATCGGCTATCCGGTGATGATCAAGGCGAGTGCCGGCGGCGGTGGCAAGGGCCTGCGCGTCGCCTGGAACGACAAGGACGCCCACGAGGGTTTCGCATCCTGCCGCAACGAGGCCCGCAACAGTTTCGGCGACGACCGCGTATTCATCGAGAAGTTCGTCGAGGAGCCGCGGCACATCGAGATCCAGGTGCTGGGTGATGCCCACGGCAACATCGTCTATCTCTGGGAGCGCGAGTGCTCGATCCAGCGTCGTCACCAGAAAGTGATCGAGGAGGCGCCGAGCCCCTTCCTCGACGAGGCGACGCGCAAGGCCATGGGCGAGCAGGCCGTGGCGCTGGCGCGGGCGGTCGACTATCAGAGCGCCGGCACGGTGGAGTTCGTGGTCGGCAAGGACCGCAGCTTCTATTTCCTGGAGATGAACACCCGCCTGCAGGTGGAGCATCCGGTGACGGAGTGCATCACCGGGCTCGACCTCGTGGAGCAGATGATCCGGGTCGCAGCCGGCGAGAAGCTCGCCTTCCGCCAGCAGGACATCCGCCGCAATGGCTGGGCGATCGAGTGCCGCATCAACGCCGAGGACCCGTTCCGCAACTTCCTGCCCTCCACCGGCCGGCTGGTGAAGTACCGGCCGCCGACCGCCACCATGGAGGCCGCGCAACCGGTGCCTGCGGAGGGCGGTGTGCGGGTCGACACCGGGGTCTACGAGGGCGGCGAGATCCCGATGTTCTATGACTCGATGATCGCCAAGCTGATCACCAGCGGCGCCGACCGCAACGAGGCCATCAGCCGCATGCGCGAGGCGCTCAACGGCTTCGTCATCCGCGGCATCTCCAGCAACGTCCCCTTCCAATCGGCGCTGCTTGCGCATCCGCGTTTCGTCGCCGGCGATTTCAACACCGGCTTCATCGCCGAGCAGTATCCGAAGGGCTTCTCGTCGGCGGCCGTACCGCACGAAGAGCCGGGCTTCCTGCTGTCGCTCGCCGCGGTGTCGCACCGCCGCTCGCGCGAACGGGCGGCGCGTCTCACCGGCCAGCGGCGCCACCGCGAGGTACGCATCCGCGAAGACTTCGTCGTCGTACTGCGGGACGACTCGGGGCGCCGCGACGAGATCCCGGTGACGGTGCGGCCCATCGACTCGATGTTCCACGTCGGCATCGCCGGGCAGGTCCACGAGGTGTCCTTCGAGGACAACCTGCGCGACGTCGCCGTGCACGGCCACTTCGACGGCAAGGCGTTCTGCGCGCAGATCGAGCGCATCGGACTCGGCTACCGCATCAGCCACAATGGCTCGAGCCTGTTCGCCAAGGTGTTCTCGCCGCGCCATGCCCAGCTCGAGGCGCTGATGCCGTTCAAGGCGCCGCCGGATCTGTCGAAGGTACTGTTGTCGCCCATGCCCGGCCTGCTGGTCGATGTGGCGGTGCAGCCTGGCCAAACCGTGCGTGCCGGCGAACGGCTTGCCGCGATCGAGGCCATGAAGATGGAGAACATCCTCTTCGCCTCGCAGGACTGCGTCGTCGCCGAGGTACTGGCCGGCAAGGGCGACAGCCTTGCCGTCGATCA
>JBILMF010000145.1:0-7352 GCA_044375655.1 Steroidobacteraceae bacterium | reverse complement strand
GCGTTTTGCTGTGCGTCAAGATCGATCAGCAACTCCGTGACGATCTGTAGCGCGAGCGATTCGAGGTGCGGACCGCGGAGCTGCGCCGGAACCACGTTCCTCGACTCGACGATCCGGTTCGACGCGCGGACCAGGTCTGGGCTCAGGCCGATACGCAGGCGGCGTGGACGCGGGTCGGCCCCGAACAGCACGTCGATTGGCGCGGGGAGCGCCTGCGGGTCGAGGCCGAGCCGCGTGGTGATTAGCTCAGGCCGGCCGTGGAGGACCACCATGCGCAGCGGCTGACCCGGGGCAACCGCGTAGCCCTCGCGACTCGCCTTCGGCGAGACGTACAGCAGCCCTTGGGGACCCCGCGCCAATACGTTGCCGTACTCGTTCCGGAGTTCGCCCGCGAGCAAGATGCGAACCTTGAAGAAGGCATCGCCCTGCACCCGCAGCCATCGCTCGGTCGCATAGACCGCATCCGTTACGGAGATCATCAAGAGGTCGGACGCGCGGTAGAAGTCCCAGTAGCCGTCACCCTCTGATTCAGCGAGGAAGTAGCGGACTCCTTGCCGGGAGCCGTAGCGCCTGCCGCCGCTGCGCGAGAGGTCGAGCGGTGCAGAACCGTCTTGGGGTGCGCCGCCGAGCAGCGTGTCGAGGATGCGCTCGGCTTCCGATTGCTCGGAGCCGACGATTGGCTGGCGCGTGACGATCAGGCCAGCGGAGTCCAGCGTGACGTTGCCGTTCCGCCGCCGGACGGGCGGATTTGCGCTGGATCGCTGCACCGACGCACCGCCGGCGTGGGCACGGCGGGGCGGGCTTCGGCGGTTTCGTCCAGGGCTCAAGCAAGGAACTCGCGCAGCGCCTTCCACGCCTCGAATTTGCCCTCGCAGTTATAGCGGGGAACGCCACCGACGGAGACGAACTGCTTTGCCACGGGGTGGACGGAGAAGTGCGACATGGCGTTGGCGAACGGCGGTACGGAGATCGAGTGGCCGGCGCCCTCGAGAATGACGGCGCGCGCCCGGTCCGGTGCACCCGTGCGACGAACGCGTTCGACGATCCGCGCTGCGCCGACGGCCGACGGCCACATGGTATCGGCCGCGCCGCCGATCGCGAGGACACGCCCAGGAAAGCGCTCGAGCGGAATGCCGTAGCGATCCTCGGCACCAGGTGCGACCCAGCTCTCAAGAAATGTCGGCGTGCCGACGAAGCCTGGCGCGCGGGCGCCGTCCTGTGCCAGCGCCCGGGCCATGCGCGTCTGCTGTTGGCGGGTTGACGTCACGAACGGCACCGGCCGGCCGCGCAGCGTCCAGGCGGCCGCCGGCCCGCTAACGCCTGGCCCGAAACCGCCGTTGACGACGTGCGACGGTACGAGCAGCACGACGCGACTGATGCCCGCGGGGAAGTACGTCGCGAGCAGCGCGGCGGCCTCAGACCCGCGCGACGTGCCGATCACGCCGATCGACTGTTGCCCGGTTTGCCCTCGCAGCCAGTCGGTCGCAGCCACGAATCGTTCGATCGGCACATCGCGCAGATCCGCCGACAAACCGGGGAACGCGAAGTACGCCACCGCCAACGCCGGATGACCCTCCGCAGCCAGCAGCGCCGCCTGCTGCCACGGGACGCCGCCGCCTGATCCGCCGATTACGACGACCGGCAGACCCGACGCGGTCCGCGGGCGGTAGAACGTACCCTTGACCTGCTCGGTGTCGACCGCTAGCGCGTCTACGCCCGGCCCCCCGTACCCGCGGGTCGCCTCGGCCAGCAGCGCGGGTCCACCGGCGATCTCGGCTTCGACGGACAGCCGAATCGGTCGCTCGTCGGACACGACGGGCGATACCCGCGGCGGGCTCGCGTCCGGCAGCGCGGCAATGTGGCTCTCCAGTCGTTCAGAAGCAACCGGCAGGACGGAACAAAGGAGCTGCGCCGCGCCGGCGCCGGTGTAGGTCCCTCCAACGGAGGCGTGGAGCCGCGTATCGACTTCGCCCGTCGGACTCGCGAAGTAGCGCCCCTCCGCGGTCCAACGCGTGCCCGCGCCGTCGGCGAACGACAGCCGCAGCCGCACCGCGGCGCCTGGCGGCGCGCCGGTGACGCGCACGACCACGGGGTCGGCAAAGGTCCCCGTCGAGGAATCCACCGACAGACGCGGAGGAGGCACGTCCGGCGCGGAACCCGAGGTCGCACCGAGCGCGCCGGGGCAAATCGTGAAGGGGAGCAGCGCGAATGCACGAACGACGTAGGACGCGGTCACTGGATGGCCCTCAGTTAGGACGCGAGCCGAGGATACTGGGAACCGCCGGCTCAACGCCTCCCCGCCGTCTGCACCGACCGATTGCAGCATTACGACATCCGCCGTCACAACTCACGGTCTTGAACGGTGCGTCAATATGGACCGAGATTCGCTCAGCGGCCGGAGTCATCCATGGACCTCGAATCACACGGCTGCCACAGGACGTTTCACCGCCCTGTCTGGTACGCCGCCATCGGCGTGCTCGCCGCCACGCTGCTGACCACAGCGCCATCGGCGTTGGCCCGCGCCCCAGCGCACGCACCAATCGCGTTCGTCGGGGTGGACGTACTGCCGATGGACACCGACCGCGTGCTCCGCGATCAGACGGTGGTCGTCGATAACGGCCGGATCGTCTCGGTGGAGGCGCGTGAGCGGTCCCGGGTACCGGCGAAGGCCCGGCGGATCGACGGCCGCGGCGCGACGCTGCTGCCGGGCCTCGCGGACATGCACGCCCATCTCGCCGGCTACGCGAGTACCGACGGCAAGCTCGGCGACGATTCGGTCGCGCGCGCGCAGATGCTCAGCTACTTGGCGACGGGCGTGACATTGGTCCGCAACATGGCCGGCAGCGTTGCTCATCTCGAGTACGCGCGCCGCGTCGACTCCGGCGAACTTCTTGGCCCACGGATCTTCACGGCCACCAATCTAGTGGACGGTCCGAACCCCGTTTGGGGGTGGTCTATCAAGCTGGGGGAGGGCGCGAAGGTCGACGACCTGGTCGCAGGATTCGTGCGCGACGGGTACCGTCAGATCAAGGTTTACAACGAGTTGCCGCGGCAAGTTTATGCCGCTCTTTTGGATGCAGCGGCCGAACGTGGCATCCCCGTGGTCGGTCACGTGCCCTTTTCGGTAGGGATCGACGCGGCGCTCGCAGCACGGCAATACTCGATCGAGCACTTCCGTGGCTACGACTACGATGCGGTGCGGCCCCAGGCGTTGCTGATGGACGGCGGCCGCAACGCGGAACGGTTTTCCTCGTGGCTTCGGATCAGCGACGAGCGCATGCGCGACTTGGTCGCAAAAACGGTAGCCGCGGGAACGTGGAACTGCCCGACGTTCGTGATCGACGCACAAATGTCGGATTCCGCCGGCCGTGCAC
Organism: Steroidobacteraceae bacterium; assembly: GCA_044375655.1. Classification (GTDB taxonomy): domain Bacteria; phylum Pseudomonadota; class Gammaproteobacteria; order Steroidobacterales; family Steroidobacteraceae; genus UBA964. The sequence goes on along the minus strand of JBILMF010000145.1, from coordinate 3,978 downwards.
GCGCGGTCAGCGATCCGCGCTTCAGGCTCGTGCACCCTCGCATGCGCGAGACACTTGCGAGCAGCCACCTCGATGCGATCTTCTCGACCGACTCGCGCGACGCGCTGCGTAAGTCGTTGCCACAGCGTTACCGCCTGCTGCGAATGCTCGACGAGGCCGGTGGCGGTCTCCTAGTAGGAACCGACAGCCTGCTGCCATTCCTAATCCCGGGCTACACGCCGATCGACGAGATCAAGCACTTCGTGGCGGCAGGACTCTCACCCTTCCGTGCCCTGCGCGCCGCGACCGCGAATCCGCCCCGCTTCCTAGGGATCGACGCCGAGGCGGGCACGGTCGAGGTCGGCAAGCGGGCCGATCTGTTGCTTGTGGACGGCAATCCGCTCGACGACCTTGACAACTTGTGGCGCCGCCGCGGCGTGATGGTGAACGGTCGGTGGTATTCGGAGGGCGAGTTGCAGGCGATGCTCGAAGCTGCGGCGAAGAGATTCCCGGCGGCGAACCCGTCGGCGCGATGAGCATGCCGCGAACTGCTGCCTCGCGCGACACCCTCGAGGAGTTTCTCTCGAGCAGTCCGTTCCACCGCATGCTCGGGTTGTCCCTCGGCGACGTCGACAGCGTTGCCCAACGGGTCGTGATCCGTTCGCGGTGGAACGAACAGATCAGACGGGGGGACGGCGCGGAGCAGTATCACGGCGGAGTTATCGCGAGCGTTATAGACATCGCCGGGGACTTCGCACTCATTGCCGTGCTGGGCTATGGAGTGCCAACGATCAACTTCCGGGTCGATTACCTGCGTCCGGCGGGCGGGGGGGACCTGGAGGCTCGCGCGACCGTTCGCCGGGCGGGTCGCACCGTCGGTGTGGTGGACGTTGAAGTCCTGGACGCCGAAGGAAGGCTGGTGGCTCTCGGCCGGGGGTGCTACGGCACGCAGCCGGGCTGACGAGGGGAGAACCGACGATGCGAGCTGTGCTGACAACCGCGCACGGTGGGCGCGATGTACTGGAATACACGACCGCTCACCCCGAACCGGCGCCCGGCCCCGGAGAGGTTCGCGTGCGCGTCGCCGCGACAGCTTTGAACTTCCACGACATCTTCACCCGGCGCGGCATGCCCGGCGTGAACATTCGCCTTCCCGTGATCGCCGGCTCGGACGTGGCGGGAACCGTAGAGTCGGTGGGCGAAGGCGTCGACTGCGTTTGGCTCGGCGCCCGTGTGCTCGTTGACCCGGTCCTCCGCGAGGGCAACCGGTTCGGCATGATCGGCGAGACCTTGGACGGCGGGCGTGCCGAGTTCGTCGTTGTCCGCCCTTCGATGCTGATCCGGCTACCCGACCGGGTCAGCTTCGAGGCAGCCGCCGCACTGCCGCTCGCGTACGGCACCGCCTACCGCATGATGATCGTTCGCGGCGGCGTCAGCGCCGGCGAGCGCGTACTGGTCTTGGGTGCCAGCGGCGGTGTCGGTGTCGCCTGCGTTCAGCTGGCCAAGATGTTGGGCGCTGAAGTGGTCGCGTGCGCCAGTCGCGAGGACAAGCTCGAGCGACTCCGTGCGCTCGGAGCCGACCACGTGATCGACTACGTAAAGACCCCGTTCCGGGAGGGCGTGCGAGCGCTATACGGAAAGCCGCGGATCACCGGCGGCGGCGGCGTCAACGTGGCCGTCAACTTCACGGGTGGTGACACCTTGGTCGACACGCAGAAAAGCGTGACCCTCGGGGGTCGCATCCTGTGCTGCGGCGCCACCGCCGGGTTCAACCTGCAGATCGATGCTCGCTACTGGTGGACGTTCGAGCAGACGATGATTGGCTCCGATGGCTGGCTTAAAGATGACCTCGTGACGCTGCTCGACCTGGTCGCGGCCGGCAAGTTGCAGCCGGTGATCGACAAGGTGCTGCCGCTGGCCGAGGCGGCCGAGGCAGAGCGTTTGCTCGAGGATCGCGAGGTTGTCGGCAAAGTTCTGCTCGTTCCCTGACAGCCCCGTGTCTGCCCTCGTCAACCTCGGCGATATCCTGCGGCTGCCGACGCTTTCCAGTCGACTCGCCTACGTCGATCTGCGGGTGCCGGATGCACCACGGCGCTGTACCGCGGCGGAACTCGATGCGCTGATCGTGGCGGTTGCCCGCGGGCTTCGCCGGCGCGGGATCAGTCCGGGCGATCGCGTCGGCATTCTTTCGCAGAACCGGCTGGAATTCGTCCTCGGTTACTTTGGATGCCTGCGCGCCGGTGCGGTCGCTGTGCCGATCAACTACCGGCTGCCGGCATCGACGGTGGCGCACGTATTTCGGGACAGCGGAATCGGCTTGGCGCTGGCCGATGCCGCACGAGCCGCGCTCGTGCCGACCGGAACACCGCTCGTGAACTTCGATGCCAGGGGCGGGGACGGGTTCGAGGAACTGCTGGACCCCGGAGCTGATCCCAAGTTCGAGCCGGCGGCCGATGATCTGGCCGAAATTCTTTACACGTCCGGCTCCACCGGCCTGCCGAAGGGCGTACCGCTGGACCATCGCGGCCAACTTTGGGCGCTCGAACGCTATCTGCAGCCGCTGGACGAAGACCAGCCGCAACGCTGTACGCTCGTGGTGGCACCGCTGTACCACATGAACGGTTTGTTCTTTTCGTGCGTCGCCCTTGCCAGCCGAACGACTCTGATAACGATGCCGCGGTTCGAGGCACGTGTGTACCTGGAAGCGGTCGCGAGTTGGCGCTGCGCGGTGCTCTCAGGGATTCCTACGATGTTCGCGCTGATGGTGCGCGAGCGGGATCTGGTCGAGCGTCTCGACTTCTCGTCCGTCCGCGAGATATCGATTGGTTCAGCGCCGCTGACGGACGCCCTGCTCGGCGAGGTGCAGCGTACATTTCCGAACGCCACGATCCGAAACGGCTATGGCACGACGGAAGTGGGCCCAGGCGTGTTCGGCCCACATCCCGACAGCATTCCGACGCCTCCGCTCTCGCTCGGGGTACCGATGCCGGGGGTCGAGTGCGCGCTCGTCGACGGAGTGACGCCTGACGAAGGGGTTCTTGCGGTTCGGACTCCTGCGTTGATGCGCGGCTATCTCAACCTACCGGACGTCACAGCGGCCCGCATGCGCGACGGCTACTATCTCACCGGCGACGTGATGCGCCGGGACCGCGACGGCTTCCATTTTTTTGTCGGTCGCGCTGACGACATGTTCGTTTGTGGTGGCGAGAACGTCTATCCGGGCGAAGTGGAGAAGCTGCTGGAGCGGCATCCAGACGTCGCGCAGGCGGCCGTGGTCAGCGCGCCAGACGACGTCAAGGGCGCGATTCCCGTTGCCTTCGTTGTGCCCCGTCCCGGTGCCACGCTGGATAGCGAAGCGCTGCGACGCTACGCGCTGGATCACGGACCGGCTTACGCTCACCCCCGATTCATCCTGCTGCGCGAGGAACTGCCGGTCGCCGGAACCCACAAGATCGACCGCAGCTCGCTCGCGGCGGAGGCCGTGGCGGTCGTACGAGCTGCGGGTCGACTAGCGGCACCTTAAGGGCGAATGGGGTGCCTACCCGAATGCGGCGAGCCAAAGGGGATGATCGCTGCGTTCGTTACCTTCGCGCCGTGCTATGCAACTACGAGCGCCGCGGTTCACCCGTAGCGCAATCCGTGTCGCGCGACGCAAGCAGAGAAGCCCCGGGTACGACGTCTGACGCGCCCGGTTCGGACCCGGCGAGTTCATGACCTGCTAGGTGATTTTCGGGCCGATTGATTCTTGGGATGATGGCTTTCTTGAACCGCTTGAGCTTCTTGGACCAAGTTCAGAGTTAGTTTCCGGCGTTGATGACACTCTGATCCATCGTTCTCGAAGCCATTTTCCGGGCATATTGTACGGGCGCCAAGTCGTTGAGACCCTGGTGAGGTCGACTCTCGTTGTAATCGACCCGCCAAGATTCGATATTTACCCTTGCTTCGTCAATCGTTTCAAACCAGTTTACGTTCAGGCATTCGTCTCGCAGTGAACCGTTG
>JBILMF010000144.1:0-7496 GCA_044375655.1 Steroidobacteraceae bacterium | reverse complement strand
CCTCCTGCCGCCGCGGATCGGCCTCGAGCGAGTCGAGGTAGCGGGTGAGTTCGCGCGCGCCCTCGGCGATGCGAATGACGGCTTCCTCGAGGGCGGGCAGGCTGTCGCCGAGCCGCGGATCGAGAGCCGCCGCCTGCCGCAGGAGCGCCACGGCGCGGGCGGCGGCTGCGTGCGCGTTGGCTCCCTCAGCCTCATAGAGCAGGTCGATGGCCGCTCGCGCCGACTCGGCGAGACGCCCCGAGTTGGCGAGTCGGTTGCGCTCCTCGGCGAGGCTGTCGAGCTCGCCGGCGCGCAGGGCCAGCGCGGTGAGCTCGACGCTCTGGTGGCGCAGCAGGTCGAGACGGGCGTCGCGGTCGCGGGCTGCGGCCGCCAGCGCTTCCAGTTCGGCGCTGCGCGCGAGTCGCTCGCGATGCAGATTGGCGACCTCAGCCGCCAGCTCGGCGCAGCCCGCGTATGCGTCAAGCAGCGCCCGTTGGGCGCTGCCGCGCACCAGGGTCTGGAACTCGTGCTGGCCGTGGATTTCGGCAAGGGACTCGCCGACCTCGCGCAGCACCTGCAGGGGCACCTGCTGGCCGTTGAGGTAGGCGCGTGACTTGCCCTCGCGGGTGATGACGCGCCGTACCACCAGTTCGTCCTCGGTGTCGATGCTCTGCTCGTCGAGCAACGCCCGCAACCCCGGCGTGGCGGCGGAGATGTCGAAGGTGGCGGCAATCTCGGCGCGGGCGGCCCCGTGCCGGATGACCTCGGTACCGCCGCGACCGCCAACGGCCAGCTGCAGCGCGTCCACAAGGATGGACTTGCCCGCCCCAGTCTCGCCCGTGAGCACCGTCAGGCCGCGCCCGAGGTCCACCTCGATCGTGTCGATGATGGCGAAGTCGCGGATGTGCAGGTGCGAGAGCATGGAGATGGGGCTCAATGTTGCGGATCGAAGCTGCGCCGGCCCCAGTTGAGCTTGCTGCGCAGCAGGCGGAAGTAGTCGTAGCCAGCAGGGTGCAGGAGGGTGATCCGTGGGGCCGCGGCCCGGACCGTGAGCGTGTCGCCCGGGTTCAGCTTGCCGAGGATGCGCCCATCGCAGGCGATCTCGGCGGTCGATTCCGGGCGATCGACCAGCCGCACCTCGATGACCGAGCGGGCTGACACCACGATAGGCCGGTCGGAGAGGGTGTGCGGACAGATGGGCGTGACCACCACCACTTCGAGGTCCGGCTCGATGATGGGACCGCCGCACGACAGCGCGTAGGCTGTCGAGCCGGTCGCGCTGGCGACCACGAGTCCGTCGCCGCCGTGGCTGTTGACGAAGCGGCCGTTGATCCAGGTCTCGAAGTCGATGAGGTGGCTGCTGCGACTGGTCTGCAATACGACATCGTTGAGGGCGAGGCCGGCCGCGCTGGCGCCATCGGCGGCGCGCAGCTCGGCCAGCAGCAGCGCGCGCTCATCGCGCTGACACTCGCCCGCCAGCGCGGCGTCGACGGATCCGACCATGTCCTCGGGCATCACATCGGTCAGGAAGCCGAGCCGGCCGCGGTTGACGCCGAGCAGCGGCGTGCCGCGGCCAGCGACGAGGCGTGCGGCGTAGAGCAAGGTACCGTCGCCGCCGATGGCAATGACGAGGCTGGCCTGCTCGGCGAGGGTGTGTTCGTCGACGAAGCGGGCCGCCACCCCGGGCAGGCGGGTGGCCTCTTCAGCGGGCGCCAGCACCTCGATCCCCCGGCCGCCGAGGTGCTCGGCCAGCAGCACGGCGCTTTCCACGACGCGGCTGTCGGCGAAGCGCGAGACGAGGGCGACGCGGCGGATTTCGGACATGGGCTGCCCCGGGGAAAAAGTGCGCTTTTTTATCACGCCGGCGTGATCGGACCAAAGGATACTCGGCATCGCTTGACGCAGTTAAGCGCAAGTCGTTAGTTTTTCGCCATGCCCCATGACTACGAACTGCTGAACGACCGGGCGCAGCAGTTGCTGCGCAGGCTCGTCGAGAGCTACATCCGCGACGGGCAGCCGGTGGGTTCCCGGGCCTTGTCGCGCGAGTCAGGGCTGCGGCTCTCGTCGGCCACGATCCGCAACGTGATGGCCGATCTCGAGGAACTCGGTTTCGTCATCTCCCCGCATACCTCCGCCGGACGCATCCCAACCGACCGCGGCTATCGATTTTTCGTCGACACCCTGCTGCGTTCGCAGCCAATAGATGCCGCGGCGGCAGCCGAGGTCCGGCGGCACCTCGACAGCGCCTCGCTCGACGATCCGAAGGCGCTGGTCGCCAACGCCTCGCAACTGCTGTCGAACGTGACGCGTCTTGCGGGGGTAGTCACCATGCCGCGGGCGGCGGTGGCCGCGATCACCCAGATCGAGTTCGTCGCCCTGTCTGAAAACCGGGTTCTGGTGGTGATGGTGTTCAATGACCGCGAGGTGCAGAACCGCATCATCCAGCTGTCGAGGCATCACACGGCCGAGGAGCTGCGGCGCGCTGCCCAGTATCTGAACGAGACGCTGGTCGGTCGTACTCCGGAGGCTGCCCGTCAGGAGATCCTGCGGCAGCTTCAGGAAGCGCGCGAGCACATGAACTCTCTGATGCTCGATGCCATCACCGTGGCCCAGAAAGTCTTCGAGCGCGGCGACCCGTCGGCGGGCAGTGGTCTCGACTACATCGTGGCCGGCGAGACCAACCTGATGGGGGCTGCGCAACTCACCAGCGTGGAGAAACTCAAGCGTCTCTTCGAGGCGTTCAACGAGAAGCGCGACTTCCTGCACCTGCTCGATCAGAGTCTGCATGCCGAGGGGGTGCAGATCTTCATCGGCAAGGAATCCGGCTATCAGATTCTTGACGACTGCAGTGTCATCACCGCCCCTTACGCCGGCGACGAAGGAGTGATGGGGGTGATTGGTGTGATCGGCCCGACCCGCATGGCCTACGAGCGGGTCATTCCGATCGTCGACATGACGGCGCGGCTGCTCGGCTCCGCTCTCAGCTCGCGGCGCTGAATCGCAGACCGCGGGTGCGGGACGCGCGGATCCGAGGCGCTGGGAGCCGCGGCGCCGGGCGTTGGTCACGGCGAGATCAGCCGGGCTGGCACCACGGCCTGACAACAGCCCTTGAAATCTCCGGACTCGCCCCAATCTTGCCGCAAAGAGCGCACCTCGCCTCAAGAACCCGCGTCAGAATATTCCTGCAAACTATTGATAATTCAGGGAAAATAAAATGAGTGGCAATGGCGATCCATCATTCAGCCCCTTCCAGCCTCAGGGCGCAGATCTTGCCGCGACGGGCGCCGGTCAGCAGCCCGGGGGTGCGGTGAGTGCCGCGGGTACCGAGCCAGCGCCGGGTGCCAATGCCGAGCTCACCGCGCTGCGCGAGCAGCTCGCCGCGCTGCAGGCGCAACTCGTCGATGTTCAGGGACAGGGCCAGAGCGCGCGGGACCAGGCGCTGCGCGCGATGGCCGAGCTCGACAACGTTCGCAAGCGCGCGCAGCGCGACGTCGAGAACGCCCATCGCTATGCACTGGAGAAGTTTGCGCAAGAGCTGCTGCCCGTGAAGGACAGTCTCGACCTCGCCATCGAGAACGCTGGTCGGGCCGACGCGGCGGCTTTGGTGGAAGGGCAGGCGGCTACCCAGCGCCTGCTGGCCAAGGCGCTGGAGCGTGCCGGGATCGTCGAGCTCAATCCGGTGGGTCAGCCCTTCGACGCCAATCAGCATGAGGCGATGGCGGCGCAGCCGTCGGCGACCGCCGAACCTAACTCGGTGCTCGCCGTTGTCCAGCGCGGCTACCTGCTCAACGGTCGGCTGCTGCGCCCGGCGCGGGTGCTGGTGTCGAGGGCGCCCGACTGAGAGGCGCGTGGCGCCTGGCAACGGCAGCGGTCGCCGCTCTCGGTGCAGTGGCGGCACCCCTCAACACATTGAAAACCCTGACCTCCATCCCCAACTAGACGATCAATCGAAATCAGCGCGGCGGGCAGCCGGCAACGGAGAACCATCATGGGCAAAGTCATCGGCATCGACCTCGGTACGACCAACTCCTGCGTCGCCATCATGGAGGGCGGCAAGCCGCGGGTCATCGAGAACAGCGAGGGTGATCGCACCACGCCATCCATCGTTGCCTTCACCAAGGATGACGAAGTGCTGGTCGGCCAGTCGGCCAAGCGCCAGGCCGTCACCAACCCGCAGAACACCCTGTACGCAGTCAAGCGACTGATCGGTCGCCGCTTTGACGAGAAGATCGTGCAGAAGGACATCGACATGGTGCCCTATCGCATCGTCAAGGCCGACAACGGCGATGCGTGGATCGAGGCGCAGGGCAAGAAGATGGCCCCGCCCGAGATCTCGGCGCGCGTCCTGATGAAGATGAAGAAGACCGCTGAAGATTTCCTCGGCGAGGAAGTCACCGAAGCCGTGGTCACCGTGCCTGCCTACTTCAACGACTCGCAGCGTCAGGCGACCAAGGATGCCGGTCGCATCGCCGGTCTCGAGGTCAAGCGCATCATCAATGAGCCGACCGCAGCGGCGCTCGCCTACGGCCTCGACAAGTCCGGTGGTGATCGCAAGATCGCCGTGTACGACCTCGGTGGCGGCACCTTCGACGTGTCGATCATCGAGATCGCCTCGGTCGACGGCGAGCGGCAGTTCGAGGTGCTTTCCACCAACGGCGACACATTCCTCGGCGGCGAGGACTTCGACCTGCGGATCATCAACTTCCTCGCCGACGAGTTCCAGAAGGAGTCCGGCGTCGACGTGCGCAAGGATCCGCTGGCCATGCAGCGCCTGAAGGAAGCCGCCGAGAAGGCCAAGATCGAGCTGTCCTCCAGCCAGCAGACCGACATCAACCTGCCCTACATCACCATGGACGCGAGTGGGCCCAAGCATCTTGCCGTCAAGCTCACCCGCGCGAAGCTCGAGTCGCTGGTCGAGGATCTCGTCAGGCGAACGATCGAGCCGTGCAAGACCGCCCTGAAGGACGCCGGGCTCGCGCCGGGTGAAGTCTCCGAAGTCATCCTCGTGGGTGGCCAGACGCGGATGCCGCTCGTGCAGAAGCACGTCAAGGATTTCTTCGGCAAGGAGCCGCGAAAGGACGTCAACCCCGACGAGGCCGTCGCGGTCGGCGCGGCGATCCAGGGCGGTGTGCTCGCGGGCGACGTCAAGGATGTGTTGCTGCTCGACGTCACACCCCTGTCGCTCGGTCTCGAGACGCTGGGCGGCGTGATGACCAAACTGATCGAGAAGAACACCACCATCCCGACCAAGCACTCGCAGGTCTTCTCGACCGCCGAGGACAACCAGACGGCTGTCACCATCCACGTGCTGCAGGGTGAGCGCGAGCGGGCCATCGACAACAAGTCGCTGGGCAAGTTCGACCTGACCGAGTTGCCGCCGGCGCGTCGCGGTACCCCGCAGGTGGAGGTCACCTTCGACATCGACGCCAACGGCATCCTCAACGTGTCGGCCAAGGACAAGGCGACCGGCAAGGAGCAGCGCATCGTGATCAAGGCCTCCTCGGGTCTCTCCGAAGACGAGATCAAGCGCATGGTGCGCGACGCCGAGGCGCATGCGGACGAGGATCGCAAGTTCCGCGAACTCGTCGAGGTGCGCAACCGTGCCGATGGCATGGTGCACTCGGTCGAGCAGACGTTGCAGGATCTCGGCGAGAAGGTCGCCACCGAAGATCGGCTGAAGGTCGAGGGCGCCCTCAACGATCTGAAGTCCGTCATCAAGGGTGACGACAAGGAAAAGATCGAGAAGAAACTCGAGGCGCTCATGCAGGCGTCCAGCAATATCGCTCAGCAGGCCTACGCGCAGGGCGCTGCCGCGGGTGCGGCCGGCGCTGCCGGTGCGGCCGGCGCCGCGGGCGCGGCTGGTGGCGAGGCCGGGCGCGAGGACGTGCTCGATGCCGAGTTTGAGGAAGTAAAGGATCGCGACGACGGCCGCAAGGCGTCCTGAGCCGCGGGGCAACATGGCCAAGCGTGACTACTACCAGGTCCTCGATCTGCCGAGGACTGCGACCGAGGCCGACATCAAGAAGGCCTATCGGCGGCTGGCCATGAAGTTCCATCCGGACCGCAATCCCGGCGACAAGGACGCCGAGGAGCGGTTCAAGGAGGCGAAGGAGGCCTACGAGGTCCTTGCCGATCAGCAAAAGCGGGCCATCTACGATCAGCATGGCCACGATGGCATCGATGCCGCTCGTCAGGGCGGCGGCGGAGCGGGCGGCTTCGGCGGCGCTGACTTCGGCGATATCTTCGGCGAGGTTTTCGGTGACATCTTCGGCGGCAATCGTCGGGGTGGTCGGTCTCAGGTGTTCCGCGGGGCCGACCTGCGCGTGGAACTGCAACTGGAGTTGCCGCAGGCGGTGTTCGGCTACACCACCGAGATCGAGATTCCGCGCCTCATGGAGTGCGAGACCTGTCACGGATCCGGCGCAGCCAAGGGACACACCCCCGTCACCTGCGACCAGTGCCAGGGCAGCGGGCAGATGCGCATCTCGCAGGGGTTCTTCCAGTTGCAGCAGCCGTGCAACCGTTGCCGCGGCACCGGTCGCATCGTGCGCAATCCCTGCGACACCTGTCTTGGGCAGGGGCGCGTCAAGCGCACCCGCAAGCTGTCGGTAAAGGTGCCGGCGGGAGTTTCCACCGGCGATCGCATCCGCCTCGGCGGCGAGGGTGAGGCGGGACGAAACGGCGGGCCGCCGGGTGATCTCTACATCGAGATGAACGTCAATGCGCACCCGATCTTCGAGCGCGATGGCGATGATCTTTCCTGCGAAGTGCCGGTGAGTTTCGCCACCGCGGTGCTCGGCGGCTCGGTGAAGGTGCCGACCCTCGAGGGTGATGTGTCGATCAAGATCCCGCCGGAGACGCAGTCAGGTCGGGTCTTCCGCCTGCGCGACAAGGGCGTCAAGCCGGTTCGCGGCGGCGATCGCGGCGATCTGTTCTGTCGCGTTGTGGTAGAAACGCCCGTGAACCTTTCGGCTGAGCAGCGCGAGTTGCTTCGCCGCTTCGATGAGTCGCTGCGCAGCGACGGTCGAGGTCACACGCCCCGCGAGGAAGGGTTCTTCGAGGGCGTGAAGAGATTTTTCGCCGGCAACTGACCCCGCCTTTGCTGGCGGCGACGCGCCGCCCGCGGTCAGGCAGGCAGTCTGGATGCTGGTGCGGGCAGGGGAGATAGCCGATGCGGGTGGTGATCATCGGGGCGGCAGGCCGTATGGGCCATGCCTTGCGCGCGGCGCTGGCGGAGTGGCCGGGCGCGACCCTCGCCGGCGCTGTGGACCGGGAAGCGGATTCCGCGGCGGGAATCACAACGGATCTCGAGGCCTTGCTGCCCGGAGCCGACGTCGTCGTCGATTTCTCCTCGCCGCAGTCGACAGCCGCGAATCTTGCGGCCTGCGGACGTCATCGCTGCGCGGTGCTCGTCGGTACCACGGGCCTGGGCACCGATGCCCTGGCCGCGGCCGAGTTGGCTGCGCGGCAGGTGCCCGTCATCACAGCGGCGAATACTAGTCTAGGAGTCACGCTGC
>JBILMF010000143.1:0-7524 GCA_044375655.1 Steroidobacteraceae bacterium | reverse complement strand
CACGGTTGCAGGTGCCGGCACGGGGGGCGCCGCCGCAGAGGCCGCGGCGGACGTCCGGCTGCGCGCACTCTTCGACACGGTCTGGCAGCGGGAACTCGCCGCGGATCCGCTGCTCGCCAATTACCTTGGTGACAACCGCTACAACGACCGCTGGCCCGACATGTCCGTGGCGGGCATCACCGCTCGCTATCGCCAGGACCTCGAAACGCTGGAGGCGCTGCGCCGCATCCCGCGGGATACGCTGTCGCCGACGGCGCAGCTCGACTACGACCTGTTCGAGCGCGAGTACCAACAACGGGTCGCGAGCTGGCCGTTCAAGCCCCACCTGTATGCCATCAATCACCGTGGCGGCATCCAGACGCTGCACGAAGTCACCGAACTGCTGCAGTTCCGCACCGTCCGCGATTACGAGAACTGGATCAGCCGGCTCGAGGCGGTGGGGACGCTCGTCGACCAGCACATCGAGCTGCTGAGGGAGGCGGCGCGTGAGGGCCGGACGCAGCCGCGGGTGGTGATGCAGCGCATCCCTGCCCAGCTCGCGCTGCAGACAGTCGCGACGGCGCAGGACAGCCCCTTCCATGCGCCATTCACGCGCTTTCCCGAGGAGATCGATGCGGCGACCCGCGCCCGGCTGCTCGCTGCCGGCCGCAGCGCGATCGAGCGTGTGGTGCTGCCCGCCTACGCGCGTCTGGCGCGCGTGTTCGCCGAGGAATACCTGCCGGCGACCCGCGAGTCCGTGGGCATCGACGGCACGCCGCAGGGCCGCGATTTCTACCGTGAGCGGATCGCCTACCACACCACGATCGGCACGCTCGACGCCGACGCCATACACGACATCGGTCTCGGCGAGGTGCGCCGCATCCGCGAGGAGATGCTCGCCATCAAAGAAAAAGTCGGTTTCCGTGGCACGCTGCAGGAATTCTTCGTCTTCCTGCGCACCGACCCGCAGTTCTATTACAAGTCGGCACAGGAGCTCTTCGAGGGCTACCTCGCGGTCTCGAAGCGCATCGACCCGAATCTGGTGCGACTGTTCGGCAAGCTGCCGCGTACGCCCTACGGAGTACGGGCGATCCCGATGTCCAGCGCGCCGGACACGACCACCGCCTACTACCAGGGTCCCGCGGCCGACGGCACGCGGCCAGGCTACTACTACGTCAACCTCTATCGCCCAGAGGTAAGGCCCAAGTACGAGATGGAGGTGCTGTCGGTGCACGAGGCTGTGCCCGGCCACCATCTGCAGATCGCGCTCGCGATGGAGCAGGCGTCCATGCCCGACTTCCGCCGCAATGCCGGCTACACCGCCTACATCGAGGGCTGGGCGCTGTACTCGGAAAGCCTGGGCGAGGAGCTCGGTCTCTACCAGGACCCGTACTCCAAGTTCGGGCAGCTCACCTACGACATGTGGCGCGCCGTGCGCCTGGTCGTCGATACAGGGATGCACGCCAAGGGCTGGAGCCGGCAGCAGGCAATCGACTTCTTCCTCGAGAACGCCGCCAAGACCGAGGCCGACATCATCAACGAGATAGACCGGTACATCGCCTGGCCCGGGCAGGCCCTCGCCTACAAGATCGGACAATTGCGCATCCTCGCCCTGCGCCGCGAAGCCGAGGCACTGCTCGGTGAGCGTTTCGACGTCCGCGCCTTCCATGACGCCGTGCTGGCTACCGGCGCAGTGCCCCTCGACATCATGGAGCGCCACGTCCGCGATTGGATGCAGGGACGGCTGCGGGAGCAGCAGCCATGATCGCGCGCCGGCGCAGCGTGGCCACCTCGGTGGGCGGAGTGCGGGTCGGCGGCGATGCGCCGATCGTCGTGCAGTCGATGACCAACACCGATACTGCCGATATCGAGTCGACCGTCGCGCAGGTGCGCGCGTTGGCGCGCGCCGGTTCGGAGATCGTGCGCATCACCGTCAACACCGAAGAGGCGGCCGCGGCCGTGCCGCACATCCGTGAGCGGCTCGATCGCGAGGGGGTGCGCGTGCCGCTGGTCGGCGACTTCCACTTCAACGGACACAAACTGCTCAAGGCGAATCCGGCCTGCGCCGAGGCGCTGGCGAAGTACCGCATCAATCCGGGCAATGTCGGTCGGGGCAGCAAGCGTGATCCGCAGTTTGCCGAGATGATCGAAACCGCCTGCAGGTACCGCAAGCCGATCCGCATCGGCGTGAACTGGGGCAGCCTGGACGGCGAACTGCTGACGCGCATGATGGACGAGAACAGCGCGGCGGCGAATCCGCGTTCCGCCAACGATGTGATGCGCGCGGCGGTGGTCGAGTCCTGCCTGCAGAGCGCGCGGCGTGCCGAGGAACTCGGACAGCCGCACGATGCCATTGTGCTGTCGGCCAAGGTGAGCGGGGTGCAGGATCTGATCGCCATCTATACTGACCTTGCAGCGCGCTGCGACTATCCGCTGCACGTCGGGCTGACCGAGGCCGGCATGGGCAGCAAGGGCATCGTCGCCTCCACGGCGGGGATCGGTGTGCTGTTGCAGCAGGGCATCGGCGATACGATCCGCGTGTCCCTGACCCCGGAGCCGAATGGCGATCGGACGCTCGAGGTGATCGTGGCGCAGGAGATCCTGCAGACCATGGGCCTGCGTTCGTTCATGCCGATGGTGATCGCCTGCCCCGGGTGCGGCCGCACGACCAGCACCTACTTCCAGGAGCTCGCCAAATCCATCCAGACGCACATCCGCCACCGCATGCCCGAGTGGCGCAAGCTGCATGAGGGCGTGGAGACGATGAACGTGGCCGTGATGGGCTGCGTGGTCAACGGGCCCGGCGAGAGCAAGCACGCCAACATCGGCATCAGCCTGCCAGGCACCGGCGAGCGGCCGGTCGCTCCGGTTTACGAGGATGGCGAGAAAACCGTAACCCTGAAGGGGGAACGGATCGCCGAGGAGTTCCAGCAACTGGTCGAAGCCTACGTGGCGCGCCGCTATCCGCGCCGCAGCGTCGGCTGACGGCGGCGCTGGCCGCTGCCCTCCGCCTCCCGCTTACCTTTTCCCAACACTCACCAGAGAGAGAAACTTACAAGTGAGCAACAGCCTTGCCGAGCGCAAATGCCAGCCCTGCGAGGGCGGAGTCCCACCGTTGCCACGCGCGGACTGCGAGCGTCTACTTGCCCAGCTCGCACCGGGCTGGCGTCTGGCGCCCGATGGTCGCGAACTGCAGCGCGAGTGGTCCTTCAAGGATTTCCACCGCACCATGAGTTTCGTGAATGCCGTGGCGTACATCGCCAATGCCGAGGACCATCATCCCGACCTGGCGATCGGCTACGACTACTGCCGGCTGCGCTACGGCACGCATGCCGTCGGCGGGCTCACTGAGAACGATTTCATCTGCGCTGCCAAAATCGATCGCCTCGACTGAGCGGCCGGCTGCGGCGGCGCGCCGTCGCACCGGCGCTTCAGCCGCGGCGTGCGATCAGCGGCAGCCCGCCGGCAAGACCGAGCGCCCGCTCGGCGAACGGGCGGCGCAACAGCTGACTGCGACCGACGAGATCGATGCCGCGCGCGGCCCAGGCCCCGAGACTGCCATCGCCGAAGGCGAGAAAGCGGTTGAGCAGGTCCATGGCGATGCCCATCGTCTCGTTGTCGCTCTTGCGCCAGCGCTCGTAGCGGCGCAGCAGCCGCAGGGCACCCGGGTCCTCGCGTCCGGCAATGGCCGTCTCCAGCACCTCGGCCAGGGTCGCGGCATCGAGCAGGCCGAGATTGAACCCCTGCCCCGCCAGCGGGTGGACGGTATGCGCCGCGTCACCGACGAGCGCGCAACGCTCGCGGACGTAACGCGGTGCGTTCATGCGGCGCAACGGAAAGCTGCGGCGTGCGCCGCCGAGCCGAAGTTCGCCGAGCACCCCCGCGCTCGCGGCGGTGAGCTCGGCGTCGAACACCCGGGGTTCGGCGCAGAGCAGCGCCTCGGCACGCGCCCGCGGCAGCGACCAGACGAGCGAGCTGCGTCCGTCCGCAAGCGGCAGCAGCGCCAGCGTGCCGTCGCCGAGGAAGCGCTGCCAGGCAGTCCGCTCATGCGGCCGCTCGCTGTGCACGTTGGCGACGATGCCGAGTTGTCCGTAGTCCTGGGTTTCGAGTGCGAAGCCAGCCGCCCGTCGCACCACCGATCGGCCGCCATCGGCACCAACCACCAGCCGTGCGGCGCAGGCGCCCGCGGTGGTCTCGAGCAGCACTCGATCGGGCTCGAAGCGGATGTCATCGACAGCCGCAGCCAGCATCTCGACACCGGCGGCCGGCAGCGCTGCGAGTGCCGCCCGCTGCAGCGCCTCGTTGCCGACTATGCAGCCGAGATCCGCCTCGCCGAGCTCGGCCGCATCAAAGGTCAGCGAGCCGGTGCCGCGCGGTGCGGAGTCGTGCAACCAAACGTGCATCCGCTCGTAGGGGCTCGGCTGCGCGCCGGCCGCCTTCAGTCCCGCCCAGACCCCGGCCGCACGCAGAATGCGTTCGCTCGCCCTCGACAGTGCGAACACCCGCAGATCCTCGTGATCGGCTTCGGTCGCAGCGGGCGGCGGCTCGCGCTCAAGGAGCAGCACGCGGCGCCCTGCAGCCGTCCCGCGCGCAAGCAGCGCGGCCAGCGTCGCGCCGACGGGGCCGCCGCCTACGACCGCTATATCAAAGAATTCGCGGCCGCTCATGTCAGCACCCCGAGACCGCGGGCGAGCCGCGGCGTGCGCCCGGCGAACCCCCAGCTGAGGCGCGACAGCGCCTGCTTGGCAGCGGGCGAGGCATCGAACAGCAGCAGGCCGAGGTCGCGCAGCAACGGCACGCCGGGGCGCTGGTCGGCGAACAGTTTCACGAGTCCGTCGGTGAAACGGGTCACACCGTCGCGGTCGGCATGCCGTCGGGCCGCAAACTCGGCGAGTACCGCTGCCGTCCCGATATCGGCATCGCGGCCCTCGCGCGCGACCACCTCGGCGAGCAATTCCGCCAGTGTCGCGGCGTCCCGCAGACCGAGGTTGAAGCCCTGACCGGCGACCGGATGCAGGCCCTGCGCCGCGTTGCCGATCAGCGCCACGCGCTCGCCCACCAGCGACTGCGCACGCGACAGGCGCAGCGGGTACGAAGTCCGCCTGCCCGCCTGCCGCAGCCGGCCGAGACGCCAGCCGAACACCCTCTGCAGCGCATCGAGGTAAGCGGAGTCATCCATCGCCATTACCTGCGCCGCGGCCTCCGGAGCCAGCGTCCAGACCACCCCGTAGGCGCCGTCATGCAGCGGCAACACGGCAAAGGGCCCGCTGGCGGTGAAGCGCTCGTAGGCGGTGCCGTCGGCGGGCCGCGAAGCGCGCACGTGGGCGATCACCGCGACCTGCCGGTAGTCCTCGATGTCGGCGCCGAGACCTGCCGCCTCACGCACCTGCGAATGCGCCCCGTCGGCCGCGATCACCAGTCGGGCGTGCAAGGGGTCAGCCGCCGGCTCGGTGGCGAGTTCGACCCGCTCGCCGCCGCGGCGCACCGCAGTGCAGCGCGCCGGCATGCGCAACTCGAGTTGCGGCAGCTCGGCGATGGCCGCATGCAGCGCCGCACCGAGAACGCGGTTGGTGACCACATAGCCGAAGGCATCGATGCCGTGCTCGGCGGCCTCGAGGCGGGCGAAACCGAAGCGCCCGGCATCGGACACGTGTATTCGGCGGATGGGCGCAGCCCGCGGCGCCACGGCCGGCCATACGCCGAGAGCCTCGAACGCGCGTCGCGTGCCGTTGCCCAGTGCCGTGGTGCGATCGTCGAAGCTGGGCTGCGCCGCGGCGTCGGGTGCCACCCCCTCGATCAATGCCGTACGCAGTCCGGTGGGCGCCAGTGCCAGCGCCAGGCTGGCGCCGACCAGACCACCGCCGACGATCGCCACATCGACGTCGACGGCAGTACCGCTCATGCCGCCATCACCGATTCGATCGCCGCCGGCGTCTTCGGCACGCCGTGGGTGAGCACCTCGTGGCCCTCGCGGGTGACCAGCACATCGTCTTCGATGCGGATACCAATGTTGCGCAGCTCCGGCGGTACGCCACGAGTCGCCGGCGGGACGTAGATCCCGGGCTCGATGGTCAGCACCATGCCGGGTTCGAGCTGCCGCCAGACCTCGCCGATCTTGTAGTCGCCGACGTCATGGACGTCGATGCCGAGCCAGTGCCCAGTGCGGTGCATGTAGAAGCGCCGGTAGGCCATGGACTTCAGCAGCGCGGGAACGCGTCCCTTGAGCAGGCCCAGCTTCACCATGCCCGCGGTGAGTACCTGCACCGCCACCTCGTGGGGCCGGTTCCAGTCGTGGCCGGGCCGCACCGCCTCGATGGCGGCGAGATTGGCCTCGAGCACTACCTCGTAGGCAGCGCGTTGCGCCGCCGAAAACCGGCCGCTGACGGGGAAGGTGCGGGTGATGTCGGAAGCGTAATGCTCGTATTCGCAGCCCGCGTCGATGAGCACCAGCTCGCCGGCGCGCAGCACGTCCGTATTCTCGCGGTAGTGCAGGATGCAGCCGTTCGCGCCACCGCCGACGATGGGCAGGTAGGAGATGTCAGCCCGCGAGCGATTGAACTCGTGGCGGATTTCGGCGGCGAGTTCGTACTCGTGCAATCCGGGCCGGCAGATGCGCATCGCTCGCAGATGGGCCCGTGCGGCGATCCGTGCCGCCTCGCGCATCTGCTCGATTTCGCCGCGGCTCTTGAAGAGCCGCATTTCGTGCAGCACGTGCTCCAGCGCCACCATCTCGTGGGGTGCGTGGCGCCCCTGCTTGGCCTGCGCCCGCAGGCCGTTCACCCAGCCGACAACGTGCTGGTCGAACTCGCGGTTGACGCCCATGGTGTAGAAGATCTTCGCCCTGCCCTCCATCAGGCCCGGCAGGATCTCGTCGATGTCACCGATTGGAAACGCGTCGTCGGCACCGAAGTCACGGCACGCACCGCCGGGACCGGCGCGCCTGCCGTCCCAGGTCTCGCGCTGCGGATCACGCTCACGCACGAAAAGCACGTACTCGCCCTGCGGGCGCCCGGGGACGAGCACTGCGACCGACTCCGGCTCGGGAAAGCCCGTGAGGTAGTGGAAGTTGCTGTCCTGACGGTAGGCATGCTCGACGTCGCTGTTGCGCATGCGCACCGGCGCAGCCGGCACCACCGCGATCGCCTCGCGACCCATGGCCTTCATGAGCTGGCGGCGCCTGCGGGCAAACTCATCGCGGCCGATAGGCCGCGGCGGCGCGGGATCGCGCTGCCTAGTGGATCGAGACGGGTCCGTCATTGCGGTCCTCGAAGTCATCGTCGTCAGCGGCCTCGCCCGCGGTGGTGGCGGCGGGCGGCGCGCTGCGCTCGCGAAAACGCGCGAGCTCGTCGTGCAGCAATTGCACGCCGACGCGCACGAACTCGACGAGTTCGGCGTAGGCCTGCTCGTTGTCCTCGGCCGACTCGCTATCGTCGACCTCGATCCGGGTCATCGCAGTGAGATCCTGGACGATTTCGGCGATCTCCTGCGGCAATTGCTCGACATCCGGCAGCGGATTGGAACCGAGTCCGTAGAGGAAACCCTGGC
>JBILMF010000141.1:0-7688 GCA_044375655.1 Steroidobacteraceae bacterium | reverse complement strand
AATGCCGTTGGTTTCAACCAGTGAGGCGTCGGGACGCGGTTCCGTGGTCTCGGGGATGCTCGAGGGTTCGAACGTCGATCTGACCAGCGAACTGGTGAGCATGATCACGGCACAGCGCAACTACCAGGCAAACGCCAGAGGCCTGTCGGCAGCCGATCAGCTGACGCAGACCATCATCAACCTGCGCTGATCGCAGGCTGCTCCGGATTCACTGACCGCGGCGAGCAACGAGGCGAGAAATGGACAAGGTGGTGTTTACTTCGATGGGTGGCGCGCGGATCGCGCTGCGTGCCCAGGGAATCAACAGTCACAATCTCGCCAACCTCAACACGCCGGGGTTCCGCGCGACGCTTACCGCCTCGCAGCCGGCCGAGCACGAGCCCGGCGCGGCGCGTGTCGACGTGCGGCGCGCGGCGGAGACCTTCGATACGCGCACAGGTCCCATCCAGGTAACGGATCGCGAACTCGATGTCGCGCTGCTGGGACAGGGCTGGCTCGCCGTGGAGGATTCCCGCGGCAACGAAGCATACACGCGGGCCGGCAACCTGCAGATCGACATCGAAGGTTCCTTGCGGACCGCGTCCGGCGACTACGTCCTCGATGAGGGCGGCGGGCGGGTGACCATTCCGGCCAACTCCTCGCTGAGTATCGCCTCGACCGGCGAGATCTCCATCGTTCCGCTCGGCCAGGGCATCGAGGCTACGGCGATCGTCGCCACCCTGAAGCGCGTGAACCCCAACCCCCAGACCATGGAGCGCGGGGTCGATGGACTGTTTCGCGTGCAAGGCGGCGCCGTCGCGCCGGCGGACGCGACGGTGCGGCTGCAATCGGGCTCGCTCGAGGGCAGCAACGTCAACCCGGCCGAGGTGCTGGTCAAGATGATCGAACTCTCGCGGACCTTCGAGATGCAGATGCGCACCATCAAGTCCGTGGAGGAGAACGGCAAGTCGGCACAGAACTTGCTGAGTATCGGATAGCCAATTTTCTGACTGGAGACGGACCATGGATTCCTCACTTTGGGCGGCCAAGACCGGACTCGAGGCGCAGCAGACCCGCATGACGGTAGTGGCGAACAACCTCGCCAACGTCAACACGACCGGATTCAAGAAGGGGCGAGTCGCCTTCGAGGACCTGATGTATCAGAACGTGCGGCAGGTTGGTGCGCTCGGCGCCGCCGACACTCTGCTGCCGTCAGGACTCATGGTTGGCACCGGCGTGCGCGTGGTGGCTACCGAGAAAGTGAACTCCCAAGGGAACATCCAGGTCACCAGCAATCCCCTCGACGTCGCCATCAATGGACGAGGGTTCTTCCAAGTCACCCTGCCGGATGGCACAACTGCCTACACGCGGGATGGAAGTTTCAAGGTCAACGCGGAAGGACAGCTTGTCACCTCAGGAGGCTACCGGCTCCTGCCTGCCGTCACTATCCCCGAGGGCGCCACGTCTGTGGCGATCGGTACTGACGGCGCGGTCAGCGTGCAGTTGCAGGGTCAGGCGGCGCCGAACCAGGTCGGTACGATCCAGGTCGCTGATTTCCTCAATGCCGCTGGCCTGCAGCCCCGCGGCGAGAATCTGTTCCTCGAGTCGCAGTCGAGTGGGGCGCCGCAGACAGGCACCGCCGGCGTCAACGGCCTCGGCACCCTGCAGCAGGGGGCACTCGAGGCATCGAACGTCAACGTGGTCGAGGAGCTGGTCAACATGATCGAGACCCAGCGTGCCTATGAGATGAACTCCAAGGCGATCGGCACCACCGACAAGATGCTCGAATTCCTCACGCAGCGCGTCGGCTGATGGAGTTGACGATGACCCGCATGCAATCACTGTCCCGGCTCGCAGCCTCGCTCGCCGCCAGCGCTCTGCTCGGTGGTTGCGCCACCGAACTCGAGCTGCTTGCGCAGGACAAGAGCTGGCAGGCGAGCCTGCCCGTCGAGGTTCCGGCGGCCACCGCGGCCAACGGTTCGATCTATCAGGCAGGGCAGGATATTCGCCTGTTCGAGAACTCCGTGGCTCGTCGCGTGGGCGACACCCTGACCATTCGTCTCGTCGAAACGACGGACGCACAGAAAAGTTCGAGCACGGAGACCAGCAAGGGCTCGAGCATCAGCGTGCCGGCGCCGACGATTGCGGGTCGCAACATCCCGTTCCGGAGCTCGACCTGGGGTGCAACCGACGTCACGGCGGACAACAGCTTCACGGGTGAAGGTTCCAGCCGACAGAGCAACAGCATTACCGGCGAGATTACCGTGACCGTCGCCAAGCGCTGGCCCAACGGCAATCTGCTGGTGCGCGGCGAGAAGTGGATCACCATCAATCAGGGCCGCGAGTTCGTGCGCCTGAGCGGCATCGTCCGCGCTGCAGACATCAATCCGGACAATACGGTGTTGTCGACGCGCGTCGCCGACGCCCGCATCTCTTACGCGAGCCGCGGTGCGCTTGCGGACGCGAACACTCCCGGCCTGTTGAGCCGCTTCTTCAATCTCCCCTGGCTGCCTCTCTGAGGAATTCCCCATGCACCTCCGCGCCTTCAAATTGACCCCGATCGCGAACCGCGTCTTCCCGGCCGCGGTGCTCGCGATACTCGCGGTCTGCGGAGCGCAGGCCCAGGCAGAGCGGGTGAAGGACATCGCCAGTATCGCCGGAGTGCGCAGCAACCAGCTCGTTGGATACGGTCTGGTGGTTGGTCTCGACGGTACGGGGGACCAGACGAGTCAGGCTCCGTTCACCATCCAGAGCATCAAGAACATGCTGGCTCAATTCGGCGTGGTGGTGCCGGCGAACGTCAATCCGCAGTTGAAGAACGTCGCTGCGGTGACCGTGACCGCCGAACTGCCGCCGTTCGCCAAGGCTGGACAGCTCATCGACGTAACGGTTTCCTCGATCGCCAATGCCGCCAGCCTGCGTGGCGGCTCGTTGCTGCTCGCGCCGCTGCGTGGTGCCGATGGGGAGGTTTACGCGGTTGCTCAGGGCAACCTCGTGGTCAGCGGCTTCGGCATCCAGGGTTCGGACGGTTCGAAGATTTCGGTGAACGTGCCGAGCACCGGCCGGATCCCCCGCGGTGCCACGGTGGAGCGCGAGGTACCGACGAGTTTCGCTTCCGAGCCGACGGTCACCCTGAACCTCAATACGCCGGATTTCACCACCGCGACGCGTCTCGCCACCAGCATCAATGAAGTGCTTGGAGCCGGATCGGCAGAGGCGATCGACGCCGTTTCGGTACGCGTGGTCGCGCCGGCCGATTCGACGCAGCGCATTGCCTTCGTATCGACTTTGGAGCAGCTTGACGTCAGGCCCGGCGAGCCGCCGGCCCGTGTCATCGTCAATTCGCGCACCGGAACCATCGTCATCGGCTCGGGCGTCAGGGTCATGCCGGCCGCCGTGGCGCACGGCTCCCTGTCCGTCACCATCACGGAGCGCACCGATGTAAGCCAGCCCAATGCCTTTGCGCCAGGTGGCACCACCGCTCAGGTGCCGCGCTCGGAGATCGAGGCTCGCCAGCAAAATGCCCGTGTCTTCAAGTTCGACTCGGGCGTCAGCCTCGACTCGATGGTAGAGGCGATCAACAAGGTGGGTGCCGCTCCCGGCGACCTCGTTGCCATCCTCGAAGCTCTCAAGCAAGTCGGCGCCCTGCGCGCCGAGCTCGTCGTGATCTGAGGCGTGTACCCGTGAGTATCGACGCCCTCCGCAACCAGTCGTACACCGACTTTCAGGCGCTCAACGACCTGAAGCGACAGGCGCGCGCCAATGATCCGGCTGCCGTACGCGAGACGGCGCGGCAGTTCGAGACGCTGTTCGCGCGGATGATGCTGAAGAGCATGCGCGAGGCGAGCATGGGCGACGAGCTTTTCGACTCGCAGGAAAGCCAGATGTATCGCGGCATGTTCGACGATCAGATGGCCCTCGAACTGACCAAAGGGCGCGGGCTGGGGATCGCCGACATGATGGTGCAACAGCTCATGCGCGGCCAGATCGCACAGCAGGCCGCTGCGGGCGATGTTGGTCGCACCTCGCTTACCGCAGCGCCGCAAGCCGCCAATCCACTGCCTCTCCCGGAGCGCGCCCAGCCTGCCACGCTGCCGGTGCGTCCCTCGGTGACTCCGGTTGCGCCGCCCGCAACCTCGGCACCGGTTGCGCAGGCTGCGGTGGCAGAGTCGCCGGCGCGCCCCGCGGCAGGTACGCGTGCCGCGTTCCTCGAGGCGATGCTTCCGGCGGCCACCCAGGCGGCCCGTGCGCTTGGCGTGGCGCCGCGCGCGATCCTCGCGCAGGCAGCCCTCGAGACCGGCTGGGGACGCTCCATGCCGCTCGATGCGGAGGGTCGGCCGAGTCTCAATCTGTTCGGCATCAAGGCGACGCCCTCGTGGCGGGGCGCCTCGGTAGCCAGCGAGACCACCGAGTTCGTGGGCGGGCAGGCCACACGGCAGGTCGAGCGCTTCCGTGCCTACGACAGCATCGAGGCAAGCTTCGCGGATCACGCCCGCCTGTTGTCCAACAGCGCCCGCTATGCCGGGGCGTTGAACACCGGTGATGACGTTCACCGCTATGCGACAGCGCTGCAGCAGGGTGGCTACGCGACCGACCCGCACTATGCACGCAAGCTGGTCGCTGTGGCGGACACTGTCGATCAACTGCTCGCGGGCCGCGTGCCTGGCCGGGCAGGGAGCTGACTGAGCCATGTCCAGCGTCATCAACTCGGCGACTTCCGGACTGATGGCCTATCAGCGGGCCATCGACGTGGCCTCGCAGAACATCGCCAATGCCAACACTGAGGGCTATGTCCGGCTGCAGGCGGCCTTGTCGCCGCAGACTTACGGTCCCGACAACTACGGACTCAGCGCGGGCGTGCGTGTGGACGGCATCCGGCGGAACGTCAGCGAGTTCCTGATCCAGCAGAGCAGGACAGCGAACTCCGCGGCGAACCGCGCCGAGATCATCGCCAGTTACTCCAGTCAGGTCGGCGACATGCTGGGCAGCGGGGCGCAAGGACTCGACGACTCCTTCCAGGCACTGAAGAACGGTTTCGAGGCGCTGGCGGCTGACCCATCGTCGCTGCTGGCGCGTGATGCGCTGCTGGCCTCGATGCAGGACACCGTCACCCGGGTAAAGTTTTTCGATGATCGGCTGACCACGCTGACGACGGGCATCAACACCCGACTCGGCGAGGAAGTCACCACGATCAATACGGCGCTGCGCGAGGTTGCGGCACTCAACGACAAGATCGCGCGTACGCCGTCCGGACCGGATGGCTCGCCGCCGCCTGCGCTGCTCGACCAGCGTGACCGACTGCTCGACCAGCTGTCAGGGCGTCTTGGTCTGAAGGTCACGGCAACCACACTTGGAATGGTCTCGGTCAAGACCAGCGATGACCGGCTGCTCGTCAACGACGGCGACTACGCCACACTCTCGGTGACGAACGGCCGGTACGACAGCCGACTTTCCACCATCTCCATGGTGCCGGCGGGCGGTGGTACCTCCGCAGACCTGACTTCCGCGCTCGGTGGCGGCAACCTCAGCGGCCTGATCGAAGCGCGGAACTCGACTGTCGAGGCGAGCCGAATCGAGATGGGACGTCTTGTTGTGGCCTTGACCCGGGCGATCAACTCCCAGAACGCGGCCGGCCGGACGCTCGATGGTACTGCCGCAGACGTCAATGCCGCGCCGCCCCTGAACGGAGCGTTGCTGAAAGCGGGTGGGGTGACCACCCTCAACGCCGACAACAACTCCGCCGGCTTCTCCGCGCTCACGCTGTCTGCAGTGCTGGACGCTACGGCGAACTCACCACCGGCCGATGAGTACATCGTGACCTGGGGCGGGGCGTCGTGGACGGTAACCAAGGCCGGATCCGGAGCCGCCGTAACCTCGACCGGGACCGCGTCGAGCATCCAGTTCGACAACCTGACGGTCACGATCACCGGCACGGGGCAGGCGACGGGCGATTCCTTCATGGTACGGCCGGCCATCGCGGCCGTTGCCGACTTCGGTCGCACCACGAGCAATGCCCGCATGATCGCTGCTGCCTCGGCCAGCGGCACCTTTGGTGTGGGCGACAACCGCAACGCCGTCGAACTCGTGAAGTCATTCGAGAAGCTGGTGTTCGATAGCAACACCGTGTCGCTTTTGACCGGTGCATCCCGACTTGCCTCGCGGCTTGCCTCGCAGGTCTACTCCTCTGAGCTCTCCAGCGAGATTCAGCGCGCGGCAGCGGATGAGGCCCTGAAGCAGCGATCGGATATGTATGGCGTCAGCCTTGATGAGGAGGCCGCCGACCTGCTGCGCTTCCAGAAGGGGTACCAGGCCGTAGCCTCGGTGATGCGTACCGCCAACGAACTCTTTGACACGTTGCTCGGCGCGACCAGCTAGGAGCCATCCCTTGCGTATCTCAACGAACTCCATGTTCCGGACTCCGCTCGAGTCCATCATCCGTCAGCAGGCGGAGACGGAGCGCACGCAGCAGGAGATCTCCACGGGCCTGAAGAAGTCCGCGCTGGACAAGGATCCCTCGGCCGGCCGACGAGTCTCCGACCTCGAGAGAAAGCTGGCCGATGGCGAGCAGTTCGCCGCGAACACGAGCGCCGTGACCAGCCGTCTCGGGACCGTGGAGAATTCGTTGGAGTCCGCGATAAATCTGCTGCAGCGCGTGCGCGAACTCACCGTGATGAGCCTCAACGGCAGCCTCGGCACGGGCCAACGCACCGCCGTGGCTACGGAAGTCCGCGCGCTGAACGAGCAGCTGCTGGCGATCGCCAACCGCCGAAATGCGTCAGGCGAGTACATCTTTGCCGGTACACGCAGCGATGCGGCACCCTTCTCCGGCACGGGCGCCTCGATCGCCTACAACGGCGGCACATCGGAGCGCGAGATCCGCATCGACGACTCGACAGTGGTCAAGGACGGCTTCACCGGACTGCGCACCTTCATGGAGGTACCGAGGGGCAACGGCTACTTCTCGACCTCGGCAGCCAGCACGAATGCAGGTACGGCGGTGGCCGATGGCGGCGTGATCACCAACGCCACCTCGTGGAACGGCAGCACCGGCGACTTCCGTATCGTATTCACGGTTTCCGGCAACACGCGGACCTACGAAGTCCAAACTGACAGCGGTGCAGCGCTTAACCCGCCGGTTACGGGCAGCTACCAAAGCGGGCAGGCGATCACGTTTCTCGGCGCCCAGGTCACCGTGCAGGGCGACCCGGCCAACGGCGATACTTTCAGCATCGTCCGGTCGTCCGGGAGTAACCAGTACCAGAGCGTTTTCGCAACCATCGATCGGCAGCTGAACGTCCTCGAGACCCCGGTGACCACCGCCGTCAAGGCCGCGCAACAGACGACCGACCTCGGCAATATCCTGCAGCAGATCGACCAGGCGCTTTCCAACCTCGGCAGCGTCCGCTCGGAATCCGGCGCGAGGCTGCGGGTCGTCGAGCAGAGCGAAGAGTTCCGTGAAGACGAGAAGCTCGATGTTCAGGAGACGCTCTCGGAGCTCCGCGATGTCGATCTCGCCGAGGCTCTCGGGCGACTCAACGCGCAGATGACGGCACTGCAGGTCGCCCAGCAAGCCTATGCGCGCATCGCCAGCCGTTCGCTCTTCGATTACCTCTAAAGTTTTCCGTGCGGATACCGATACGAGGGGCATAGGGAGCCGGTTGCAGCCGGTTTCTGACCTGACCCCGACACAGGAGTATCCGGCATGACTA
>JBILMF010000140.1:0-7708 GCA_044375655.1 Steroidobacteraceae bacterium | reverse complement strand
GCCCGTGGCGGCTGCGCTGCCCGCCGCCGGCGTTCTGGCCACTCCGGTCGCCGATCCGGCGCGGTCGGACAATGTGCTGCGGCCCTTTGACCTTAGGCAGGGGCGCAACTAGCATGCGCCGCCGGCCGTTTCCCGCGAGGATCCCCACATGAGCACCGTTGCCGAAGATCTGCCGCTCGACATGCCGCCTGCGCTGGTGTTCACCGACGCCGCCGCGCGCAAGGTCAGTTCGCTTATCGAAGGGGAGGGCAACCCCGCCCTCATGCTGCGTGTCTTCGTTCAGGGCGGCGGCTGTTCCGGCATGCAGTACGGGTTCGAGTTCGACGAACAGGTGCAGGATGGCGACACGCTGGTCGAGAACCTCGGCGTCAAGCTGCTGGTCGACCCGATGAGCCTGCAGTATCTCTCCGGGGCCGAGATCGACTACCGCGAGGGTCTCGACGGTGCCCAGTTCGTGATCCGTAACCCGAACGCCACGACGACCTGCGGCTGTGGTTCGTCGTTCGCTGCCTGAGACCGCCCGCAGCGCCCGTAACGGTCCGCCTCTCCCAGGCCTGAAGTGACGCGCGGAAACGGCAGGGCTGCGCCCGAGCTGCTGGCCGCGGTCGACCTCGGCTCCAACAGTTTCCACATGGTGGTGGCCCGTTACACGCACGGGCAGCTCACGATCATCGATCGGCTGCGCGAGAGTGTGCGCCTCGGCTCTGGCCTCGATGCCGAAGGTCGCCTCGATCGCGAGGTCGCTGCGCGGGCCCTCGCCTGCCTCGAGCGTTTTGGCCAGCGCCTGCGCGAGATCCATCCGGACAAGCTGCGCGTCGTCGGCACCAATACCCTGCGGCGCGCGCATCGCAAGCAGGCCTTCCTCGAGAAGGCTCGTACGGCGCTCGGAGCGCCCATCGAGATCGTCTCCGGTATCGAGGAGGCACGCCTCATCTACTCCGGGGTGGCCCATACCTCGCCGCTCGCCTCCGGCCGGCGACTGGTGGTCGACATCGGCGGCGGCAGCACCGAACTGATCATCGGCGAGGGACTCGCCCCGCTGCGCCTCGCGAGCACCGAGCTCGGCTGCGTGACGCTGAGCGAACGCTTCTTTCCGGGCGGACGCCTGTCGGCCAAGCGCTTCGCGCGCGCCCGGGTTGCCGCACGCGGGGAGCTCGAACCCATCGCCGATGCCTACCGCGCCATCGGTTGGCAGGGGGCGATCGGCAGTTCGGGCACCGTGAAGTCGGTGGCCGACGCGGTGCGCGAGCTTGATCCGACCGCCGGCTGCATCACCGTCGCGGGGCTCGAGGCGGTCATCGACACGACGCTGCGCTTCGACCACCTGCGCAACGTACCTTTCAGCTCGCTCGGCGAGGACCGCCGTACCGTGTTCGCAGGCGGGCTCGCCATCCTCGCCGAGGTGTTCGCGAGCCTCGGTCTCGAGCGCATGGAGGTGTCGGATGGCGCCATGCGCGATGGCTTGCTTTACGATCTGGTCGGTCGGCTGACACGCGAGGATGCGCGCGAGCGCACAGTGCGTGCGATGCAGGCCCGCTACCACGTCGATGAGGCGCAGGCCGCGCGCGTCGAGGCGACGGTGGGTGGTTTCCTCGAACAGGTGGCCGATGCTTGGCAGCTCGACGATCCGCTCGCCGAGCAGTTGCTGGCTTGGGCGGCGCGGCTGCACGAGATCGGTCTGGACGTCTCGCATTCGCGGTACCACCAGCACGGGGCCTACCTCCTTGAGAACGCCGACATGCCAGGATTCCCGCGCGAGGAGCAGCGCCTGCTGGCAAGGTTGGTTGGCGGACACCGCCGCAAACTGATCCTCGAAGGTTTCGAGAAACTGCTGCCCCCCTGGGATCGGCGAATCCTGCAGATGATCGTGCTGCTGCGGATCGCCGTACTGCTGCATCGCGGCCGTGGCCGCGCACCGCTGCCGGAGCTCACGCTGATCCCGCGGGCGCGCAATGTGCTCGAGATCCGCTTCCCCGTGCGCTGGCTGCGCGAGCATCCGCTGACCGTGGCCGATCTCAGCCAGGAAATCGAGCTGCTGCGGGCCGCCGAGTTCCGCCTCCGTGTCTACTCCTCGAGGGGCCTGCCGGCCGTATAAGCGGCGAGCAGTTCGCGCTGCGCACACACTCCGCTGCCCGCCGCCGGCCGGGCGCGCAGGTAGCGGCCCTCGGCGTCGAGCTCCCAGGCCTCGGTATCGTCGCGCAGGTAGGTCTCGAGATCCTCGAGGATGCGGCGGCGGTACTTGCCGCGCCGGATCGGAAAGGCGATCTCGACGCGACGGAAGAAATTGCGCCCCATCCAGTCGGCGCTGCTGCAGTAGATCTCTGGGTCGCCATCGTTGGCAAACCAGAAGACCCGCGAGTGCTCGAGGAACCTGCCGACGATCGAGCGTACGCGGATGTTGTCGGAGAGCCCGGGCACGCCCGGCCGCAGCGCGCAAATACCGCGGACGATGAGATCGACGCGCACCCCGGCCTGCGCGGCCCGGCAGAGCGCGGCAATGGACTCCGGCTCAACCAGAGAATTCATCTTGAGGATGATGCGGGCCCGTCTGCCGGCTGCGGCATTGGCGCGTTCGCGCTCGACCCGCGCCAGCATCGCGCGGTGCAGCTCGAAAGGCGACTGCAGCAGGCAGGAGAGCCGCGGCGCCCGCGTCAGGCTCGTCAGCTGCAGGAAAACCTCATGTACGTCGTGACCGATCTGGGGCTCGCAGGTGAACAGACCGTAGTCGGTGTAGGCGCGCGCGGTGCGCGAATGGTAGTTGCCGGTGCCGAGGTGGCAGTAGCGGCGCAGCCCGCCGCGCTCGCGGCGCACCACCATGGCCAGTTTGGCGTGGGTCTTGTAGCCGACCACGCCATACATCACGTGCGCACCGGCCTCATGCAGGCGGTCCGAGAGGCTGATGTTCGCCTCTTCGTCGAAGCGAGCGCGCAGCTCGATCACCACCGTCACGTCCTTGCCGGCGCGCGCCGCCGCGACCAGCGCATCGACGATCGAGGAATCGGCACCGGTGCGGTACAAGGTCTGCTTGATCGCGAGCACCTGCGGATCGGCCGCTGCCTGCCGCAGGAAGTCCACCACCGGCGCGAACGACTGAAAGGGATGGTGCAGCAGCAGATCGCTCTGGCGGATCGCGGCAAACATGTCGGAACCGTCGTTCAGCCGCCGCGGCAGGCTGGGCCGGAAAGCGGGGTACTTGAGATCCGGACGCCGCGCCAGATCGTAGATTGCCGACAGACGGTGCAGGTTCACCGGCGAGGGCACCGAGTAGATGTCCAGCGGACCGATGCCGAACTGTCGCGCCAGGAAGTCCACGAGATCGCGTGGACAATCGGTGGCGGTCTCGAGCCGTACCGCCGAGCCGTAGCGACGCTGGGCGAGTTCACCCTCGAGCGCGCGCCTGAGATCGTCCGCTTCCTCCTCGTCGATGAACAGGTCGCTGTTGCGAGTAACGCGGAACTGGTGGCAGGCGAGGATGCCGATACCGTCGAACAGCCGCGGTACGAATTCTTCGATGATCGTGGAGAGCAGCACGAACCGCTGCTCGCTGCCACCATCGTCGGGCAGCGGCACGACCCGGGGGAGGGAGCGCGGTGCCTGCACGATGGCCAGCGAGGCCTCGCGGCCGAAGGCGTCTTCGCCCTGCAGCCGGACGACGAAATTGAGGCTCTTGTTCTGGATCCGCGGGAACGGCCGCGATGGATCGAGGGCGAGCGGCGAGAGTACCGGCTCGACCTCCCGCTCAAAATAGTTGGAGAGCCACTCGCGGGTCGCCTTTGGCCACTTGCCGCGTGGCACGAGCAGGATCCCCGCCTTGCGCAGCGCCGGCAGCAGCACTTCGCCGAGACAGGCGTACTGCTCGGCCACCAGCCGCGACGCCCGCTCGTGGATCGCTGCAAGCTGGCCCGCAGGAGTCAGGCCATCCGGGCTGACCGCCGCGGGGGAACTCTCCAGCAGCTGCTTGATGCCAGCCACCCGAACCTCGAAGAATTCGTCGAGATTGCCCGAGGAGATGCAAAGAAATCGCAATCGCTCGAGCAGTGGCACGGCGGGGTCGAGTGCCTGCGCCAGCACCCGCTGGTTGAACTCGAGCAGCGACAGCTCGCGGTTGATCAGGGTCGGGACGGTTCCTGCCGCCGAGGCGCCGGTACCTACCGCCGCGGCCGCTTCGTCGGCGGCTGCACCCGCGGCGTGGCCGCCGGGCTTCGCCGTGCCGACGACGTTGGACTGCGGCGCAGACTTCTTTTGCGGAGAGGTCCGGCGGGCCGGCTTGTCTTTGCGTACCGGCTTGACCTCGTTGCGGGTGCGGGCGGGCTTCACCCTACTAGTACATCACGAGCGGCGCCGGGAATTGTTACAACCCGGATGCCGCCCCGTCGGCCGACCCCGCGGCAGCGTTGGCCGCGCGCGCGGTGCCCGCCGGGACACCCGGCCGCGGCGTGCCCGCCTCCGGGAGGCCGGCGGCGGCCAGCAGCGCCGGGGTCACGCGCCCCGCGTCCAGGCTGGCGAGCAGCGGCGCCGCGTGGGTGCGGAACTGCGCCATCAGGCTGGCGGGGATGGGGCGGTCGTTCGGTAGCGGCACCTTCTGCGGATCCTGATGGACGCCGCGCAACAGATACTCGTAGTGCAGGTGCGGCCCCGTGGCGAGTCCGGTCATGCCGACGAAGCCGATGATCTCGCCCTGCCGTACGCGCTCCCCCTGCCGCAGCCCGCGGGCGAATCGCGACAGATGGCCGTAGAGCGTGCGCACCTCGTTGGCGTGCTGGATCTCTATCACCTTGCCGTAGCCACCCTTGGTGCCTATGAAGCGCACGCGGCCCTCGCCCGCGGCCTTGACGGGCGTACCGATCGGCGCCGCGTAATCCACGCCGCGATGGGCGCGCATCCGGTTGAGTACGGGATGGCGGCGGAACAGGTTGAAGCGCGAGCTGACGCGCGTGAACTCCAGCGGCGCGCGCAAAAAAGCCTTGCGCAGACTCTTGCCGTCGGGCGTGTAGTAGCCGAAATCCCCGTCGTCCCCGGACGCGCCGTCCGCCGCCGCGCCGTCCGCCGACGCGCCGGTCCGCGGATCTCCGTGCGCGAAACGGATGGCGCGGTACACCGTGCCCTGATTCACGAACTCGACGGCGAGGATGTCACCTTCCCCGAGCGGCTTGCCGTCCTGGCTGAGTTCCTCGTAGATGACGCGGAAGCGGTCGCCCTGCTGGATGTCGAGCACGAAATCGATGTCCCAGCGGAAGACGTCGGCAATCCGCAGCGCCAGCGAGTCGCTGAGGCCTGCGTCACCGGCAGCCTGGAACAGCGAACTGCGGATCACCGCTTCGCCGACGCGCAGCGCGCGCTCCAGCGGATTGACGATCACCTCGGTTTCAAAACCGCTGGCATCGCGCTTGACCTGCAGCGTCTCGCTGGGACTCAGCTGGCGCTCGAGGCTCACCAGTTGCGCGTCGCGAACGCCGAACTTGAGCTGTTCGCCCGGGTAGAGTCGATCGAGGCTGCTGCGCAGGTCGGGAAGCGCGCGCAGTGTGGCGAGGTCGGCGACCGACAGTTTGAGCTTGCGGAAGATGAGTTCGAGGGTGTCATTGGCGCCGACGATCACATCGACGGTGAGCGGCATCAGCGCCGCTTTCTCCGCGGCGGCCGCTTCGGCGGCGACCCGGGCGCCCACCGCGCCCTCGTCGAGTCGGCGCAGGTCGTCCAGCCAGGCCTCGCCGCGCCACCACGTCAGCGCCAGCACGGCGACGACCGTGCACTGCAGCCAGCGGGCCCTGAGCAGGGCGAGAACACGGTTTTCCGAGCCGAGTTCCAGCGTCATCGACTACACTTCGCCGCCACGGGAGGGGCGAACGCTACCCGCCGGCGCCGGCACGGTCAACCCGCCCGCGCGATCGCGGTCTGCAGGGCCGTGCGGCAACAGAACCAGGCGCAAGGGACCATGGCCAGCATCCAGCAACAGCTCGAAGAAATCCGTCGCGGCAGCGCGGAACTGCTCATCGAATCCGAACTGCAGGCGAAACTCGAGCGCGGCCGGCCGCTGCGCATCAAGGCCGGGTTCGACCCGACTGCACCCGACCTGCATCTCGGCCACACCGTGCTCATCAACAAGATGCGCCAGTTCCAGCAGTTCGGCCACGAGGTCATCTTCCTCATCGGCGACTTCACGGGGCTGATCGGCGATCCGACCGGCCGCAATGCGACGCGGCCTCGGCTGACGCCTGACGACGTGCTCGCCAACGCGCAGACCTACCAGCAGCAGATCTTCAAGATTCTCGATCCGCAGCGCACGCTCATCGAGTTCAACTCGAAGTGGCTCAGCGGCATGCCCTTGCCGAAGTTCGTCGAGGTTGCTGCGCACTACACCGTGGCGCGCATGCTCGAGCGCGATGATTTCGCGCGCCGCTACAAATCGGGTCAGCCGATTTCGGTGCACGAATTCTTCTATCCACTTGCACAGGGCTACGATTCGGTGGCGCTGCACGCGGATGTCGAGCTCGGCGGCACGGACCAGAAGTTCAACCTGCTGGTCGGCCGGCAACTGCAGGAGGCGTACGGTCAGGAGCCGCAGTGCGTACTGACGATGCCGCTGCTCGAGGGGCTGGATGGCGTCAACAAGATGTCGAAGTCGCTCGGCAACTACGTTGGCATCACCGAGCCCGCCGAATCGCAGTTCGGCAAACTCATGTCCATCAGCGACGATCTGATGTGGCGTTACTTTGAGCTGCTGTCGTTCCGCCCGCTCGGCGAAATCGCCGCACTGCGCACCGCGGTGGCCGAGGGACGCAACCCGCGCGACGTCAAATTCGAACTCGCCCGCGAAATCATTGGCCGGTTCCACGGCGCCGAAGCTGCCGAGCGCGCGCAGGCCGATTTCACCGCGCGTTTTTCGCAGAAAACGCTGCCCACGGATCTGCCCCTGCTGGTCCTGCCGAGCAGCGACCCGGCGGGCGAAACGTTGGTTGCCGCGCTGCGTGCCGCGGGATTAGTCGCGAGCAACTCGGAGGCCGTGCGCAAGCTCGGCGAAGGCGCGGTGCGCATCGACGGCGAGAAAGTGCTCGACCGGCACCGCCGGTTGCCTTTGGGGGCAGAGCACATCCTGCAGTTGGGCAGCCGTCGATACGCCCGCGTCAGAATAGAAAAAGCCAGCTGATTCAACGGGTTGCGGCGAATGAAAAAAATCCGTAACAAGCCGTTGACAGTCGCTCTGCCCCGCCTATAATGCGCGCCCTCGACTCAGTTCGCTCCCGGGTTTCACCGGCGGCGCCACAAAGTTGAAAATCAGGTTGACGGGACGAGCCATCTGGCTATACTTCCCGCCCCCTCGATGCCCCCGCGGCACGAGCGCTGTTTAAAAATTCGGCAGGTAATTTGTGTGGGGACTCGCGTCGATGCGTCCTTTGGATGCCAAAGACCGAGTGACCAAATTTTGTCCAGCGATGGGCCAATTTTTGATTGCTCTTTTTGTTTGAAGCTCAAAATCTTCAAGTGAAGAGTTTGATCCTGGCTCAGATTGAACGCTGGCGGCGTGCTTAACACATGCAAGTCGAGCGGCAGCGCGGGAGCAATCCTGGCGGCGAGCGGCGAACGGGTGAGTAATGCTTCGGAATCTACCCAGTAGTGGGGAATAACCAGTCGAAAGACTGGCTAATACCGCATACGACCTATGGGTGAAAGCAGGGGACCGCAAGGCCTTGCGCTATTGGATGAGCCGAAG
>JBILMF010000147.1:0-7168 GCA_044375655.1 Steroidobacteraceae bacterium | reverse complement strand
CCGCACTCGTCGCCGAAGATACAGGCAATACGCCGCGAGCACCAAGAGCAGACCCGGCATGAGGATCACGAACAACCAGACGTTGATTTCCTTG
Source organism: Steroidobacteraceae bacterium (assembly GCA_044375655.1). GTDB lineage: Bacteria > Pseudomonadota > Gammaproteobacteria > Steroidobacterales > Steroidobacteraceae > UBA964. The sequence continues at coordinate 7,074 of JBILMF010000147.1, read as the reverse complement.
TAGGTCAGGCCGACAAGCGGCGCGAGCCACTCGAGGAACTCCACGCACCCATCGAATACCGCGTCCATGGATCAATTATGACGACCCGCAGGATCAGCACGTGACCCAGTAAGCACTGACCGCCAGCCTGTTGGCACAGAGCACGCGCTTGACAATTCTTTCCCAACCCTTCCCCTTTCTTTGCCGTCACGCGGCGATCAACTACGGCATCTTGCGGTCTGATCGACATCACGATCATTCCCTCTCCCTCGTCACAGGAGTCTCAGTCATGCCAAGCAAAATCCCATCGATTGCAACCGCGGTCGTCGCTGCCCTGCTCGCGGGCGGCTTAGCTCTGGCGCAGGACGGTCCGCGGCCCGAGCAGCGTATGCAGCGCGTCTTCGAGCAACTCGACTTGTCTGACGCCCAACGCGCGCAGTTGCGAGCACTCAATGAAAACCATCGTACCGCCACCGCTGCGCTGCGCGAGCAGGTCCGTACGGCTCAGCAGACGCTCGCCAACGCCAAGCCGGGTGATGCGACCTACGACACGGTCACGGCCGAAGCGCGGCGCAGCCTTGAGGCGGCACGCACACAACTGCGTGACCAGCAGGAGCAGTTTCGCGCCCAGAGCGACGCCATCCTGACGCCGGAGCAGAAGACAAAAATCCAGGAACTTCGTGCCGAGCGTCAGGAGCGCATGGGCGAACGCCGGCGCGGCATGGGTGGACCGAGCGGACCGGGTGCGGGCGAGCGACGGCCGCGACAACGCTGATTGCAAGGCAGGCGACGGCGGGCTGCCGGCTTGAGAAGGCAGCTCAGCCGACTTCATGACGTAATCCGCGCCGGGTTTCTTGGGTCCCGAAAATCTATTTCTTCGGTTGCGCCCAATACCCTCGCCGTCGCCTATGCTGCGGGTCAGTCAACCGGACCCGCCCATGCCGCCACCCCCTCAACAGATCCGCGACAGGTTTCTCGAACATCTCTGGGCGGGGGGCTGGCGGCGGCTGCGGGCGTGGCGTGCCGAGGCGCCGCTGAACCACTACCTTTCGCGGATTTTCCAGAACCTGCAGCGGGACTTCCTGCGGGAACAAGGAATCCACGCGGCTCGGGTCGCCGCAGAGACGGAGGAACTGGACGGGCAGCCGACCGACCACCCGGATCATCTACCGGAAATCGCCCTCGAGGCACGACAACTACGCGAGTGCCTCGAGCAAGGTATGGCGCTCGTCACGCCGAACCAGCAGCAGCTGTTGCGGCTTCGCCATGTCGAGACGCTGCGGCATCAGGACATCGCCCTGCACCTCGGCCGCGCGCTGGGCACGATCGCCAGCAACCTCGCGGACGCCGAACGGGCACTGCGCCGGCGTCTCATCGGGCAGTGCGCCGAGCTCATCGAGGGCCTGCTCGGTACCCAACGGAGGCGGCGCTGATGGTTCCCCCGAAGATCACGGACGCCGACATCATCGCGGTGCGTGACGGCCACGAGAGCGGCGTGGATCTCGGCTCGGCACTGCGCGCGGACCCGACCGCACAGCTCGCTCTGCTGGAGGCGAGACTGCTCGCGCTCGCGCTCACGCTTCCCCCAACATCAGACACCTCTCAGTCCATTGGATCCCGGTCCACCGCCGAAAGGCCGAAACGGCGCCTCGATCCGGAAGCCCTCAGCGCCTATCTGCGTGGCGAACTCGCCGACGAGGCGCTCGCCCGTCTGGAGGAGTCCGTCCGCGGTAATCCGGATCGCTTTGCCGAACTGATCGCGTTCAAGGATGCTTTCTTTGGTCGGCGCCGCCCCGGTGAGATCACCGCCGAGCCGCCGTCGCCGAAACTCGAGCGTCGCGAGATTGCGGCACTGACATTACATACCGTGGGCAGCCGTGTGCGACTGCGCTGGGCGGGAACCGGCGCTCGTTTTCAGCGTAGCGGAGTCGCCTTGCTGCAGCAGAAAGACTTCGCCCGTCCCTCGTTCAAGGTTTCGCCCCCGGATCTCTTCGACACGGGTCGAGTCGACGAAATGGAGTATTTACAGCGGCGCCTCGCGGACCTGCTTCGGGACATGGAGACGACGATGATGTTCCTCAGCAAGTCCAATGACCCCAGCAATCTCGACCGACTACGGCGTCAGCTGGAGGAATTCACCTCGCTCTCGCAGATGCAACAGGAGCAACTCCTTGCCCTCCAGCGAACGGTCGACCGTGCCATTCAGGCGTTCGCAGCGATCGACCCGAAAGACGACGACGACTTTGATGCTGACTTTCCGCGCGCTGTCCTGGTCGCGGGGCACAGCCTGCGGTTCCTCGCCCCGGAGGGGCCCGAGTCCCTGCTGCTGGAGGTCGAGCCCGACGATGCCGATGATGAGGAACCGCTGCTCAATCCGCAGTTCACCTGGGTCAGACCCGGCCTCGACTTTCGGGCGTTACCCGAGAGGATGCCGCTGCGCGAGCGCCTGCCGGGACTGCGCGAGGAAGCCTTGCTGCTCATCGACGGCGACCCCATTGGCGGTGAGTATCCGCCGACGCGGGTGATCCGGGTGCGGCGCGGCTGATCGGATCAGGCCTGATAAGGCAGTGACTTTCATCTCGAGGTCACCCAAAAAAACACGAACCCGCTCCGTCTAGAGAGGTATCACCACCCGATACACGGAGCCGCCGATGACCCGTCTCGCCACCGATATCGCCAACCTGCAGGTTGGCACCCCGCTGCACGCGGGTGATCTCACCGTCTACCCGCTCATCCGCCCCGCCACCATGCCCCCGACGTGGATCACGCTGGGCGAGGCGCTCGCCAAGGGCCTCGCGGGAATTACCGAGGTGTCCGAGGGCGGCAGCGTCCCCACCCTCGTCTTCCGCAACGGCGGCACGCAGCCGGTGCTGCTGCTCGACGGCGAGGAACTCGTCGGCGCCAAGCAGAACCGGGTGCTGAAACTCAGCATCCTTGCACCGCCGATGGCGGAGATTCGTATTCCCGTCTCCTGCATCGAGCAGGGTCGCTGGCACTGGCGTTCGCGGCATTTCGAAGCGGCGAACCGCACGCTCTTTGCGAGCGCCCGTGCCGCAAAGATGGCACAGGTGTCGCGGTCCATGCGCGCTGGCGGCGACTACCGCTCCGACCAGGGGGCGATCTGGGATTCGATCCAGCGCAAGGCGGCCAACTTCGAGGTCCATTCGGACACCGGCGCCGCATCCGATATCTACGAGGATCGTGCGGCGGCGCTCGATCGCATGGTCAGTGCCATCGGCGCCACGCCGGGTCAGGTGGGCGCCGCGTTCGTGGTGCGGGGCCGTCTGACCGGAGCGGAAGTCTTCGGTAGCGCGCAGACGTTTGCCACGCTGCTGCCGAAGCTCGTGCGCAGTTATGGACTCGATGCGCTCGATGAGCGCACGGCGACGCGCGCGCCCGATCCTGAGCGTGCCGCTTCCGCTGCCGCTGCCGCCGCCGCCGCCGCCGCCGCCGACAGTACGACGGCCGCGCTGGTGCGCCGATTCCTTGCCAAGCTCGCCGCGCTGCCGCCGCGGCGTAGCCCGGCCATCGGTCTCGGCGAGGACCTGCGCTTCGAGGATCCCCGACTACTCGGGGCAGCACTGCTACATGAGGATCAGGTCGTGCACCTCAGTGCCTTCACCCGCGAACCCTGAGCGTGCGCCTCGGTGCCGGATCATTCCCTGATCCGGCCGGGGCGCATATCGCTGACCAGATGTCCGTGGAATCCACCCAACCGGGAGACCTCCATGATCCACCTGCCCGACTGCAGCGTGACCGATACCCATGCCCGCGGCCTGCGCCGCGCCGAAGATCGCTGGGTGGACCGCCGAGCGGAGACGTGGAAGGCCCAGCGCAACCCCCGCCGCTTCGGCCCACGGGTACGCCAGATGCACAACGGGTTGCTGTCAGTCTTCGGCGCGGGCAGGGTCGCTCTCGTCGAGCAGTCGAAGAGATCCGCACACTGGGTCATAGTCACCCATGCGGCGGACGGACTCTATCGCCTGGAAGCCTGCACGATCGAACGCTCGCATCGGCGCTTGACTCGCGCGCGGGTGCAACTGCCGCTCGCGGCGACGGCACACTGCTACGAGCGCTTCATCCAGGGGATGCTGCGCCAGGATCTTGAATGGGCGCGCACCCTGCATGACGCCCTCGGCGCGCTGTTGACGGCGACCGACTACACGACTGGGGACGATCCATCAGGGCGGACGGGCGAGCACCGCTGGCGTACGCCTGGCGACTACAAGGTGTGGCTGCCGGAGGGGCTCGCCGTCGTTGAGGTACCTGCGTCGGGGCAGGCGCTCATGCGCACCGTCATCGCGAGCGAGGCGCTCATCGGGCCGAATCGCTCGCTGTGGGAGGAACTGGGTGCCACAGATCTCGGCGCGCGGCGCTTTGTCCGACGGTCCGCGATCGACTGGTTCGAGGACGTCGACAGCGAAGTACCCACCGAAGACACTCCGCGATAGCCCGAGGACGGTCAGCCCGGCGGGATAGCGTATTCTCCGGGGTGGGGCCGCTGTCCCGGTTCCCTGCCGACGGACTCCCCCGAGGGCCCGCCCATGAGCAAGCGCCGCAAAAAGAGTCGGCCAGACACCCGCGTCGATGAGGCGTGGGTGATCTTCCGTCTGAGCACCGCACCGATCATCACCGATCGGGATGGCGACTTTCACTGCATCGCGCTCATGGACCTCGCGAGCGGCTTCCTGATCGGCATGCATATGGTGCCGCTCGGCACGGAGGATGAACTCGGCGCCGCCGTCGATGAGTTGCTGAAGGGCGCAAGGAGTCGCGGGCTCGCCGCCCACGCCCTCGTCATGCCGGAAAGCGCCCTGTCCATGACCGTCGCCGAGCACGCCGCCACCTTCGGCATGATCGTCGGCAGGGCTGCGGATGCGGAGCTCGCCGCCGTGCTCGAGGAACCGCGGGCAGCTTTCGCCGACCGCTTCGGCGGCCAGCTGCAGTAGGACCAGCGGCGGACGACTACGGCAATGGCCACCCGACAGGAATTCATTGACTACATCATGGAGCAGTCGGGACTCGGCACTCGACTCTCGAGCAGAAAGATGTTCGGCGAGTACGCGCTCTACCTGGACGGAAAAGTAGTCGCCTTGGCCTGTGACAACAGCCTGTACGTCAAGTCGACCAAGGCTGTAGAGACGCTGCAAGAGTCGCTTGGCGTGCATCCGCCTTACCCCGGTGCAAAGCCGCACCTGCGCGCCGATGAACTCCTCGACGATTCAGAGCGACTGCGGGAACTGCTGCTCGCGACTGCTGCCGCGCTGCCCGCACCCAAAGAAAAGCGGAGGTAACGACCCGCTGCTTAGCGCGCTGGCACTGGCCTGAACCAGCGCTCCACCGCCAGCCGCCCGATATCAAAGCCCGCCTGACGCCCTGCGTCGATCGAGAACGAGTAGTGCACGCCACCGTAGAAGCGCGCCGCAGCAACCTCATTGGCGTAGTCGCGGGCCGAGGTGAAGCGGCGGGTGAGCACGTTGTCGCGGTCAATCACGATCTCGGGCATGCGCGATCCAAATTCTGCCTCGATCACGGCCGCCACCGCCGCCGCCGACATGCAGTGCCCGCAGGTGTACTCCGGATGCGGCGGATTGGGCACCAGCGGCTCCCAATCCTTGTCGCCGATGGCGAGCGCCTCCCCTCTGAGCCGCGGCGCCCCGACCCTGCCGTAGTAGCGGATCGCCGTCACGGGCCGCCAAAAATTGTAGGCGTACTTTGCGTCCATCATCGACACGAAGGTGTCGGTCCAGGCCATTTCGGCCAGCGCCAGGAATCGTGCGTCCTCAACCAGGCTGCGTCCGGGCAAACCGACCAGCTGCCGTATGACAAAACGCACGTCATTGGCGCCCCAGAAATCGGCGATGTCGGACTGCATCCGGTTGCGGACTGTCGAGCGTCGACTGCCGACGCGCTGAATCTCCTCGAGCGCGCGCAAGAACTGCTCGCTGTCGAGTGCCGGTGGCGGCGGTGGACGCAGTTCATCGGGTGTCTTCATCACCCACGGGCTCATCTTCGCCCAGAGGCGCCCGCGTTCCACGGCGGGGTACGCAAAGACGCCCGGGGCGGGCTCCGGCCAGTACGGATCGACGCCGTTTGCGCCCGAAGCAGCACGCGCCTTGAGCGCCGCGGCCGCGGCCTGGCGTCCGACCGCCACGCCCGCCGCGCGTGCCGGCTCATCTCGTACTTCCGCGAGCGAAGCGGCGAGCGCCGCGGAGGCGGCACCCGCAGTCTGCGGGCACTGGGCCGTCAGCACATCATGCGCAGCCTGCGCCGCGGCAGCCTCGGCCGAGGCGCCTGGCGCCGCGTCGACATATGCCACAAATGGGGTGTAACGACGCTCGATCGAGTTGACGGCCTCGAACATCGCGACGTGCAGCAGGGCGTCAATATCGCGCAGCCGATAAAGCTCGGCCGCGGCCGGCTGGCCGCAACCCTTGAGCTGCGCGCGCCATTGCAGCAGTACGCTGTCGATGGCGCCGCTCGCGGAACGGACGGACGATTCCGCGCTGACGGCGAGTGCTGAAAAGAGTAGCGCTAACAGGAACGAGGGAATCAGCGGGCCGAAGAGGGAGCGCATGCGCATCGATGATCTCCCTGGCTGACGAACCGTTTGGTCAGTAGATAAGGACCTTGTCGGCGGCCGCAGCCAGCCTCACGAATACCGCAGCCGGGGCGAACGCTGCCGGCTTGCCCTCGATATCCGCGTCGGTCAGGGCTCGGGCTTTGCTCGAGTTGGCCGACAGATAAAACCTTCCGCCCTTCTCGACGATGATCTTGTAGTGCTCCGCGAGCTTGCCGGTGCCGAGTCCCGTGAGTGAAGCTAGAACGTCATCTTTGAGGAGCAGCACCGCGTCTCCGCCCAGAAAGACATCGACCGGGTGGCCTTCCTCGAGTGCCGTCCGCGCAACGAGAAACGCGAGCGCAGCCTTGGTGGGATGATCCTGGCCCGTCGTCACCTGCACGAGGAAACGCGGCTTCGCCGATGGGCTGGCAGCGTCCTCGGCCATCGCCGGGGTGCCGAGCGGAAGGAGAATCAACAGCAACGATGCGAGGTATCTCATCGGCCGAGGTTAGCACGGCGCATGGCACGCGCTC
>JBILMF010000027.1:0-27469 GCA_044375655.1 Steroidobacteraceae bacterium | reverse complement strand
TCCGGCAAGGTCGGGCAGCATGGCTGGTGGGACCACCGCGGCGGGCGCCGCCGACGCCCCAGCGGGCGTGTCCAAGGGTGCATCCGCAGGCAGGTCTGCGCGCATGTCCGCTGGCATGTCCGCTGGCATGTCCGCTGGCTCTATGGCGGCGGGACCAAGTACGCCCGGTGTCGCGAGGAAGTTCTGCAGCCGAACCCGCGCCTCGCGAGTCCACCGCCCCTTGGGGTGGTTGTCGATGAAGGCGCGATAGCCCTCGGCGGTGTCAGACTCGGTGGCGATCAGCCAGTCACGCTGCTCAAGCAGATCGGCAAGCCGCCGTTGCGCCACCGGCACGTATTGGCTTTGCGGATGGCGCTCGATGAATGCCGCATACGCCTCAAGCGTGTCGGCGCGCTGGGTGCTGCGCCAATCCTGCAGTTCGCCGCAACCGGCCAGGACGGCGGCGAGCAGCAGCACGGCGAGGCTTGGCAGACGGCGACCCATGCGCCGATTTTAGAACCTATTGCCCAGGTCCGCTCGACGGCTTGTCGGCAAGCTCGCGCCCGATGAAGCGATCGACCCAGCCGGGACCGCGCAGCGAATCGAAGAAACCGCAATGCCCACCGCTCGGCAGCGCCACCACACGCAGGCTGGGAGGACGGGCGATACGCGCAAGATCGGCCGCCGGGATGATGGGATCGTCAAGGGCGGTGACGATGGTTGCGGGCACCGTCAGCCCGGCGAGCCGCTCGCCGGTGATGGCGTAGCCGCGGAAATACTCCTCGACGTCGGCATAGCCGGCGTGAGCGAGTACGAGCTCGCGCGTCATCGCGCGCAGATTGCGCGAGCCGAGCAGGTCTTCGAAGGTGAAGTGCCCCGGCCAGGCACGCTGTTTGAGGCGCAGCGAGCGGATCCACTTGCGCACGAAGTAGTCGTGGTACAGCGACCAGCCGTTCTCCAGCGCATCCAGGCAACGCGCCGGATCGAGCACCGGGGAGACGCCGAACGCGCGCTCAATGCGCAGACCGGCACGCGGCGCCTCGGTCGCCACGCGCAGCATGAAGTTGCCGCCCAATGAGAACCCTGCAAGCACCAGACGATGCGTCGGGAACAGATACTGCAGTCTGGCAACCGCACCGACCACCTCGGGCAGGCGGCAGGAGTGGAACAGCTCGCGGTTGAGGTGGTGGGTATCGCCATGGTCGCGCAGGTTCAGGCGGACCACGTCGCAGCCCTGCTCGTGCAGGGTCTGCCCCAGGGACAGCACGTAGAGGGAGCGGGCGCTGCCCTCCCAGCCGTGCAGCAGCACCGCGAGTGTCCGCGACCGCTCGCCGCCCGCGGCAGCAGCGGCCGGCGCGGCCGAGAAGAATCCCTGCAGACGCACACCGTCGCCGCAATCGAGCAGCAACTCGCGGCTCACGGCGAGCAGCGGCCGAGCACGCCGCTCCACGAGCACACGGCGCAGTGGCAGGCTGGGCAGGATCGACTGCAGGTGCGGCCCGCGCAACCAGCGCGGTGGGCGGAAATCGTGGTCCACGACGACAGCCGTTGCGTGCGGGGAGCTCAGTCGCGCAGACCGATCCCGCGCTCCATCAGCCACATGGCGACCGCGAACAGCGCCAGCGCCGCCAGCAGCATGATCGCGAAAGCGATGCCGACATGCACGTCCGAACGGCCGAGGAATCCGTAACGGAACGCGTTGACCATGTGCAGCACGGGATTCGCGTAGGAGAGCGTCTTTGCCCACTCCGGCAGCAGGTTGATCGAGTAGAACACGCCGCCGAAATAGGTGAGCGGGGTGAGGATGAAGGTCGGGATCCAGTTGACCTGGTCGAAGTTCTTGGCGAATACGCCGTTGATGAACCCGGCCAGCGAGAACACCACTGCGGTGAGCAGCACCGCGGCGAGGATGACGAGCAGGTGGTGCACAGGCAAGCGCGTGAAGACGAGCGCGATCACCGTCACCGCCGCGCCTACCAGCAGACCCCGCAGCACGCCGCCGCCGACATAGCCGGCGACCACCACCCAGTTGGGTTGCGGCGACACCGAGATCTCCTCGAGGAAACGCTGGAACTTCGCGCCGAAGAACGACGAAGAAACGTTGGCGTAGGCGTTGGTGATCACCGCCATCATGATGAGTCCGGGGGCGATGTACTGCATGTACGCGACGCCGTCCATCTGCCCGATGCGGCTGCCGATGAGACTGCCGAAGATGACGAAGTACAGCGCCGCGGTAACAGCCGAGGGCACTATGGTTTGGCCCCAGATCCGCAGGATGCGGCCGAACTCGCGCATCACGATCGTCTGGAAACCGACCCAGCGCACGCTGGCAAACCCGGCGCTCATGCCGCCACCCCGGACTTATCGACGAGGCGCATGAAGATCTCCTCGAGACGATTGACCTTGTTGCGCAAGGTGACCACGTGCACCCCATCGGCAGAGAGACGCGCGAAGAGGTCGTTCAGATTGCGGTCCTTGCTGACTTCCACCTCGAGCGTCAGCGGGTCTACGAGTCGCAGTTCGTAGCCCGGCACCACCGGCACCACAGCAACGGGCTCGCGCAGGCTGAGCACGAAGGACTCCGTGTGCAGCGTGAGCAGCAGACGATCCATGCGATCCGCACCGGCGATGCGGCCGCCATCGATGATCGCGATGTTGCGGCACAGCGTCTCGGCTTCCTCGAGATAGTGCGTGGTGAGGATGATGGTGGTACCGGAGGCATTGAGCTCGCGCAGGAAGTCCCACATGGAGCGGCGGATTTCGATGTCGACACCCGCCGTGGGTTCATCGAGGATCAGCAGTCGCGGCTCATGCACCAGCGCACGGGCGATCATCAGCCGGCGCTTCATGCCGCCGGAGAGCGTGCGCGCCATCTTCTTGCGCTTGTCCCACAACGAGAGCTTGCTGAGGTACTTCTCGGCGCGCTCGCGGGCAAGGCGGCGCGGGATACCGTAGAAGCCGGCCTGGTTGACGACGATCGTCTCCGGCGTCTCGAACTGGTTGAGGTTGAGTTCCTGCGGCACCACCCCGATGCAGGCCTTGGCCGCTTCCAGATCGGTGTCGAGATCGTGGCCGAAGATGCGTACGGAGCCCGCAGTCTTGGTGACCAGCGAGGTACAGATGCCGATCAGGGTGCTCTTGCCCGCACCGTTGGGCCCGAGCAGCGCAAAGAAGTCCCCTTCGGCGACGCTCAGGTCTATGCCCTTGAGGGCCTCTACTCCATTGCGGTACTGCTTGACGAGACCGCGGACAGCGAGTGCTTCCATGAGGCGCGAAAAGATAGCACGCCGCGGCGGCGGGGTGCGGCGGCGGGGATGAGGTGCCGCGCTGTGAAGCGGCAGCGCGGCGGCTCAGGCGGTGCTGCGCGAAATGGCTGCGAGACGCTGCACCCCGGCGAGCGTGCTTTCCCAGAGTGCGTTGCGATCGCGGGCGCGCGCTGCCACGAGACGGCGCCGCCAGAACTCCGCGTCCTCGCCCCAGCGCAGAGCGACGCAAGGCGCAGCGACCTCGGCCAGTTCGTCGATCTGCGGCAGTTCGAGCGAGCGCAGGCTGGCACAGCCCGCCGCCGACAACCCGAGCAGCAAGGAGGCGGCGGCCGGCCGCGACTGTGCGGTTTGCCAGGCGAAGTAGCAGACGATGCGCGCGAAACCCTGTCCGGCACTGCCCTCGCAAAGACCGGCCGACAGGCGCGGCAGCGGCGTCCCGGACTGTGTCCGACGCCAGAGCGCAAAGGCGGTGTCGGTCGACAGACTGAAAAGCAGGTACGGGCAATCGGCGACGGCACCTAGCGCCTGCTCTTCGAGCGACAGCCACTCGTCGCGCAGCGCGGTGACGGCAGGGGGCAGCACCACGCGCGAGGCGGCGAGCGCGTCGCGCAGGATCCGCAGGCCGCGCAGGTTCATGCCACCGACCTGACGGATGATCTCGCGGTCGACGCTGCGCGCGAAGTCGGTCTCGGTGGTGGTGGGGCCGATGAGGTCGGGAGCGACACCATTTTTTTCGTTGACCATGCATTCCTCCGTCTTTTCCACGGAAATGGTCGCTGAAACCAACTTGGAACACAGCGTTTGTTTTGGGATATTTTCCATCGAAATAGCCCCTATCCCCGCCACCGGCAAGACGCGGAGCAGGCCATGCATCTCACCGACGACCGATACAAGCGCGACCGGCTGCGTCTCGAACTCGCGCTGCGTCTGCTGCGGCATGAAGCGCGCACGCACACCATCAGGCACTGGACCGGGCTGAGCGACGACCGGGTCCGCAAGTTGTTCCGCTCCTACATCAAGCCGGGGGCCGGGCTGCGACGTCATCGGGGCAAGTCGCCGGCACAGGTCAGCTACTTCCTGGGCGCCGGCGCCACGGGCGCCGACGCCCACGCGCTCGCGGCGATCCTGCTGCTCTTCGGCGCCATCGCCGACAAGCCCGACCCAGCCTCGATGCGCAAGATCCCGACCATCGCCCGCGGGCGGCTGCTGTGCGATGCCTATGAGGCCTACCGGCGCATCTCGCCGCGCCCTCGCATCGACTTCGAACATGCCGCGTTCCTCGTACGCGCGCTGACCGCGGGCGACGAAATCCGCCTGCGCTTCTGCCCAGCGTGCGAGGCGCTGAACATCGCCGAAGCGATCACCCTGCGCGACCCCCCGTGCCGCGCCTGCGGCACGCCGATACCCGAGCGGCCGCAGTCTCCCAGCCGCGGCGGGCGCAACGCCGCGGATGGCGGCGCGGACGCTGCTAGAATCCACGCCGCCCCGAAACCCTGATCCCCGGGTCCGCGCGGCGCGTCCGGCACACTGCGGACGGCAGCGGCGGCGGGGCAAGAGCCCATGCCGCCATCCTCCGAACGCTCCGCAGCCAACTTCCTCGCCGGTCCCTACCTCGACCGGCGCGCTGAATTCCGCGAGGATCCGCAATGGAGTGCCGCTGCCCGCGCGGACGACACGACGCTGTTCCTGCCGGTCTGCGGAACCGCCCTCGGCGTGGTCGGCGATCCTCCGACAGCGGCGTTCGTCGACTGCGGCCATGCGCTGGTGCAGGCGAGCGACGACGACTCGCTGGTGCTGCTCGGCTGGTTCCGTGAGCGTCGCTGCGTCCTCTTGCAGCTGGATGCGCGGTCCGACCGCCTGGCGACGACGGCAGACAGCAGCCTGCGCTTCGAGGAGCTGCGCCCCCTCGCACCCACGCTCGACGCCGCCGAGGCGGGCCTGCTGGCCTACGCGCGCGCACTCAGCTACTGGCGAGCCCGCCACCGCTTCTGCGGCGTGTGCGGAACACCGACGCGGCCGCTACGCGCCGGACATGTCATGCAGTGCCGCGACCCCGGCTGCGCCAGCGAGTTCTTCCCGCGCATCGATCCGGCGATCATCGTGCTGGTCAGCGACGGCGAGCGCGCGCTCCTCGGCCGTCAGGCAAGCTGGCCTCCCGGCCGTTACTCGACCATCGCCGGCTTCGTCGAACCGGGCGAGAGCCTCGAGGATGCCGTGGCCCGTGAGGTGCTCGAGGAAACCGGTGTCGTCGTGAGCACCAGCGACTATCACTCGTCACAACCTTGGCCCTTCCCGTCCTCGCTGATGCTCGGTTTCATGGCGAGCGCACCACCGGGGTCGCGAGCCGGCGGCAGCAGCGAGCTCGAGGATGCCCGCTGGTTCACGCGCGAGCAGCTGGTCGCCGGAGCCGTGCTCCTGCCGCCGCCCACCTCGATCTCCTATCGCCTCATCGAAACCTGGTTCGACGCCGACTCGGCGACGCCCATGCGCTCGCTCGTGCGGCGCTCCTGGAGCGGCCGAACCGCCGCACCGCGCTGAGCCCATGTGCCTTGCGGCCATCGCCTGGAACGTGCATCCGCGCTACCGCGCTGTGGTGCTGGCCAACCGCGACGAGTACCACGCGCGCGCGGCCGCGCCGCTCGGCCCCTGGGCCGAAGGGGGACGGATCCTCGGCGGTCGCGACCTGCAGGCCGGCGGCACGTGGTTCGGTATCGACCGCCGCCGCCGTATCGGTCTCGTCACCAACTTCCGCGAACGCGCGCGGCCGCGACCCGATGCACCCACCCGCGGCAATCTGGTCAGCGGCTTCCTGCTCGCCGAGCAGGAGGCTGCGCCGTTCCTCGAGGCGCTGGCTGACGACTCGCCGGGCTACGCCGGCTTCAACCTGCTGCTCGCGGATGCCGCAGGTCTCTGGTACGCCACCAACCGCAACGAGCCGTTCGCACGACCACTCGGCGACGGCGTGCACGCCCTGAGCAACCACGTGCTCGATACGCCCTGGCCCAAGGTGCGTCGACTGCGGGCAGCCCTGATCGAGTGGCTGACGGCTGGTGGCGACGATGCGACGCCGCTCTGGTCGGCGCTCGCCGACCGGCAACTTGCCGCGGTCGAGGAACTGCCACGTACCGGCGTCGCCGCCGAGTGGGAGCACCGACTGTCGGCCGCTTTCGTCAGTCACGGCAACTACGGCACCCGCTGCTCCACACTGCTGCTGCTCGGGTATGACGGCAGCGTCCATTTGGAGGAGCGCAGCTTCGACCAACACGGCGAGCTCGCGGGCAAGGTCTGCTGGCGCCTGCGCGCTGACGAGTGGCCTTGAGCAGGTAGAATCAAACGCCCACCGCCCGGGAAGCCGTTCCCCGCATGAGTCGCGTCAAGATCGCCCGTCTGCTGCTGTGCATCGCCGGCGCGCTGGCCGCCGCCGCGCCGGTACGGGCCGATATCGACATCGAAATCGGCGGCGTCGATGGCGCCATGCGCCGTAACGTGCTCGCGCTGCTCAGCCTCGAACGGTACAAGACCCGGGACGACCTCGACGAGGCGCTCATCGAACGCCTGCAGGAGCGCGCCGAGCGCGAGGCGGCGAGCGCACTGCGGCCCTTCGGCTACTACGAACCCACGGTGACCTCCAGCGTCGAGCGCGTCGGCGAGGGACGCTGGCGGGCACGGCTGCGCATCGATCCAGGGCCGCCGGTGATCCTCGAGCAGGTCGAGGTCGGGGTCACCGGTCCGGGCGGCGAGGATCCGGTGTTCCGTGAGGTGCTCGCCGCGACTCCGCTGCGCAAGGGCATGCGTCTGGACCATGCCGCGTACGACACGCTCAAGGACAACCTCCGCCGCACCGCAGCGACCTTTGGCTACATCGATGCGCGCCTGCTGCGCAGCGAACTCGAGGTCGATACGGCGCAGCGCGTGGCGGCAGCGCGGCTGCAGATGTCCACCGGCGAGCGCTACCGCTTCGGCACCACCACCATCGAGCAGGACTCGCTCGACGAGTCGCTGCTGCGCCGCTATCTGCGCTTCGAGGAGGCGGCACCCTACGATGCGCGGCAGCTGCTGCGCACACAGTTCGCCCTCGACGACAGCCAGTACTTCTCCACCGTCGAAGTGCTTGCTGGTGAACCGGATCAGGAGGCTCGCGTGATCCCGGTGAGCATCCGCGCGGAGCCCAACCGGCGAAACCGCTACGCAGCGGGCGCCGGCTATGCCACCGACAGCAAGGCGCGCGGGACCCTGACCTGGGAGAACCGGCGCCTGAATGACTCGGGCCACCGCTTGCGTGCCGAACTCAAAGCGGCACAGCTGGAGCAGTCGATCGCCACGCGCTACCAGGTGCCGATAGGCGATCCGGCACTCGAAAAGCTGGGGTTCGAGTTCCTTTACGCGCGCGACGAACTCGGCGACCTCGACATCCGTACGACGGGCTTCCAGCCGTCGATCACACAGGTGGACGGCGAGTGGCAGCGCGTGGTTTTCGCCTCGCTGAACCGGGTACGCACCATCATCGACGCCGCCGCCGACCGGCCGGGTTTCGAGGACGCGACGACCCTGGTGATCCCGGGTATCAGCTATGCCTCGGTGCCGCGCGGCTATCTCGGCGAGGCGCTGTTCTCGCGGGCGCTGTATGCCGAGCTGCGCGGCTCGGCGACCGCCCTCGGCGCGCAGGAAAACTACCTTCAGTTGCGGATCGAGGCCGAGCGGGTCTTCGACCTCGCACCGAACTGGCACCTGTTCGTGCGCGGCCAGATCGGTGCGACGCTGGTGTCCAACGCGGCGGCGCTGCCGGGCAGCGAGCGCTTCTTCGCCGGCGGCGACCGCAGCGTGCGGGGCTTCGGCTACAACGATTTGTCGCCGATCGAGGCCGGCAGCACCAAGGTCGGTGGCCGCCACCTGCTGACCGGCACGGTCGAGGTGATCCGCGATCTGCCGCGCAACCTCGGTGCCGCGCTGTTCATCGACGCCGGCAACGCCTTCGACTCCTTCGGCGATCCGCTGCAGTATTCGGTCGGCATAGGCATACGCCTGCGGCTGCCCATCGTGACGCTGGGCATCGATATCGCCCAACCGCTCACCAACCCTGTCTGCCGCAGCGTAACTCCGGATCCGCGCTGCAACCTGCAAGCGGGTTTCGACGAACGCCCGGGGCCGCGGCTGCACTTCAACTTCTCGCCGAAGCTCTGAGCGTCGAGTGAAGCGTCGCACCGTCATCATCCTGTCGCTGCTCGTACTGCTCTGCGCAGCGCCGCTCGCCGCACTGTGGGCGCTGGGACATTCCGAGGGTGTGCTGCGCTTCGTGACCTCGCGGATCCCGGAGCGCTTCGGCGTACTCGAGCGTTTCTCGATCCGCGACGTACGCGGCAGCATCGCCGGCGGGTTATACATCGGTGCGCTCGACATCGAGCACGACATCGTCCACGTGCACGCCCGCGGCATCCGTGCGCGTGTCTCGCTGCTGCCGCTGCTGTGGCAGTCGGTCGAGGCGCGGGAGTTCAGTGTCGAGCGGATCGATATCGAGCAGCAGCGGCGCGATCGCCCGCCGCCCACCAAGCCGCCACGCTTCCTGCCCGGCCTGTTGACCGTCGAGGCGCGGTCAGCAAAGGTGCAACAGCTCGTCATCCAGCCGCTCGCCGGCAACGCGGTGGAGTTCGGCGACATCACGATCGACGGCCTGCTGCGCGGCAGCGCGCTGCAGGTACGCACCCTGGGCGCCCGACTCGGCGGTATGCAGCTGAGCGCGGAAGGGGTGCTACGGGCAGCCATGCCACTCGGGCTCGAGGGAGAAGTCGGTGTGGTCTATCAGCCGCGGCGCGGACCGGCATGGCGTGCACGCGGCGAGTTCGACGGCGATCTTGCCGAGGCGCGCTTCGACGCCGAGCTGCTCGAACCATTCGACGCCCAGGTCGACGAGGGCGAACTGCGGCTGCTGCCACCGTGGAGCGTGCGCGGCACGGCCGAGGTGGCGAAACTGGACCTGCGCGAGTTCGGGGGCGGCGGATTCCTCGGCCTGATCGACGGTCGTCTTGAACTGCAGGTCGATCGGGCAGGCTATCGGGCGCAGGGCAGCCTGCTGCCGCCCGGTCTCGGCGCAGGACCAGTTGCCGTCGACTTCGATGGCAGCTATTCGCGCGGCGTGGTGACGGCACGGCGCATCGGCCTGAACCATCGCGGCGTCGGCACGGGACCCGGCACTCAGGTCGCTCTCGCGGGCACCATCGCCATCAGTGATTCCGGTCCACGGCTGGACCTGCGCGGCGACTGGCAGCAGTTCCGCTGGCCGCTGGCAGTGGCAACGCCCGCGGTACGCAGCACGCGCGGGCGCTTCACGCTGGCAGGCAGCGGCCCCTACGCGATCAGCGCCGCCGGCGACGCCCGCATCGGGCAGCTGCCGCAGATCAGTGCCGCGATCGATGCCCGACTGCTGCCGGGGCGCATCGAGATCACGCAGGCAACGGCCGACGTCCTCGGCGGCAGCGCCCGGCTTGCCGGCGAAGCGGCATGGCTCCCGGCGGAACGCTGGCAGCTCAAGGGTACGGTGCGCGGACTCGATCCCGGCCGCTGGCGCGCGGCCCTGCCGGGCCGTCTCGACTTCACGCTCGCCGCCAATGGCCGCGGCTTCGGGTCACGCGGCCTGATCGAGGTCGATGTGTCGCGCCTCGAGGGTCGCCTGCGAGGTACGGCAGCGCGCGGCTCAGGCCGGCTGAGTTTCGCGGCGGATACCCTGCGTCTCGGCAAAGTGCAGCTCGCCGCGGGCGGCTTGCGCCTTGCTCTAGACGGGCTGCTCTCGCCACAGCGCAACGACTTCGAGTTCCGTATCGACGCCGACGACCTCGGCGTGATCGCCGACGGTGGCCAAGGCAGGCTGCGGGCGAACGGTACGCTGCGCGGCACGCCAAGTGCGATGCTGGTGAAGCTCGCGGCCGAGGGCAACGACCTGCGTCTCGGCGACCTCGCCGTCGACCGGCTGCAGGCCGACATCGACCTCGACCCGGGCGGAGGCAGCGAAGCCTCGGCGCGGGCGCATGTCGAGGCCCGCGGGCTCAGCGCCTTCGGCAGGACTGCCGAGCGCGTGCTGCTCGACATCGATGGTCGGGGTTCAGGCCATAGCCTTGCCGTCGAGCTCCGCGGCGATGACCTCGCCTTCGACGCCCGCGGCGAAGGCAGTTTTGCAACCGATGGCTGGCGGCAGCGCTGGTCGTCGGTCGATCTGCGGCTGCCCGGGGACATCTCGCTGCAACTCGAGGAAGCGCTCGGGCTGCGCCTGACGGGCAACTCGCTGCAGATCGACCCATTCTGCCTGCGGGGCCGCGCCGACTCCGTCATCACTGATGCGGCAGCCCTATGCGCTTCGGGCACACGCAACGCGGGCGGATGGAATCTGGATGCCGCAGTGACCCGCCTGCCGATCGCCAGCCTGCTGCCGGCACCCGCGGCACGGGCGAAGTACGAGGGTTGGATGAACGCCTCCATGACACTGCGCTCGGCGACCAGCGGTCTTGCACGGGGCCTGCTACGCGCCGAGTTCGATGGTGCCGCGCTGCGCTGGCAGCGCGCCGGCGGCAAGAGCGATCTCATCCCGCTCGGTTCGGGTTCGCTGCTCGTCGAGTCGACCGATGCCGGCCTTACCGGCAACCTTGATATCGCGGCCGCCGAGCGCGGCCGCGCCCGCGGTGAACTGCGCGCCACCTATCCCGGCGCGACGGCGATCGCGGCGGAGGGCGGGCTGCCCGGGCCGCAGGACCCGACATGGCGCGACATGCCCCTGCTGGCGACGATACGCGCCGACTCGACTGCCCTCGCCCTGCTCTATCTCTACGTGCCGCAGATCGACCGCTCCTCCGGCGACCTATCGCTCGATCTGGTGGTCGGCGGTACGCTCGGAGCGCCACTCGTCAACGGCGTGCTGCGTCTCGAAAACGGCGAGATGGACTTCTACCAGGTGAATCTCGCGCTGCGCGGACTTCGCGCCGAAGCGCGACTGCTCGACAACGGCTTCGTGTTGAGCTCGTCGGCGCGTGCCGGCGACGGCAGCGTCGAGGCCGACGCCGAACTCACCTGGCGCGATGGCCAGCCCAACGGTGAACTGCGGCTGCGCGGCGAGAACCTGCTGGTG
The DNA here is from genome assembly GCA_044375655.1 of Steroidobacteraceae bacterium. GTDB lineage: Bacteria > Pseudomonadota > Gammaproteobacteria > Steroidobacterales > Steroidobacteraceae > UBA964. Next base: position 16,114 of record JBILMF010000027.1, on the reverse strand, counting down.
ATCGACGTTCCGGAAGCGCGGATCACCGCGTCGCCCGACCTGCGGTTCCGCGTCACAGGGCGCGATCTGGCGGCAACCGGCACCGTGATGATTCCGTCGGCGCGCATTGTCCCCGCCGACCTCACGGGCGCGACCCTCGTCTCCGACGACGAGATTCTGGTGGGCGGCACCGCCCGCGATCCGGACGGCGGTTTCCGCGTCTCGAGCAACCTGCGGCTGGCGCTCGGCGAACGCGTCACCCTTGATTCCTTCGGCCTGTCAGGCCGCCTCGCCGGCACGCTGAACGTCGTCACCACCGCGGATGGAGTCAATCGGGGGTCCGGGGAGCTCGGCATATCCGAGGGCAAGTACGCCGCTCTCGGCCGGCGTCTCGATATCGAGCGCGGGCGCCTGATCTTCACCGGCGGCCTGCTCGGCGATCCAGGTGTCGACCTGCGCGCAACCAAAGAATTTCCGGACGTCCGCGCGGGGGTCAACGTCCGCGGCACCTTGCGCGAACCGCGCATGACGTTCTTCTCCGAGCCCGCGCTCCCGCAGTCGCAGGTGGTATCGCTGATCCTCGCCGGCGGCACGCTGGAATCGACACAGGGCGGCGGTCTTGCCGGCAGCGGCCGCGACGCCATCCTCGCCCAGGGCGGCGCGATCCTCGCGCAGCAGCTCGGCCAGCGTATCGGCATCGAGGATGTGGGCATAGAGCAGAACCTCGCGAACGAGACCTCGCTGGTGTTCGGCAAGTACCTCTCCAGCAGGCTATACGTGAGTTACGGCGTCTCGCTCGCCGAAGCGATCAACACCCTCAAGCTGCGCTACAGCATCAACGACCGCTGGACGCTGCGTACGGAGGCGGGCAAGGAAGCGAGCGCGGAGATCGTCTACACGGTCGAGAAGAACTGACCGCTCACAGGCGCAGCGTGCAGGCGGGCTTGAGCGTGGTCCCGGCGAGGAAGGACTGGAAGTTGCCGCCGGCCACGGTGCGCTCATCCGCGCCGCGGTACACTCGCGATTGCGATGACCCGCAAGTATTACCTTGGGCTGCTGAGCGTCGTGTTTCTCGGGCTGTGGCTCGCTCTCGCCATCGCCCCGTACGAGCGCTCGACCTGGCTGCTGGAGAACGTCCTGCTGATCGCCGGCGGCGGTGCGCTGTGGGCATCGCGTCGCGTGCTTCCGCTCTCAACGGCGTCGTACAGCATGCTGTTCGTGTTTTTTTGCCTGCACGCCGTCGGCGCCCACTTCACCTACTCGCTCGTACCCTACGACGCAGCCTTCCGCACTCTCAGCGGCTGGTCACTGAACGAAGAATTCGGCTTCGACCGCAACCACTACGACCGGCTGGTCCATCTGGCGTACGGGCTGCTGCTCGCGCTCCCGGTACGCGAGCTGCTCATGCTGCATGCGCGGGTACGCGGCTTCTGGAGCTACTTTCTGCCGCTCGATCTCGTCATGTCCTCCTCGCTGCTGTACGAGCTCATCGAGTGGCTGGCAGTCATCGTTTATGGCGGCGATCTCGGCGCCGCATTCCTCGGCACCCAGGGCGACGAGTGGGACGCGCACCGCGACATGGCCCTCGCCGGACTCGGAGCCCTGGTCGCGGTGCTCGGTATTCTTGGGCTCAATCTGGCACGCGGGCGCGACGTGACGCTCGAGTGGCTGCAGCGGGCCGGAAAGCTGTCCGCATCCGGAAGCGACCGGTGATTCCGCGGTTGCTGGTCGTCTATGGCGGGCATGCCGGCGGCCGCACCGAAAAGCTGCGCGCCGCAGTCATTGAAGGTGCGCTCGGCGCGGCGCGCGAGCTCGGCAGCGAACTGGAACTGCGAGCGCTGCCCGCACTGGCTGCCGGACCTGCAGACCTGCTGTGGGCGCAGGGCGTGCTCCTCGGCACACCCGAGCACTTCGGCTATATGTCGGGCGCCCTCAAAGATTTCTTCGATCGCACCTTCTATCCCTGCGAGAACCGCACCGCCGGCCTGCCGTGGGGCCTGTTCATCAGTGCCGGCAACGACGGCGTGGGAACCCGCTCGGCGGTCGAGCGCATCGTCGCCGGCTATCGCTGGCGCAGCATCGCGGAGCCGCTGATCGTGATCGGCGACCCCGACGCGGCGGCGCTGCAGCGCTGCCGAGAGCTCGGCGCGACGCTCGCCGGCGGACTGGCCGCAGGTCTCTTCTAGGGGTCTGACCCGACGGCTACCCCGCCGTCAGCGACCGAGCGCGCGGGAGGCGGCGAGGAAGTCCGGGGCAATCGCCAGCGCGCGTTCGAAGGCCTTGCGTGCACCCGCAGCATCGCCGGTATCGCGCGCGCATCGCCCGCTCCAGTAATGCGCCTCAGCAGCGCCCCAGTCGATGCCGCCGGACGGGACACCCGCGGGCGCTGCGGCGCCGGATGCCGCAGTATCGAATCCAGCGGCCGCCTCGCGGAAGCGCGCGCAGCCCTTCGCCTTGTCACCGCCTACGAATTTCGGCCGGAAGTACACGCCGAAACCGTCGACAAGCAGGATGCGCGGGCTGCGCGCATCCAGGGCCAGCGCCGCTTCCATGCTCTTGCCGCTGCGCGACCCGTTGCGGATCGCAGCCATGCCGCCAAGGTTGGCGAGATAGCCGTAGCACGCTGACTGCAGAGCGAAAGCCTCGGCGAACTTCGGCTCGCGCTGCACAGCGGCGTCGAGGGCCGCCACACAGGCCGCGCCGGCGCGCTTCGCTTCGTCCTCACGTTTGCCGCCGATGGCGAGCTGCAGCACCCGGAACTGCACATAGGCGTACGCATAGAGCTCACGTGCATTCTGCGACTTCGCCCACGGGCTGATGTCCGCCGCCAGCCGCCCGAGCTCGGCAGCGTTGCCGGCAAAGTACGCGGTCTGTGCCCGCGCCGCGGTGGTGGCGATCTGCTCGGCGGCCACGATGCCGGAAACGCTGGCTGCAACGAACAGGGCCAGCAGGCCGACGACGCCGCAGCGGCGGTTTTTGCGGGCGGCAAAGCCCGCGAACAGGGGTTCAGGCATTCAGAGGTACTCCGCAACGAGTTGTTCCGACTTGCGCCACAGGGCCTGCGCCAGTACCGGGTCATCCATGCGCTTGCCCGGCATCGGCACCACGGGGTTGCAGTCCTCGAAGTAATGACCGCTGACGCGCGACAGTGCGGGCGACGTCGCGAGATAGCAGCTCGTGGCGGCGCCAGCCGGGATGCTCTTCATGAAGGTCCAGCCGATGACTGTGGCGAGGCTGCGCTTCCACGCATCGAAGTGCCGACCGAGGTTGGTGTTGATCACTCCGGGATGCAATGAATTGGTGGTGGCGGCGGAGCCTGCCTCGCGCAGGCGCCGTGCAAGTTCGAGCGAGAACAGGCCGTTTGCGAGCTTCGACTGTCCGTACATTCTGTTGGGCTCGTAGCCGCGTTCGCCGGAGAGGTTGTCGAACTCGATGCCGGCAGGCGGCGCCCACTGGTATCCGGCACTGGCCACCACCACCACGCGGCCCTGTGTAGCCGCCTGCACCTGCGGCAACAGGCGGTTGACGAGGATGAAGTGGCCGAGGTGATTGACGGCGAACTGCTTCTCGAGGCCGTTGATCTGCTCGAGCGCGGGCAGTGCCATGATGCCGGCGTTGCAGACGAGGATGTCGATCGGCATGCCGAGCGTCTTCACGAGATCGGTGGCCGTGACGATGCTGTCCCAGCGTTCGAGCTCCAGGGCTACAGGTGTGGCGCGCCCGCGGATGCCTGCGCAGGCCGCCTTGGCCTTCTCGAGGGTACGTCCGGTGGCGATGACATGTGCACCGCGAAGGGCCAGCACGCGCGCGGTCTCGAGACCGAGCCCTGAGGTCGCACCGGTGACCAGCGCCGTCCTGCCGGCGAGGTCTATGCCTGCAGTCACCTCCTCGGCCGTACTCCCGGCATCGAAGGAGCTGAGCGGCACGCCAGCCGGCCGGCGGGTCGCGCCGTCGCCTGCGACGCGGCGACGCAGCACGTACGCGCCCGTGCCCCCTGCAACCAGCAGCGCGCCGGCTCCGATCATGAAGGTCCGGCGCTTCATGACGCGCTGCCGCCGCGGCGACGCCACGCAGCCCGATATGCATCTGCCGCCATGCAACGATCCTCTGGCCGCTGGACCCGCAGCACGCTCCACCGAGGGCCGGCCGAGGTCGAAACTAGCAGATGCAAGCCGTTCGCTGCATCCACCTGCCGGCGCGGGGACGCTGGCGTCCGGCCTATCTTGAGGATACCGTGCGGCGGGTTCGCCACCCGCACAGCCGCCGATAGCGCCCGAGGATGTCGTCCATGGCCGATGCCAGAACCGAGATCAAGACCATCACGGAGTTCCTCGCCGAGCAGCCCGATGTCGACGTCAGCCGCGCATGGGAGCGCTGCTGGGGCATACACGCGGGCATCGTCGAGCGCGTGAAGCGTCGCTTCGCCGTGAGCAGGCATCCGGCGACTGCGGGCCACGAGTACTTCACGTCGCTCGACAAGTCGATGGAGGGCTCGTTCAACGCGTGGACGGGGCCGCGGGTCGAATGGCTGGTGCACTCCTGGCTCGGCAATCGGCGCGCGAGCCTGCTCGACATGAACGCCACGGTCTTCCTCTCGCAGCAGAACCGCGTACCGCATCTGGTCATCATCTTCGGCACGGTGCCGAAGCTGTTCTTCTATGCGGACTACACGCCGCGCGTCGATCTGCGCACCAATCTCGACTACGTCGAGAGGTACTACGAACCGGCCAACGCCGAGGCGATCCGCTTCCGTGGCCTGCCGCAGTTCACGTGGAACTGGAGCCATGGGACCTACCTGCGCGGACTGATGTCGCCGGTCTGCACCAGCGTGATGGGCGAGTTGAACGAGAGCAACATCGCCGCCTGCGAAACCTACCTCGGCGGCTTCGTCGACCGCTGGTTCGGCTGGCTCGACGAGGCCGAGCAGTCACCGCTGCCGGCGGGCGAACGCCTGGCACAGCAGCACTACGACCACTATGTGCGCGAAATCGGCTATCGCACAGATCCCATGAATGTGCTGGCGCAGCGCGCCTTCGGCCCTGAGGAGTTCACTCGCCGGCTCGAGCTGCGCATGGGACTTGCGCAGATGCATGCGGCACGCGGTCGAGTGGCTGCCGATTGAGTTCCGCCGCGGACAAAAGGGCCGCGTACGGCCCACAACTCGTGCTGCGCCCGGCGCGCGCCGCCGAGGCGGTTCCGCTTGCCGCGTTGGTCAATTCCGCCTACCGCGGCGACAGCAGCCGTGCAGGCTGGACGACCGAGGCCGACCTGCTCGGCGGGCAGCGCACCGACCCACTCGCGCTGAGCGAGTTCATCAAGCGCGGTGCACTGCGGGACGACCGCGCGATGCTCATGCACGAGGTGGCGGGCGAACCCCTCGCCTGCGTGCAGCTCGAGCGGCATGACGGGCATGCCTATCTCGGCATGCTCACCATTCAGCCCGCCATGCAGGGAACGGGCCTCGGGCGCAGTCTGCTCGCCGCTGCAGAGGCTTTCATCCGCGATCACTGGCGGTTGCCGCGGGTCGTGATGACGGTGATCGAACAACGTGTGGAACTGATCGCCTGGTACGAGCGACGGGGATACCGTCGCACCGGCGAGACCGCGCCCTTTCCCTACGGCGATCCGCGTTTCGGCGAGCCCAAGCGCGCCGACCTGCGATTCGTCGTGCTCGACAAGGAATGGTCCGCGACATGAAGGGCCCCGCCGGAACTGCGGGTCCACCAGCGCACTTCAGGCTTGCAGTAACGTCCCCGTCATCCACATCGACTAGCGTGCTCGCATGCCTGTCCGCATCGGTTCCCGACGATCTTTTCGCCTGCGCGCGTCCCGGCTGCTGTGCCTCGCCCTCGCGCTGGCCTCAACGGTCGCCGTGACGGCGGCGCCACTTGTCATCGCCCACCGCGGGGCCTCGGGCCATCTGCCAGAGCACACGCTCGAGGCCTACCGTCTCGCCATCGAGATGGGTGCCGACTTCATCGAACCTGACCTCGTCTCGACCCGCGATGGTCATCTGGTGGCGCGGCACGAGCCCGAGATCGGTGCCACCACGGATGTGGCCCGGCGCCCCGAGTTCGCCGATCGCCAGCGCACGCTGCTCGTCGATGGCCAGCAGGTCACCGGCTGGTTCACCACCGACTTCACGCTTGCCGAGCTACGCACGCTGCGTGCAGTCCAGCCCCGTGCGGACCGTCCGCAGCAGTTCAACGGCATGTACCCGATACCGACGCTGGAGGAGATCATCGAACTGGCGCGCCGCGAGTCGGCGGCGCGCGGCCGCAGCATCGGCATCTACCCGGAGACCAAGCATCCGACGTGGCATTGCGAGCTCGGCCTGCCGCTGGAACCGCGCCTGCTGGCTACGCTCGCGGCGGTGGGTTGGACGGAGCGCAGCTCGCCCGTGTTCATCCAGTCGTTTGAGTCCGGCAACCTGCGCTGGCTGCGCAGCCGCACCGACGTGCGTCTCGTGCAGCTGCTGGACGGCGGCCGGCTCTGCGAGGACGGCACCGTGGGACCCTGCAGCGACTGGCGCAGCGCGGGCACATGCAAGCTGTATCCGCGAGGCAGCATTCCGCGCGATTACACCGACGCCGCGACTTTCGCCACGATCCGGGAGTATGCCGACGCCGTCGGTCCGTGGAAACGCCACCTGATCGGCTCGCGGCAGACTGATCCAACCGACGACACCGAACGCAGCCGACGGGTAACGACGCCGACGCGCTTCGTCGAGCTAGCGCACGCGGCGGGGCTAGAGGTACATCCCTGGACCTTCCGCAACGAGGCGATACATCTCGCCGCCGACTACGGCGGCAATCCTGCCGCGGAGTACCAGGCATTCGCCGCGCTCGGCGTGGACGCGGTGTTCAGCGATTTTCCGGATACCGCCGTCGAGTCACTGCGCCCGCGCTAGCAGCGCCGCGCCTTCGGGATCAGCGCTGCGCCCGCGACGGCGGCGCACCAAAGAAAAAGGGCCCGGAGTTGCCCCCCGGGCCCCTGTCAGCAGTACGGACCGCCGCAGCGGCCCGCTATGGTCAGAAGTTGTAGTTGAATTCGATGCCGACCTGTCGCTCGCGGCGCAGCACCCCGAAGATGCCGCGCGGCAGCGAGTAGGCCGCCACTGAAGTCGGCGGCAAACCCGGATCCAGCGTCGCCGCCGGACCCGACGGGATGCCAATCAGGTAGGCGTGCAGCCAGCGGGTCGCGCCCGGCGAGGAGTCCTCGTTGGTCAGGTTGCGGCCATACAGACCCACACGCCAGTTGTCGGTCTCGAGGCCGATGCGCGCGCCGACCAAGGTGGCCGCGCCGGTGTAGGCGAGGTTGTGCACCTGCACCCACTTCTTGCTGGTGTAGGACACGTCCGTGTTCACGTAGAGGCGGTAGTCGCCGCCGAACACCGGCGTCGCGTAGTCCGCCGTCACCGAGCCGGTGTGCTTGGCGGCCAGCGGGAACTCGTTGCCCGCGATCGAGCAGCTGCCGCGGCCGGTGAAGTTACGCGCCGGATCGTTCGGATTGGCGGGATTGAAGATGCCGCCGCCGCTGGTCAGCTGGAACTGGAAGTCGTCGCAGCCCTTAGTGAACTCGGTGTCGGCCAACGCGTAGTTGAAGCCCAAGGTCAACTTTTCCGTCGCCGCGAAGCGGGTCTCGATCTCGAAGCCCTTCACCTTGCCATCACCCTGGTTGGTGGAAATCGAGGTGACGGCGCCCGTGGCGCCCGGCACCACGATCGGCGTGGTCAGCTGGATGCTGCTGACGTCCATGTTGAAGGCAGCGACGTTGAGCACGAGCCGGCGATCGAGCCAAGTGGACTTCATGCCGACTTCGTAGTTGGTCGACTCTTCCTGATCGAACTTCTCGTCCTCCGGACGACCGTTGACGATCGCGACGCTACCGTTGAAGCCGCCGGGCTTGTACCCCTTGGCGTAGTTGGCGAACAGCGTGATGTCGTCGGTGAGCTTGTAGTCGACCGTGAAGCGCGGTGTCGTCGACTTCCAGGTGTCGTTGCCGCGGATCGCCGAGTTGTAGATCAGGAACTGCGGACCTTCCTGGGAATTGGCGCGCCCCACCGTGGCGCTGGTGGCCGTCGCGCCGAAGTCCTTCTGGCCCTTCTGCTCGGTGGCACGCCGCAACTCGAGCGACGCGGAGAGCTTGTCGGTGAAGTCGAACTCCGCGGCGCCGAAGACCGCCGAGTTCTCGATGGTGAAGATCTGCTGCGCGGCGTCCTGGCCGTTGAGGCTGACGAAGTCGATGCGGTACTGCTTCTGCTCCCAGTCGAAGCGGTAGGCGCCTACCGACCAGCGGAAGCGCTGGTCCTGCGGCGACTCGAACTTCGCTTCGACCGACCAGTCGCGGTACTCGTCGATCGCGGAGCTGGCGCCGGTGGCGACTGGCTGTACGCCGTTGATGTTGGCCCCGATGATGTTCACGGACGAGTGGTCCGAGTCAGCGCCGGTCTTGCGATCGTCCGCGCGGCTGCCGCCGTTGATCGTGAACACGTAGCCGCTACCGAACACGTCCCAGCTGGCGGAGGCGAGCACGAGATCGAGGTCGCGATGCACCCCGGAGAAAGCCACGCCCTGCCGCGTGTCGTAGACGCCGCCGGTGCTCGCGACCCGCAGCGTGGTCGGGATACCGCTGACGAGCGTGACCGGCTGCGTGACCGGTGCATCGTTGAGGAACACCGGACGCGGGGTGACCTCGCCGCAGAAGTACTGGTTGCGGTTGTCCGTGGAAGTGCTGTTGTAGGAGCCCAGCGACCGGGTGCCCGGGAAGCAGTTGTTGTCGCCGCCCGAGATGAAGAACAGCGGGCGGGTGTCGTCACGGTCGCGGTTGTGCGCGACGCGCAGGTTCAGTTCGAGGTCGTCGGTGGGGGTGAAGTTGAGCGTGCCGTTGAAGGAAACGCTGTTCTCGCCGCCGATGGTCTTGCCGGTCAGCCCGTTCTTCCACTGGCCCTCGAAATCGCTGTAGCGGGCCGCGAAGCTGCCCGTAAGCGTGTCGGAGATCCGTCCACTGAAGCGGCCGGAGATCGCGCGCTCGTCGGCGTCGATGCCGCCGCTGACGCTCGCCCGGAACTGGTCATCGGGCCGCCGGGTGATGAAGTTGATGGCGCCAGAGTAGGTGTTGCGGCCATAGAGCGCGCTCTGCGGGCCACGGATGACTTCGACGCGCTGGACCTCGCCCATATCGAGGGTCTGGATGTCGCCGGGGTAATAGACGCCGTCGACGAAGTAGGCGACGCCCGTCTCGACGGTGGCGTTGGTGCCCGCGAGTACGCTCGCGAGGCCGCGCACCACGGGACGCTCGTTGGAGCGCCCGAACGACTTGGAGAACACCAGGCCCGGAGCGAACTTGGCGATGTCGTCGAGGGAGCTCACCTGACGGTTGCTGATGTCCTCGGCCGAGAAGGCGGTCACGGCGATCGGCACATCCTGCAGCGACTCTTCGCGCTTGCGCGCGGTGACCACGATCTCCTCGAGGGCAAGACCGCCCTCGGCAGCCGTGCTGCCCGACTGGGCAAGCGCCCCCTGACTCCCGAACGTGGCAACGCTTATGGAGACGAACAGGGCAACGGGTGAGTGTTTCTTGAACATGCAGTATCCCTCCGCAACAGTGCGGCCAGTGGCCAACGCGCCGGAAGTTCCACCATGGAAGGTCCACGGATCAGCGCGCCCGGCAGACTAATCTAACCGGCGCGGCATTTGAAGCGCCGAACCCTCAGTGTTGCAAAAACCCGACAGAAAGGGCAGCAAGCGGCGCGCCGCCACCCGAACTCCCAAGTCGTTCAACTCCGCAATTGATCGATGATGCCCGGGTTCTCCAGCGTGCTCACGTCCTGCGTGATGGGTTCGCCGCGCGCAATGGCCCGCAGCAGGCGACGCATGATCTTCCCCGAGCGGGTCTTCGGCAGGTTGTCGGCGAAGCGGATGTCGTCCGGCTTGGCGATGGCGCCCAGTTGTTCGGCCACCCAGTCGCGGAGCTCCTTCTCGAATTCTTTGGTATCTCCGGTCGGTCGCGCACCCCGGCAGACCACGTAGGCGAACACCGACTCGCCCTTGATCTCGTGCTGGCGGCCGACCACTGCCGCCTCGGCGATGCGCGGATGCGCCACCAGCGCGGACTCGATCTCCATGGTGCCGAGCCGGTGGCCGGCGACGTTCAGCACGTCGTCGATCCGTCCCATGATCCAGAAGAAGCCGTCGGCATCGCGGTGCGCGCTGTCGCCGGCGACGTAGCAGCGGTTGTGGAACTTCTCCCAGTAGGTCTTGAGGTAGCGCTCGTTATCGCCCCAGATCGTGCGCAGCATCGAGGGCCAGGGCCGGCGGATGACGAGGTAGCCGCCTGCATCCGGCGTGGTGACGCTGTGTCCCTCGTCGTCGACGATGTCGGCGAAGATGCCGGGCAGCGGCCGGGTGCAGGAGCCCGGCTTGGTCGCCGTCACCCCGGGCAGCGGCGAGATCATGATCGCGCCGGTCTCGGTCTGCCACCACGTGTCGACGATGGGACAGCGGCCCCGACCGATGACGCGGTGATACCACATCCAGGCTTCGGGGTTGATCGGCTCGCCGACACTGCCGAGCAATCTGATCTTTGACAGGTCAGAGCGCGCGGGCAGTTCGTCGCCGAGCTTCATCAGCGCGCGGATCGCGGTCGGCGCGGTGTAGAACACCGTCACGCCGTGCTGCTCGCAGATGCGCCAGTACCGGCCGCCATCGGGAAACGTCGGCGCACCCTCGTACATGACGATGGTCGCTGCGGCAGCGAGCGGTCCGTAGGCGACATAACTGTGGCCGGTGATCCAGCCGACGTCCGCAGTGCACCAGAAAACGTCGTCGTGCTGCAGGTCGAACACCCAGCGGCTGGTGAGCCTTGCGCCGAGCAGGTAACCCGCGCTCGAGTGCTGGATGCCCTTCGGCCGCCCGGTCGAGCCAGATGTGTAGAGCAGGAACAGCGGATGCTCGGCATCGACCCATTCGGGTTCGCAAGCGGCCGGCATGCCGGCGACGGCGTCGTGCCACCATATGTCGCGTCCGGACCGCATGGGCACGGCGGCACCTGTGCGCCGCAGCACGAACACCGTCTCGACGGTAGCGCAGCCCTCGGCAAGCGCCTTGTCGGTGGCCGCCTTGAGTTCGACGATGCCGCCCCCGCGGCGACCGCCGTCAGCCGTTACCACGCAGCGTGCACCCGCGTCCTCGATGCGCTCGCGCAGCGACAGCGCGGAGAAGCCGCCGAAGACCACCGAATGGATCGCGCCGATGCGCGCGCAGGCCTGCATCGCCACCACTGCCTCGGGCACGAGCGGCATGTAGATCACGACACGATCGCCGCGGCGGATGCCCCGCGCCTTCAGGGCGTTGGCAAAACGGCACACCTCGGCGTGCAGTTCGCGATAGCTGAGGCGCCGCACGTCGCCGGGTTCACCCTCGAAGATGATGGCGGTGCGCTCGCCGTGTCCCGCGAGATGCACATCGAGGCAGTTGTAGGAGACGTTGAGCTCGCCGTCGGTGAACCAGCGGTAGTTGGGTGCCGTGGACTCGTCGAGCACGCGGCTGAATGGCCTGTGCCAGGCGATCTCGGCACGCGCGAGCTCCGCCCAGAAACCGGGCGGATCGGCCTCCGCACGCCGATACAGCGCCTCGAGATCCGCCGGCTTCAGCCGCGCGGCGGCGGTGAACTCCGCGGCGGGCGGAAATACCCGCGCCTCCTGCAGTACCGACTGGATGTTGCTCTGGCTCATGTTCTGCTCCCTGCGGTCCGTGCCGGTCCTGACCGGCCTGAGTAGTGATCGGGATCGTCCGCTCCGAGACCTTTGAAACGCTTGTGCAGCCAAAGGTACTGCGTGGGAATCCGCCGCACCTCGGCCTCGATGAGGCGATGGTGGCGCAGCGTGTCGGCGATGCTGTCGGTGCCGGGAAAGTCATCGAGCGGGCTGCCGATGCGCACCACGTAGCCCGCAGTGCCCGGCAGCCGTTCCACGAAGTAGGGCAGCACCGCGGCACCGGTCATTTTCGCGAGCCGCGAGGTAGCGGTGTTGGTCGCCGCCGGGATGCCGAAGAACGGGACCATCTGCGCGCCCTTGCCGCGAAACGCCTGATCCGGCGCGTACCACACGGCGCCCCCTGCCTTGAGCACGCGCACCATCGCGCGGATGTCGTCGCTGGCGATCATGCTGGCGGCCACCGCGCCGCGGTAGCGGCGGAAGAACTCGCTGAGCAGCGGATCGCTCGACGGCTTGTAGACCGCGTGGACCTGACGCGCCGCGGTGATGAAGCGGGCACCGATCTCGAGCGTGGTGAAGTGCGCGGCGAGCAGGATCACGCCGCGTCCCGTGGCGCGCAGGCGGTCGAATTCCTCAAGCCCCTCGAAGCGCACCAGCGTCAGCAGCCGCGCGGGTGGCGCAAACCACGCCAGGGCGGTCTCCGCGACCGTGATGCCGGCCTCGCGGAAGTGCTCCGCGAGCCGCCGCTCGCGGTCGCCGGCGCCAAGCTGCGGGAAGCACAGTTCGAGGTTGCGCCGCACCACGCGGCGCTGCGGCAGCGGCAGGCGCCGTGCCAAGCCGCCGAGCCGCGAACCGAAGCGCAGCAGCGACGGGTAGTCGCGCGTCGCCAGCCGGCGTAGCAGCCACAGGGCCGCCCACATCGGCCAGCGCTGCGGCAGCAGGAAACGCCAGGGCATGGGAACTCGCGCGCTCAGCCGCCGCCGGCGAGCGCGGCAAGGCGCTCGCCCTGCCGACGCAGCGTCGGCCCGAAGTTGTGGCGGTCGAAGAAATCGCCGAGTGCGGCGAGGTCGGGCGCACGCCGCAGCAGCGCCGCGCGGTCCACCGCGAGCGGCATGTCGCGCACTATCCCGGTCAGCCGGCGGGCGAGGAAGGCGGCATCGCGATGCTGCGCCAGGCGTTCGGGAAGTTTCGCGGCGCCGCGGATCGGCATGGCGGCCACTGCGTCGAGGTTGTCGTAGAGCTCCTCCAGCGAGACGAAGTCCTTGAGCAGCGTGGCGGCCGTCTTCGGTCCGACTCCGGGCACGCCGCGGATGTTGTCGACCGCGTCGCCGGTGAGCGCGAGGTAGTCCGCATAGCGCTCCGGCGGCACGCCGAAATGCGCCGCGATCTCATGGTGCGCCAACCGCTGGTTGGCGGTGTAGTCCCAATAGATGTCGCCCTCGCGGATGAGTTGCGCGAGATCCTTGTCGCGACTGACCACCGTCGATGGCATGCCCTCCGCGCGGAACCGGGCGTGCAGCGTGCCGATGATGTCGTCGGCCTCGTACTCGCCGCTGGCGAAGGTGGCGACACCGAGATGCCGGCAGAATTCCCGGCAGCCGCCAAATTGCAGCTTGAGATCCGCCGGTGCGGGTTCGCGGTTCGCCTTGTACGCGGGATCGATGCGGTTGCGAAACGAGGTGGCGAGGCTCTCGTCGAACGCCACCGCCAGATAGCGCGGTCGCGCACGCTCGATGAGATCGCCGAGGAACCGTGCAAAGCCGAACACCGCATGCGCAGGATTGCCGTCACGATCGAGCATGTCGGGCGGCATCGAGTGATAGGCCCGGAAGATGTAGACCGAGGCGTCGATGAGATAGAGCACGGCGCATTGTAGCGGCGAAGCACCTTGCGGTATCGTCTGCACGGGGGTTCGGACAAAGCGGGAGAGGGACATGAACAAGCGGAATTCCGCCTCGCTGCGGCGTTTTCTGGTGTCGTCCATGCTCGCCATCTCGACTGTCGCTTTGCCGGCGGCGGCACAGGAACAGGCGGCGCACACCGCGCCGGCAGTCACCGTCAGCACTCCGCAACACAAGGCACAGAGCCCGGAGATCGCTCTCGGCGCCGACGGCAGCATCCACACGGTCTGGATCGACGAGAACACGGCGGCCGCGGTCGACCACGGGCGATACGGCCACTCGCACGTCGCCGCCACCAACCTGCTCTACGCGCGCTCGAACGACGGCGGCAAGACCTTCTCGGCACCCATGCAGCTCAACCAGCGACCCGGTGATGTCTGGGGTTTCTCGGTGAGCAAGCCCCGGGTGGTCGCCGGCACCAACGGCACCATCCACGTGTTCTACCCGGGCAACGACCTCAACCCGCACAACGGCAAGCCCGAGGCGGTCGCCATGTACACCCGCTCGACGGACGGGGGACGCAGCTTCAGCGCGCCGCAGCGCCTCAACGAAATGGCCACGACCGACGCCAGCGATCTCGTCCATGGCGGCCTCACCCACGCGCACGTCTTCGGCACCATCGCAGTCGATGGCCGGGGCAACGTGTATGCGCTGTGGATCGACACGCGCGACATGGCCAAGGAGGGCGACTACGGCAAGGTCTTCATGGCGGTTTCGCGCGACGATGGCGCCACCTTCGAGCGCGATCGCGAGATCCTGCCGGCCGACGTCTGTCCGTGCTGCCAGCTTACGGCCTTCGTCGACGGCAAAGGGCTGCTCTACGTCGGTTCGCGGCAAGTCGAGAGCGGATACCGGGACAGCGTCGTGACGGTCTCGACCGACGGCGGCCGCAGTTTTGGTCCGCGGCAGCGCGTCGCCGGATCACGCTGGCAGATAGACGGCTGTCCGCTGAAGCCGACCAGCGTGGTCGCTGCCGACGGCGTGATCGTCAGCGCCTACTTCACGGCGGGCGAGCAGCCACCCGGGGCCTACGTCACGCGCTCGACCGACGGCGGCAAAACCTGGTCGAAGCCCATGCTTGCCCACCCCGGCGCCGTGACTTCGGATGCTCCGGTCCTCGCGCTCGCGGGCGGCACCCTGCATCTTTTCTGGCATGCCAAGCTGGCGGATGGCGTCCGCCACGTCTATACCCGCGCGTCGACCGACCTGGGCGCGAGTTTCGGGCCGGTCGTCGCACTGCCGTCGCCGGCGGATATACCGTCGCAGCTGCCTGCCGTCGCCGGCAGAGCCGACGGCAGCGTGCAGGTGGTGTGGCAGCAGGGCACGGAGGTACGCAGCACGCGCTGGGTGGCCATACCGCCAGCGCTCTCCGCAGGCACGCGCTGACGGGTGACCGCCCGTCACGAGCGCCGCGGCGTCAGGACATCAAGTGCTTGATGCGCCCGTGCAGCGGGCTGCTGCGCGGGAAATGCGCGATCAGGTATTCCATCTGGTCGAAAAGCACGCGCCGCCCCTTGAGGAAGATGTACTCCGCATAGGTCGGCGTGAACGGCACCGCGAGCAGCTGCATCTTCGCCTGCTCCGGCGTCCGCCAGGCTTTGTAGTTGTTGCAGCGCCTGCAGGCGGTGACGACGTTGGTCCAGACATCGCGGCCGCCCTGGCTGAAGGGACGGATATGGTCGCGCGACAGCTCGCGGCTCGCGAACCGCTCACCGCAGTAGAGGCAAAGAAATGCGTCCCGCCTGAACAGCGTCTGGTTGTTGAGCGGCGGCACGTAGTCGTTGCGCAGGTGTCCCGGATTGCCGCTCTGGCCGACCGTCGCAATGATCGAGTTGACCTCGAGCACGGTGCGTTGCCCGGTCAGCGCATTGGTCCCGCCATACAAGGCGAACAGCGGCGTGCCGCAAGTGTAGGCGATCTGCTGCTGGTGATAGAGCCGCGCCGCCTCGCGGTAGTCGATCCATTCGAGAGGCATGCCGGCGATGTCCGTGCGCAGCACGTGCTGATGCAGGGAAACTCCCTCGGCGGGACGGGCGACTATGGCGAACTCGTCATGGTCCGGTAGCTGCATCGAGGGTGTAATCTACGGGAGTCGTGTTGCAACATTCAACGCCAACCGGCGTCGCCAGTTGCCCCTGTGCGCTGTCGCTCTTTTGGCTGGAGAAACCTGTGTCGAGCCCGTCCTTCAGGCGTGCGCCCCCCGTGGCGCCCGCGAAAGAACTCACACCGCGAGTCCCGCGCTCCGCGACGGCGGTTGCGCTGGGTGCGGCCCTCGCGCTGATCCTCGCACCCGCCGGAGCGTCTCCGGCAAAGGCCGCGAGCGAGCCGGTAGCCGGATCGCCGCAGGCGGGGCCGGAAACCGTGCAGCAGGCGGCGGCTCCCGCCGCGTCTGACCCGCCAGCGGCGACCGCCGCCGAAACCGCCGCCGAAACCGCGGGCGAACCGGCGGCCGAGACGATCGAGGAAGTCACCATCATTGGCGAGGCCGCCGGTCCCGGCCTGTGGAAGGTGCGCAACG
>JBILMF010000139.1:0-7798 GCA_044375655.1 Steroidobacteraceae bacterium | reverse complement strand
CCATGAGCTTGGCGCGCGGGTTCTCTTCCTCGCGGAACAGCAGTTTGGTGCCGTCCTGATGGATGTTGAAGCTGTTCTCTGCGATGGTTGCCAGCTCTACCTGGAAGGCGTTGTCGTCCACCGGCTTTCCACGGGTGATGTCCAGTTGCAGCGTGGCGGGATCGGCTCCGGCGAGGTTGCCCACGGCAATCGAGCGCAGCCACAGTGCGCCGATGATTTCCTGCAGGTGCGGCGCGACGCTAGCGTGGTCGTGCCGCGCCTCCTGCACCGAGATGATGTTCTGCTGCGCCTTCTCGCGCAGCGTGCGATGGTGCTGGTTGGCGACAGCTTCAAGCAACGCGCCGATGCCCGTGGTGTCATCGTCCAGCCGGAAGTCGGCGGCGGTGAGCACGGGCACGGCCTCGCCACGGCTCTTGTAGAGGTTGGCGAGAATGCGGATCAGGTCGCGCGTTTCCTGCGCGTCGGTGGCGATGAGCACCTGTTCTTCGAGCAAGCGCAGCAGGTGCGGCGCGTAGGGCCACGATTCGGTGAACTCCCGGCGCTTGCGTTCTTGCTCGGCGGACGGCACGTCGAGCAAGCGGAAGGATTCGGCGACGTGCTGCGCGACCAGCGATTCGATGGTGCCGCTGGCAATCTGCAGGCGGTTGTCGAACAGGCGGTGCAACAGCATCCGGCGGCGATCCAGTTGGATGCGCTCGGCGCTGCCGCCCGCCTTGAAGTCGATGGCGACTGGGTTGACGCGATGCACCTGCTGGTAGGCGTCGCTGCCGCCGTTGCGCACCGAGATCACCAGCACCAGCAGGTCGGGGCGCTCCTTGGCGATCTCCGAAAGAATCTGGATGAAGTTGAACGCCCAGTTCTTCCACGGGTACTGCTTGGTGTTGGTGAGCCCGTCGTACCACGTCTGGAACTCATCCAGCAGCAGCATCGTCGGTTTGTTCTCAAGCAGCTCGATGATGAGCTTGTCAGAAGGAATTTCCGTTTTGGACGCACCTTGGCCGTCCCACTTGCCCTTAATGAAGGTGCCGTGGGGATGGTTCTCGAACAGAACGTCCCACAGGAACTTGTAGCGGTGGCGATGCAGGCTTTCGCCGATGACGTGCATCCCGTCTCGCAGGGCGATCTTGCCGATGCTGACGTCGGCCAACGTGGTTGCCCAGGCATTGAGCCACGAGCCTGTCGAGATTGGGTCGGTGACTGCGTGGTACAGCGCTGCCATCAAGTGCGACTTACCGAGTCCGCGTTCGCCGATCACGACCACGGGTCGTCCCTGGCTGGGGCCGACGGCCTCAATGCCTTTCAGCAGGTCGTGTGTGGGATAAGTGATCTCCAGGAACTGCTGTGCCGCGATCTGGGTCGCGCCTGTGTTCTGGTCGTTGGACAGCTCGATGGCTGTGCCCTTGAGGCGCTTGCCCCGGAATTCTTCTCGTAGCGTCAGTCCAAGCATTACTTCCGATCCCCCTTGTTCGATGCCTTGCTCGCGGCGCGTTCGGGACTGCCCGCCGATTGCTCCTTGATCCAGCTCTCGATGTCGCTGCGCGAGAACCGCCAAGTTCCGCCGAGCTTGAAAGCAGGGATCTCCCCGCTCGCTGCAAGCCGATAGATCGTGCGCTTGCCCGCCTTCAGGTAGGCCGCGACCTCGTCCAAAGTCAGAATGTCGCCATCAGGCTCTGCCATTGCCGTTCCTATGCAGACGTTGAATTTCGATTGCCAAGTCTTGCAGATTCTCCCATAGAAGCGCGACGCCGGCCAGCCAGAGCTGCGCTCGTAGTTGAGAGTCCTGGGAGGAGGTGCGTGAGGATCTGTCACGCGGTCGCGGCCATCTGGATATGGCCAAATCGTCGAATCCACGCCCTCAAGCCCAAAGCGTCACCATCTTTTTCCGGATGCGGACGCCGGTTCGGTTCCGTATTCCGCCACCAATCAACGAAAAGGCCACCTTTGCGGTGGCCTTTTCGTTGATGCAGCCGGCGCCGATGGCACCCGCGGAGGGTCACCAAACCGGCATCGGCGCAGATTCAGCCGCCCGCGCCGGGCTCCTCGGAGAAATGTTCCTCGAACTTGCCCGGCGCGCCCGACCAGGCGTCGGCATCCGCGAACGGCCTGCCCCGCGAGCGGATCACCGGCCACCGGGGGGCATATCTGGCGTTGAGTTCGACCCAGCGCGGCTCGACCAAAGAATCCGGGAGGATGGCGCCCGCCGGACACTCGGCCTCGCAAACGCCACAGTCGATGCACGCGTCCGGATCGATAACCAGCATGTTCTGGCCCTCGCGGAACGCATCCACCGGACAGACGTCAACGCAATCCTGGTACTTGCAACGGATGCACTGGTCCGTCACCGCATAGGTCATCGCTCGCTCCTAGATGAACTCGGCGATCTCGGCGAGCGGCTTCTTGATGGTCGCATGCACCGGCACCGTCGCGTCTGTCGCCGGATATCCGACCACCAGCAGCAGATACGGGCGCTCGCTGTCCGGTCGCCCGCAGATCCCGTTGAGGAAGTTCATCGGCTTCGGCGTATGGGTGAGAGTCGCCAGCCCGGCGTGATGCAGGGCCGCGATCAGGAAGCCCGTGGCAATGCCGACGGACTCGGTGACGTAGTAGTTCTGCCGCTGGATGCCGGCACGAACGCCGCCCTGCCGCTGCGCGAAAATGGCGATCAGCCAAGGTGCCGTCTCCAGGTAGGGCTTGCTCGCGTCAGTGCCCAGCGGCTTGAGGGCGTCCAACCACTCCTCGCCAGCTTTGCCGGAGTAGAAGGCCCGCTCCTCACGTTCAGCCGCCTCGCGCACCTGGGTCTTGACCTCGGACGACCCGATCACGGAAAAAAACCACGGCTGATGGTTGGCGCCGCTGGGTGCCGTACCTGCTGCCAGCAAGCACGTCTCGATGAGTTCGCGGGGCACGGGGCGATCAGCGAAATGGCGGACCGTGTGCCGCTGGCGGATCTCCGAGTAGAACTCCTGCGCGCGCCGGACCATGTCCGGTTGCGGCAGCTCGCGGTAGTCCATCAACGGAAGTTTGTCGTGTTCCTGCATGCCTCAGATTCCCATCGGAAGACAATGACGATCTGCGGATGATGACATCGAAACGTTCCGCGATGCCAGAGCACCATGATCACTTGCCGGGCGGTCGCACACGACGTCTGGCAACGGGCGCCGAGTGTACGCGCTCCGTACACGATGTCGACGCGTGGTCGCGCGTTTGACGACCCCCTGTGCCGCGGATAGGCTCGTTGCATGCGACGAGTCGACGAGTACTTTCCCCGCGACTATGGCGATGGACGCACCCGTTTCCTGGAACTGGCACACGTTGCGGGGTTCCGGACCAGCACCTACACCCTCCCCGGTCACCGGGCACCGGACCGCGGCGAACTCGCCTGCGATACTGCGCGGTCGGGCTCCGCTGCGGCCTCCAAACTCCTGATCATCATTTCCGGCACGCACGGCGTGGAGGGGTTCTGCGGCTCGGGCGCGCAGGCCGCCCTGCTCGCCGCCGGCGCCTTCGACGGGATGCCCGCGGATACCGCGGTGCTGCTCGTGCACGCGGTGAACCCCTACGGCTTTGCGCATCTGCGGCGGACCAACGAGGACAACATAGACCTCAACCGCAACTTCATCGACCACAGCCGCGCCCCCGCGAACCCCGGATACGACGAGATCCACGGCTGGCTCGTACCCGGATCCTGGGACGGCCCAGAACGCGAGCAAGCCGACCGGGAGATCGAGCGCTATCAGCGCGAGCGCGGGATGCGCGCCTTCCAGGAGGCCATGACCGGCGGACAGTACAACCACCCCGACGGCCTTTTTTATGGCGGCCGGGCGCCGGCGTGGTCCAACGTCACCTGGCGACGCATCCTGCGCGAGCATTGCGCGCACGCGCGCGAGATCATCGCTTTCGACCTGCACACCGGGCTCGGGCCATGGGGCGTCGGCGAGGCGCTCTGCGTCGCGTCCGAGGACGAACACCAGCGGGCGGTCGCGCTGTTCGGCGAGCAGATCAAGTGGACCGGCGCAGGGACCTCCGTCTCGGCACAGGTCGGCGGCACGCTGATGCATGCGGCGCACCAGGAACTCGGTCAGGGGCGGCTGACCATGATCGGGCTCGAGTACGGCACCTACCCCATCCCGGAGACGCTGGAGGCGCTGCGCGCGGAGACCTGGCTGATGGCGCGCGGCCGGACGGACTCGCCAGAGGCCGCCCGCATCAAGCAACGCCTCAAGGATGTCTTCTACGTCAACGATCCGGCGTGGCAGCAGGCGGTGGTCGATCGGTTGATGGAGTTCGTGACCGCCACGCGGAAGGCGTTCCGATGACCCGCGGCGTCCGGGTGCTGGAACGCGCGCCGTTGGCGCCGGATCCGCGATCGTTCATTGCCTTCGGCGGCGAGCTTGGCGCGCAGATCGCGCGGATCACCGCGGAGGCCGTCGCGGCCGGCCGCTGGCGGACCCCGGAAGACATCCTGATCACGAAGGACCCGCTGCCGCTCGCCTACTGGACCTACAAGTCCTGGAATCCGATCGTCCGCGCCATGCCCGGCAGCGGCATCGAGGCGCGACTCGAACCTTTCCGTCGCACGCGGTTCGACCTGATGCCCGAAGGCTTCGAGCCGATCTCGGAACGCAGCATGAGCCTCTCCGGCGACCTCATGTGCACTAAGGGCCTCGACGCCGCGCAGGACCGCTTCTTCGAAGAGGTGGCGGACCTGATCTTCGGTGTCGACATCGCCTATGCGAACCTCGAGTCGACGCTCACCACCGCGGAGATCGAGGCGACCAGCTTCACGGAGGACGAGACCCCGAAGATCAATCTCACGCCGCAACAGTACGAGACGGTCATCGGCCATCGCGGCCGGCGCTTCGACGTCGTGCAGCTCGCCAACAACCACATCCTCGACTGCGGCGAGGAGGGCATCCGCACCACCCTCGCGCGCCTGCACGCCGACGGGATCGAACAGGTCGGGGTGAACGAGACCGAGGCCGACGCGGCGCGGCCGAGGACCACGGAGCTTGCAGGACTGCGCATAGGCTGGGTTGCCCACACCTTCAGCGTCAACTTCAAGCCGTTCCCGGAGGACAAGCCGTGGATGGTGAACATGACGCCCATGCACCTTGTGCCAGACCCGGATATTTCCCCCATCGAAAACCAGGTGCGCGCCTGCCGCGCAGCGGGCTGCGATCTGGTATTCGTCTCGCTGCATTGGGGGCTTGAATTCGAGTTCTATCCGCATCCCGACCAGCTGCGCTGGGCGCATCGTTTCGCGGAAGCCGGCGCGGATGCCGTGATCGGCCATCACCCCCATGTCGCGCAGCCTGTCGAGATCTACCGGCCCGAGAGCGACCCCTCGCGTACCGTTCCCATCCTCTACAGCCTCGGTAACCTCACCTCGCTGATCTCGCATCCTGCCAACGTCGCGAGCCTGGTGGCTCGTCTGCGGCTGTCGACCGGGATGCTCGACGGCGTGCGCAGGACGCTCGTCACCGGGGTCGATCTCACCCCGGTTGTGCTGCTCGCTGAGAGCGGTTCGGCCGGCAGCACGCTCAAACTCTTCCCGGCGACGGCACTGCTGGAGAGCAGTGGCGACGAGGCCACGGCCGTCTATCTCTCTGAGGTCGCCGGCTACGTCGATCTCGTCATCGGTGACGGCTGGCGCGCGCGCTGACGAGCGGCGTCGTTCCCGGTGTCGCGGCGTGCTACGGTCGACCGCGATCGACGATCGGATGCTCGGTGACCACCATGCGCGCCATGCGGCTCACATGCGCCATGACATCGGCACGGGTTTCGGGCGCCGACGGCAGGGAGAGCGCACGCCGCGCGATCTCCTCGCTCTCGAACCACTCCTCCGCGATGCCGTCCCATTCGCACGGGGTCCCCGCGGCGGCGGGGAGTTCGTCACGGTCTGTGCGGATATCGACGATGTACCGGTGCAGCAGGTCGCCGAGCTTCTCGCGGATCATCGGCGCATGCCCTTCAAGCCACCACCGGCGAAACTCATCCATGGAGAGATGGTCGGCTTTCTTCAGGAACCAAACGACCTTGACCATCACCGCCCTCCATCGATAACGAACTATCTTGTTGACACTATGTACACAAGATTTATACATTGTAGTGATGCGACGGCCTGTCGGCAATCGCGCTTTTCCACCGACCGTAGGCCACGATGCGAAGCCCACCTGACGGATGCGATGTGTTGGTTGTGGGCTCGGGTGCCGCAGGACTGTCGACTGCCCTGACGGCTGCAGCGCATGGCCTCGACGTGGTGCTTTGCGAACACGCCGATGTCCTCGGCGGCACCACCGCCATATCGGGCGGAGAGGTCTGGATCCCCCTCAACCGCCAGAACGGCAGAGACGCCGCGGACAGCCACGACGAGGCTCTCGACTACCTGCGCGCGACCGTCGGGCCCGATCTGGAGGAGCCTAGGGCGCAGGCCTTCGTACGCCATGCTGCGGAAGCGCTCGCCTTTCTGGAGGATCACAGCGAGGTCGAGTACGAGGCCCTGCCGCATGTGGTCGATTACCGCAGCGATGCCGCGGGAGCAAAGAGCGGGGTCCGCACTCTCGGCGCACTGCCGTTCGACGGTCGTCGACTCGGTCGTCACTTCGCCTCGATCCGTCCGCCGTTGGCCACCGGCACGATTTTCGGCGGCATGGCTATCGGCCGCGAAGACTTCCCCCACCTCTACAACGTCACCCGATCGCCGCGTTCATTCCTGCATGTGACAAGGATGCTGACGCGCCACGCGCGAGACCGGCTCATGGGACACGATCGCGGAACGCGCATGGTCATGGGCAACGCGCTCGTCGGGCGTTTGGTCTGCTCGCTGCTCGAGCGGCGGGTGCCGATGCTGCTCGGTTGCAAGGTAACGGAACTCCATATGCAGGATGGACGCGTCAATGCCGCGACGCTGCTTCTCGAAGGCAAGGCGCGTCGGATCGTCTGTCAGCGCGCCGTGGTCCTCGCGAGCGGCAGCTTCTCCGGGAGTGCGGCGATGAGACATCAGCATTTCGCCCATGTCCGCGCAGGCCGATCGCATCTGACCGCACTGCCGTCGACCAACGACGGCTCGGGGATCGACCTCGCGCTCGCCTGCGGCGGCGTGTTGGACGACACACCGGCGGAGCCGGCCGCTTGGACCCCGATGTCGAAGGTGCCGCTCGGCCGCCGCGGCGAGGGCGTCTTCCCCCACTTCGGTGATCGCGCCAAACCCGGCGTGATCGTCGTCGGACCGGACGGGCGACGCCTGGTGAACGAAGCGTCGGACTACCATGACTTCGTGCGCGCGATGATCACCGCGGCCGAACGCGACGGCCGCCGCGATGCCGAGGCCTTCGTGGTCACGAGCCACGGGCCGCTGCGCAGATACGGCCTCGGCCGGGTACCGGCCTTCCCCGGCCGCATCGGCCCGTTCCTGCGCAACGGCTACCTGATGCGCGGCGACACGATCGCCGAGCTCGCCGGGCGGATGGGCGTCGACGCGGGCGCGTTGGAACGCACCGTCCGACGCTTCAACGAGTTCGCGACGCGCGGCGAAGACCCCGAGTTCGGCAAGGGCAGCACACCCTTCCAGCGCGCGGCCGGCGATGCGGCCGTGCAGCCGAACCCCTGTGTCGCGCCGCTCGATGAAGGTCCGTGGTACGCGATCAAGATGCTGCCGGGGGATATCGGCACAATGCTCGGCGTGAAGGTCGACGCCGGTTCGCGGGTGCAGCGCGCCGATGGCACCGTCATCGCCGGTCTGCACGCCGTCGGCACCGTCGCCTCGAGCCTGATGCGCGGCACCTACCCGGCCGCCGGC
>JBILMF010000026.1:0-27892 GCA_044375655.1 Steroidobacteraceae bacterium | reverse complement strand
CCTGCCGACCATCGCCGGTGCCGCCTACGGATGGCAGCAACTCGCGGCGGCGGAGGGCGGGGCTGCGCACGCTGCATTCGCCACATTGCTGCCCACGCTGCTGCCCGCTGCGCTTGCGTTGCTGCTAATGGTGCTGTTGCTCGGGAGCGTCGTGGGCCGGTTGCGTGGTCCGACGTCGGCGGCACTGATCGGTGGTGCTGTCCCAGTGGTTATCGGCTGCCTGAGCGTGACGCCGGCCGATGGCGTGCTGCGCGATCCGGCCTTGTGGTGTCTCGCAGTACCGTTCGCGATGTGGTGCGGCGCGGTACGTCTGCTGAATGCGCCCGGCTCGCAGACTCGTACGTTGTATCGACTGATCAACACGCTGCCGCTGTTGACCTTGGCGGTTCCCGTGATCGTCGGCGAGTTGCACTGGGGGATTGTGATCCTGCCGTTCGCCGTGTTTCGGATTGCGGCGAGGGCCGCCGACCAGTTGCTGCCCGTCGACATCGAGCCTGCGGTCTTGAGCGACCTGCGCGCCATGAGTCGACGCACGCAATGGATTGGCGGCGCCTGGGTGGCCGCGTGGGCGGGGGTGCTGCCCTGAGAGACCAGGTCACGGGATCTCCTCGTACGACCCCCGGTGCACTCAGCCTCTGTCGGTCAGCCAGTCCTGCAGCATGGCGGCCATCAGGCCCCCGGAACGCCGGGCAAGGTCGAAAACCTCCGTTGGGCTCAGCGATTCGTCGGCGCGGTCGGAGATCATGCGTACGCAGGCGAACGGCACGGAATACTCGAAACACACCTGCGCCACGGCCGCACCCTCCATTTCAACGCAGGCCGCCCGCGGGACTCGCGCGCTGACGGCGGCACGCGCGCCGCGCGAGCCGATGACCTGATCGCCCGTGGCGATATCTGCGCGCCAGATTCGGGGCCGGGAATCGCCCGGCGGCTCGCGTTCGAGCACCCGTCGCAGGGAGCGCTCCAGCGCCCCGGTGAGCGGCTCGTCGGTGGGCAGGGCGGCCCGCTCGAGCAGCGGGACCTGCGTCGGCGGGAAGAACGGCGAAGCGTCGAGATCATGCTGATAGAGGTCGCGGGCGAGGACGAAGTCGCCCACCGCGAGCTCGTCCCGCAGTGCTCCCGCGATGCCCGTGAACACGACGCAGGATGGCGTCAGTGCCGTCAGCAGATGCGAGGCCGTGGCCGCCGCCGAAACCTTGCCCCAGCGGGAAAAGGCTGCAGCCACGGGTTCCCCCGCGATTCGGCCTTCGGTGATTTGTCGGCCCGCTGCAGTGCGCTGCACGGGCTGCTCGATGGCCGAGGTGATCGCAGCGAGTTCTTCGGGCATGGCGGTAAGGATGACGATCGTCATGACTTTACATAATATACATTATACGCACTTCAACATTCGCGGCCCGTCAAAAGCGTAGCGCATCGACCGCCGGCACCGCGCGGCGATTGCGTACACTGCACGCCGCGTTTCGTGTCCACGCCGGCGCTGGCCATGGCGTCCCGGAGTTCTGCCGCTTGCGATTGCTCGTTTACAACATCCGGTACGCCACGGGCACGGGCCCGGCGTTCCATCTGCCCTTGCCGGGTGCCGGCTACCTGCGCAGCAGCCGACGGGTCCTCGACGACATCACACATTTCATCCGCCGCGAAGACCCGGATCTCGTTGGTCTCATCGAGGTCGACACCGGTTCGGTACGCAGCGGGCTGATCAACCAGGCCGAGTACATCGCGCAGCATCTCGGGCATTACACGGCGTACGAGTGCAAGTACGGGACGGCATCGCTCAACAACCAGTTGCCGATCGTCCGCAAGCAAGGCAACGCCATCCTCGCGGCGCCGCGGGTCACGGGCGAGCGCTTTCATTACTTTCCCACCGGCATCAAGCGGCTGATCATCGAGATGGAGCTCGACGAGGTGTGCGTCTTTCTGGTGCACCTGTCCATCAAGTACCGGCACCGGCAGGAGCAGCTGCGGCATCTGCACGATCTCATTCTCTCCGCGCAAAAGCCGGTGGTCGTGGCGGGCGACTTCAATACCTTCTCGGGAACCGACGAGTTGTTTCTCTTCAAGCGCGCCACCGGCCTCAGCAGTGCCAACGTGCGTGGTCTGCCGTCGTTTCCCGCACGGATCCCGCGTTTCGAGCTCGACTTCGTGCTGGTCAGCCGGGAGATCGAGGTTACGGCGTTCCGCATCCCGGACGTACGCCACTCGGACCACCGTCCCATCGTTTGCGATTTCCGCGTGCTTGCTGCCTGCGAGGTTCTACAGCATGACCGAAGCCCCGTCGCCGTCCTGGCATGAGGAGATCGATGCCCGAGGAATCCTCTGGCTGACGTTCGACCGAGCCGACGCCACGGTCAATACCCTGGGCTCGGCTGTTCTCGAGGAGCTCGAGGGGATTGCCGGCCGCCTCGCGCGGCAGCCGCCGCGCGGACTGGTGCTGCGCTCCGGCAAGGCCTCGGGCTTCGTCCTCG
Source organism: Steroidobacteraceae bacterium (assembly GCA_044375655.1). GTDB lineage: Bacteria > Pseudomonadota > Gammaproteobacteria > Steroidobacterales > Steroidobacteraceae > UBA964. The sequence continues at coordinate 25,427 of JBILMF010000026.1, read as the reverse complement.
GTGCCGACGTCAAAGAATTCACTACGCTGCGCAATGTCGCGGAGGCCCGCGCCCTCGTGCAGCGCGGCCAGCGGACGCTGGACGCCCTCGAACGGCTGTCCTGTCCGACGGTGGCGCTCATCAGTGGTGCCGCCCTGGGCGGCGGCCTCGAACTCGCGCTGGCCTGCCGCTACCGCGTGGCGCTCGACGACGAGCGGCTTACTCTCGGACTCCCGGAAGTGCTGCTCGGGATACATCCCGGATTCGGCGGCACCGTGCGTGCGGTGCGCACGATGGGAGCGCCGGCAGCACTCGATCTCATGCTCACCGGGCGCAACCTGCGCGGCAAGCGGACGCTGGATGCTGGGCTGGTCGATCGGCTGTGCACGACACTGACCGAGTGCGAGCAGGCGGCGCGTGAAATCATCGAGCGCGACCCGGGAGCGCGCCGGCCGCCATGGCATTTGCGTTTGCTCTCGTGGGCCCCGCTGCGGCCGATACTGCGTCGTCAGGTGACGACCGCGGTCGCAAGACGCGTGCGCCCTGGCCACTATCCTGCGCCCTACGCAATCATCGCCTTGTGGGCTGCGCACGGCGGCAAGGGGGCCGCCGCCTACGCAGCCGAGGCCGAGTCCATCGCGCAGCTTGCGGCAACGCCGACGGCGCACAACCTCATCCGCGTGTTCATGCTTCAGGATCGGCTGAAGGCGCAGGGTCGCGGCGGCACCAGCGTGCCGGGCCGCGTGCATGTGATCGGCGCCGGCGTGATGGGGGCCGATATCGCCGCCTTGTGCGCGCTGCGCGGGCTCGAAGTGACCCTGCAGGATCGCGAGCAGCGCTTCATCGATGCTGCCCTCGCCCGACTCGCGGAATTCTTTGAGCGACGGATCCGGGACCCGGGCAAGCGCGCAGCCGCGCGCGCACGGCTGCGCGGCGACCTCAATGGTTCCGGCGGGTCGGCGGCCGATGTACTCATCGAGGCGATCGTCGAGGATGCAGACGCCAAGCGCGCCCTGTACGCGGAGCTCGAGACGCGAATGAAGCCGGACGCGGTCCTAGCGACCAATACCTCCTCGATACGGCTCGAGGAACTGGCATCGGCTTTGCGCATGCCGCAGCGGCTCGTCGGCCTGCACTTCTTCAACCCGGTCTCGCAGATGCCGCTGGTCGAGGTGATCCACACGTCGACGAGCTCCGCTGAGGCGATCGCTGCCGCGACCGCCCTCGCCCGCAAGCTCGACAAGCTGCCGCTCGCCTGTCGCAGCTCGCCCGGCTTCCTCGTCAATCGTGTGCTGCTGCCCTACATGCAGGAAGCGATGTACGCGGCAGCCGACGGCTTCAGTTTCGACGAAATCGATGCCGCTGCCACCGACTACGGTATGCCGGTGGGCCCGGTGGAACTGTCCGACATGGTCGGGCTCGACGTATGCCGCCATGTCGGCGGCATTGTCGGTGCGGCTCTGGGGCGTGCCCTGCCGGATACGGCCGAGCTCGATCAACGGATCGCTGCCGGCAAGCTTGGGCGCAAGTCCGGCGAGGGGTTCTACCGCTGGGAGAAAGGCAAGGCGCTCCGCGGGTCCGACAGCCGGCAGCCTGTGCCCGGGGTCAACCGCCGGCCGGATGCCCGGGCGCGGGCCGACCTCGAGGACCGCCTGTTGCTGGCGCTGGCGAACGAATGCGTCGCCGTGCTGCGCGAGGGTCTCGTGGAGTCGGCCGACATGATCGATGCCGGGATGATCTTCGGCGCCGGCTATGCACCTTTCCGCGGCGGCCCGCTGCAGGCGGCGCGGCAGCGCGGGCCGGCAATCTGCGAGCAGCGGCTGCGGGAGCTCGCGGAGCGCTACGGTCCCCGATTCACCCCGGACGCCGGCTGGGCGACAGTGCGCTGAGACGCCACAGCAGTCGCTCGAGCGCGAGTGGCTTGTTGACCGGCGTATCGGTCCACTGCCGCGCTTCGCGCAATTCCTCAAGGGCGGCGAACAATGGCTCGGCATGAACTGCGCGCCGCGGCGCGGCAGCGCCACGCGCCGCCCAGTCGCGGATCCGCGCCACCAGCCACGACTCGATGCAGGCGAGCCGCAGCGCGTAATCCTGCTTGCCCCAGGACTCCGCGGTGTCGACCGGGTCGAGAGTCCCCGCAACGGCGCGCTCCAGTGCGCGCAACGTGTCCTCGCGCACCGCGCCCAGCGCAGCGCCGTCCGCCTGCAGCGCCGCGAACGGGCGGGCTCCGAGGGCTGCAAGCACCGCCTCCCAGGCCGTATCGCTGCCGCCGCGATGGCACAGCCAGGCAACGAGCTGCTCGAGCGGCGGCGGCGCAATCGATAGCCGCATACAGCGGCTCTGCACCGTGGCCGGTAGCCGCGACGCCTCCCCCGTCACCAGGATCAGCAACGCATCTCCCGGAGGCTCCTCCAGTGTTTTCAACAACGCATTCGCTGCGTTGCGATTGAGCCTGTCGGCCGGCGTGATGATCGCTACCTTGCGACCACCGCCGTGGGCGGTGAGCGCGAGCTCGGCAGTCAACTCGCGTACCTGTTCGATGCGGATCTCTTTCGATTCCTCGATCGGTTGCAGCCGCAGCAGGTCTGGCTGTTCGCCCAAGACCACGCGTCGGCAGGCGAGACAGCTGCCGCAGGGACGCGACGCCGGGATCGCCGTGCAGAAGAGCCGCGCCGCCAGCCAGTTGGCGAGCCAGTCGCCACCCAGTCCCGGCGCCACCTGCAGGAGCAGCGCATGGGACAGCCGCCCGTCCGCGAGCGCGCGTTGCAGTGCCTCCTGCAGCGGCTGCAACCACGGCACCTCTGCGTCGAGTGGCACGTCTGCCCCGCCGCCCATGACTGCCGCGGCAAGCTCGCCGCTCATGCGTCGAGCTCCGCGAGCGCCTGGGTGGCGGCGGCACACACCTCGGCGGGCGGGCGGGTCGCATCGAGCACGCGGCAACGCCGCGGATTGCGCCGTGCGATCTGCAGGTAGCTCGCGCGCACCCTTTCGAAGAACTGCACCGTCTCGGCCTCGAAGCGGTCGGCAACGGTCTCGCCGCTAGCCTCCCGACGCCGTCTCGCGCGCTCCAGCCCCACGGCAACCGGTACATCGAGGATCAGCGTGAGATCAGGCTCGAGGCCGCCCTGCACGGCGCCGGCGAGCGTCTCGATGAGGTCGGCATCGACGCCGCGTCCGCCGCCTTGATAGGCCCGCGTGGCGTCGGTGAAACGGTCGCACAGCACCCACTCGCCGCGCAGCAGCGCCGGACGCACGAGATTGTCGAGATGGATCGCCCGGGCAGCGAACATCAGCAGTGTCTCGGCCTGCGCCGATAGCTCCTCCGGACCCCGCTCGAGGGCAAGGGAGCGCAAACGCTCCGCCAGCGGCGTTCCGCCGGGCTCGCGGGTCATGCGCACCGCGCAACCGCGCGTCGCCAGGTCGGCGGCAAGCGTCGCGGCCACCGTGGACTTTCCAGCGCCCTCGATGCCCTCGAAGGTGATGAAGCGGCCGCCCATGCTCAGCGCCCGTCCGCAGTCGCGGATTCCGTGCTGCCGGCAGACTGCCGGCGCTCACGCTGGCGCTGCAACATCAACCGTACCGCCGCCCTGTGTTCGTCGTAGGTCCGCGAGAAGGTGTGCGAGCCATCGGGCAGCCCGGTGGCCACGAAGAACAGTTCACCCGTTTCCTGCGGTCGCGTTGCCGCGCGCAACGCGGCTTCACCCGGCAGCGAAATCGGCGTTGGCGGCAGACCCTTGCGCGTGTAGGAGTTGTAGGGCGTGTCGGTGGTCAGATCACGATCTCGGATGTCGCCGTCGTAGCGCTCGCCGAGTCCGTAGATGACGGTTGGGTCGGACTGCAGGCGCATGCCGAGCCGAAGTCGCTGCACGAAGACTCCAGCAACCCGCGGACGCTCACTGGCGAGCGCCGACTCCTTCTCGACGATCGACGCGAGCGCGAGCGCCTCGTCCGGTCCGCCGAGCGGCAGATCGTCCGCGCGCGCGGCCCATGCCGCCTCGAGACGCTCGCGCATACGTCGGTGCGCGAGGCGGAGCAGTTCGAAATCGGTCGTTCCGTAGGCAAATCGATAGGTGTCCGGAAAAAAGCGACCCTCCGGGTGCACGCCGGGCTCACCGAGGCGTCGCATCAGTTCCGCATCGTCGACGCCCCGCAGCGTCTGGCGAACGCCAGCATGAGCGGCGAGCGCGCGGCGCAGGTCCGCGTACCGAGTACCCTCGATCACGGTCAGTGATTCGAGCAGCACGCGCCCCTCATCGAGCTGCTGCAGGATTTCCCGCGGACTCGCACCAGCGGGAATCTCGTAGCGACCCACACGTACCCGCGGCGTGCGATCCGCAAGCCGCACCCACCACTCGACGAGGCGCGGCTCGCGCACAGCCCCGGAGGCGGCAAGATCGTTCAGAACGCCACGCAGGGACTGGCCGGGTGGTACGTCGATCAGCACGGGCGCGTCATGCGGACCGGCTGCCGACATGCGCGCCGCGACCAGCGCCGCGGCCGCGCCGGTCACGGCGGCCAACAGCAGGATGAGCAGCAGGAGGGGACGCAGGGAACGCACGCGCCAAGTCTAGAGGCTATCCGGACGCCATGCATCGACCCGGGTGGCTTGCCGACGCGCTGGGCGGTCAGTCGGCGAAGCGTCGAAACACCAGCGAACCGTTGGTACCGCCAAAGCCGAAACTGTTCGACACGGCGACGTCGATCTTCATCGGCCTTGCCGTGTGCGGAACGTAATCAAGGTCGCACTCGGGATCCGGGTTGTCGAGATTGATCGTTGGCGGCGCGACGCCGTCGCGGATCGCGAGCACGGTAAGGATGGCCTCCACGACGCCGGCCGCTCCGAGCAGATGGCCCGTCATCGACTTCGTCGAGCTCACGGCCAACTGCCGGGCGTGCTCGCCGAAGGTGTGCTTGATCGCCAGCGTCTCGGCGCGATCGCCGAGCAGCGTCGAGGTGGCGTGGGCATTGAGGTACTGCACGGTGCTCGGATCGAGCCGCGCGTCCCTCAGGGCGTTGCGCATCGCGAGTCTCGCCCCTGCCCCATCTTCGGGGGGGGCGGTGATGTGGTAGGCATCGCCGCTCATCCCGAAGCCGACGAGTTCCGCGTGGATCCGCGCGCCACGCGCCCGGGCATGCTCGAGTTCCTCGAGGACGACCGCGCCACCGCCATCCGCAGCAACGAAGCCGTCGCGATCGCGGTCCCAGGGGCGCGATGCGGCCGCCGGATCGTCGTTCCGCTGCGAGAGCGCCTTGGCCTGTGAGAACCCCGCGATGCCCAGCCGGGTCGTGGACATCTCGCCGCCACCGGCAACGATGACGTCGGCGTCTCCGTACTGGATTGCCCGCAATCCTAGACCGATGGCATGGGTCGAGGTGGTGCAGGCCGTCACCACGCCAAGGTTCGGCCCCCGCAGCCCGTAGCGGATCGACAAGTGCCCGGAGATCATGTTGATGATCGAAGCAGGGATGAAGAACGGCGAAATCCTGCGCGGGCCCTTGGCCTCGAGGAACGCGTCGTACTCGGACTCGATGGTCGCCAGACCACCGATGCCCGCCCCCGTGATCACGCCGCAGCGTTCGGTGTCAGCCTTGGAGAAATCTATGCCGGAGTCGTTTACCGCTTGAACGCCAGAGGCGACCCCGTAGTGCATGAACTCGTCCATGCGCCGGGCTTCTTTGGGGCTGATGTAGTCGGCGACGGCGAATCCACGCACCGCCCCGCCGATACGGGTGGCGAACGCACTCGTGTCGAACCGGGTTATGGGTCCGATACCGCTCTCTCCGCGCAGGACGGCGTTCCACGCGCTGTCGATGGTACTGCCGACGGGGGAGACGATTCCGAGACCGGTGACGACGACGCGACGCTTGCTCACGATGGCCTCACGCGATGCGGGTCGGGTTGCGGAAAACATCGGGGCCGGCACCTGGCCGGCCCCGGGGGAAGACACCGACGACGGCTCAGGCCTTGCGGCGCGCCGTCACGTAGTCGATGGCCTGCTGGACGGTAGTGATCTTCTCGGCGTCTTCGTCGGGAATCTCGGTCTCGAACTCTTCTTCCAGAGCCATCACGAGTTCCACGGTATCGAGCGAGTCGGCGCCGAGGTCGTCGACGAAGGAGGCGGTGTTGCTGACCTGCTCCAGCTTCACACCCAGTTGCTCGGCGACGATGGCTTTGACCTGCTGTTCGACAGTGCTCATCTGATGATTGTCCTCTTAGCGACCTGTATGGCCGACTCCACCGCAGGCGGATGCCGGGGCCGGGATTGTAGGGCAAGCCTGACGACGGCGCCACGCCCTGAACCTTAAGCCTCTGTTTTGTATGGAAAACCCAACGCCGTCACAAAAACCCAACAAAGCGGCATGCTTAACCGAGGTACATCCCGCCGTTGATGTGCAGCGTCTGGCCAGTGACGTACGCGCCGCTGGGCCCAGCAAGGAACAGTACCGCCGCCGCGATATCGTCTGGGCTGCCGAGCCGTCCGAGGGGTATGCCCGCAGCCAGCGCGCTGCGCTGAGTGTCGTCCAGCGCGCGGGTCATGTCGGTGTCAATGAATCCCGGGGCGATGGCGTTGACGGTGATGTTGCGGCTGCCGACCTCGCGAGCGAGCGAGCGCGTGAAGCCGATGACCCCGGCCTTGGCTGCGGCGTAGTTGGTCTGCCCGGCGTTGCCCATGGCGCCGACGACCGAGGTGATGCTGATGATGCGGCCTGCGCGGGCTTTCATCATGTGCCGCAGACAGCCGCGGCTCAGGGCGAAAACCGAGGTGAGGTCGGTGGCGATCACCTGATCCCATTCTTCGGGCTTCATGCGGATCAGCAGGTTGTCGCGGGTCACCCCGGCGTTGTTGACCAGGATCCCAGGCTGTTCGCCGCGCGTCTCGAGCTCGGCCAGCAGGGCGGCAACCGAGCCGGCATCGGCGACATCGACCACCGTGCCGCGGCTGTCGGGCTGCCGCGCGGCGAGCGCGGCGCTGATCGAGGCCGCGCCAGCCTCGCTCGTCGCGGTGCCGATGACCCGCGCGCCGGCGGATGCCAGCGCCTCGGCGATCGCCCGGCCGATTCCGCGGGACGCACCGGTCACCAAAGCCGTCTGACCGCTTAGATCTAGGGAAATCGCCATAGCAGTCACTCCGCCGTGATGGGCTTCAGGGCTTGATCGAGACTCGGCATGTCCTCGAGGGCAAGGCAGCTGATGCCGGGTCCCTTGGCGATCCGACGGTTCAGTCCGTTCAGCACCTTGCCCGGTCCGCACTCGATGAACCGGTCGACTCCGCGGCGCGCAAGCTCCTCGACGGTAGCCACCCAGCGCACCGGACTGGCGAGTTGCCGGTAGAGCAGTTCGCCGATCGCCGCCGGCTCCGTGTACTCGCTGGCATCGACGGAACTGAGGAAGCGGATTCGCGGCGCAGCGAGTTCGATCGACTGTAGCCGCTCCCGCAGCCGCTCGGCCGCCGGCCGCATCAGGCTGCTGTGGCAGGGGACGCTGATAGGCAACGGCAAGGCGCGTTTTGCGCCGCGGGCCTTCGCGATGTCGACCAGCCGCTCGAGGGCGCTGCGATGCCCTGCAACCACGACCTGACCGGGGCCGTTGTAGTTGACGGCCTCGACGATCTCGCCCTGTGCTGCCTCGGCGCAGGCCGCTTCGACTTCGGCGTCGGTGAGCCCGAGCACGGCGGCCATGCCACCGCGGCCGCCGGGAACCGCATCGCGCATGACCTCTCCCCGGAAACGCACCAGAGCCACCGCGGCCGGGTAGTCGAGCACCTCGGCGGCAACTAGCGCGGTGAACTCGCCGAGACTGTGTCCGGCAACCCAGGCAGGCCGCTCGCCACCACGGGCGCACCACAGCCGCCAGGTCGCCACGCCGGCGACAAGCATGACCGGCTGCGTGATTTCGGTCAGCGCCAAACTCTCCGCCGGGCCCTCGACAACCAGTTGCCAGAGGTCGAACCCGAGCACCGCCGAGGCTTCGTCAAAGGTACGACGGACCACCGGATCCTGCGCCGCGAGGTCGGAGAGCATGCCGACCGACTGCGACCCTTGCCCCGGAAACACGAACGCTGCCGCCATCTGCTGACTCCTCGAGGGGCACCCGGACTGTGGAGGCGCCGGAACGGCACCGCCGGCACGCCTGTGCCGCCGGCATTATACGTTGCACCCCGCACACGGGACCGACATGGTGCTTTGTTATGATTCGCCGGCGAACGGATCGACCCCCCAGCCGAGCGCCGATCGCGGAGGATGTTCCATGGAGCGCAGCAGGAATCGCGGCTTTACGCTGATCGAGATCATGGTCGTGGTGGTGATCATCGGCCTGCTCGCCGCATTCATCGTGCCGCGCGTGATGGACCGGGTCGACGAGGCGCGGGTCACCAAGGTGCGTGCCGACCTGCAGGCGATCGAGACGGCGCTTGCCATGTATCGACTCGACACCAGCCGGCTGCCGAACAGCGCGCAGGGTCTGGCGGCACTCGTGCGCAAACCCGACGATCCGGCGGTCCGCAACTGGCGCAGTGGCGGCTACATGGCCCGTCTTTCACGGGACCCATGGGGCAACGATTATCAGTACCGCATGCCGGGTTCGCGCGGTCCGGAGTACGACCTCTATTCCCTCGGCCCCGACGGTCTCGAGGGCAGTCCCGACACGGACCAGGACAATATCGGCAACTGGTCGTTGGAGCGGTGAGTCGCCCGGGCCGCACGGGCGTGCGGACGGCGCGGGGCTTCACGCTGATCGAAATCATGGTGGTGGTGACGATCATCGCGATCGTCACCGGGGGGGCCTTGCTCGCGTTCGGCCTCGTTGGTGGCGGCAGCAGCGCAGCGCGCGATATCGAGCGCCTGCACGCCCTGCTTCTCCACGCCCGCGATCGGGCAGAGCTCGAGAACCGCGACTACGGCGTGCGGCTGCTCGCTGACGGCTATCAGTTTCTCGTCTTCGAGCCGGCATCGGGCAGTTGGTTTGAAATAGACGATCGACAGTTCGGTGCCGCGCGATGGTCCGCCGCCGCCGCCGTGGAACTCGATGTGGAGGGTCGACGGGTCGTGCTGCCGCGCGAATCTCCGGCCAGCGCATCGGTGCCCGACTTCGGTGTCGATGCGACCGGTGGCTTCACCGCATTCGAACTGCGGCTGCGCACCGATGCCCCGCTGGCCGTCTGGCGTCTGGCGGTCGATGATGATGGCGAACTGCGGGTTGCCGAGGGGCGTTCCCCATGAGCGCCGCGGCGGCATCGTCGGTCGGTCCTCACCGCCACCGGGCGCCGGTCGGGGGCTTCACGCTGATCGAGGTGCTTGTGGCACTGATCATCGTCGCGCTCGGTATTGCCGCCGTCATGTCCGCACTGCTCTCCTCGGCGTCGGCCACCGACCGGTTGCGCGAACGCGCCTTTGCCGAATGGGTGGCGGCCAATCGGCTCGTCGAGACCCGGGTCGCCGAGGAGTTTCCGTCTCTCGGCCGCAGCACGGGTGTGGCGTCTATGGGCGGCCGCGACTGGGAGTGGCGGCAGCAGGTGCAACGCACGTCGATTGACGGCGTGGTGCAGATCGTTGTCGAGGTGCGGCCGGCGGACACAGCGAGTGCTGACGGCTGGCTGGTGACTCTGCAGGGCGCGCGCTCCCGCGATCTGGTCGTTGGCGGCAGTGCCGACGCGGCCTGGGATAACGCCGTCCGCGCCGCACCATGAGAGCGCACCGCGGATTCACGCTGCTCGAGCTGCTGGTGGCGATATTCGTCGCGGCGGTGATGTTCGCCATAGGCTATGCCGGGCTCACACAGGTGGCGCGTAACCGAGCCGACGTGCTCGTAGCGCAGCGCGATCTCGGCGAGCTGCAGCGCGCGGTGCGCATCCTCGCCAGCGATCTCGGGCAGGTTGATCCGCGACCGGTGCGCGACGAACTGGGGCGTGCCGTGTCGCCAGCCCTGATGGCGGAGCCGGGAACGCCCTCGCCGCTCGGTTTTACTCGAGCCGGACGAGTCGCGGGCGCGACGCCTGGTAGATCCAGCCTGCAACGCATCGAGTACCTGATAGAAAATGGGGCGCTGGTGCGTCTCTCCTGGCAGGTGCTGGATCGCGCCCAGGGCAGTCGCGCGTCGCGTCGCGTTCTGTTGCGTGGTGTCCGCGGCCTGTCCTTCCGATTCCTCGATGGTGCCGGGCAGTGGTCGACGGACTGGCCGACCGCTGCCCAGGGAACCGGCAGTCCCGCTGCGCTGCGCCTGCGGCCGCGCGCCATCGAGCTGGTGCTGGATACCGAGGCTTATGGACCGATCCGTCGAGTGATCGAGATTCCCGGATGATTGCTTTGCCCGTCTTGCTCCGTCGTCGCACCCGCGGTGTGGCACTGCTTGCTGCCCTACTGATGGTTGCCATCGCCACGGCAATCGCTGCCGCGATCTTCTTCGACACCGGACTCGTGCTGCGTCGGGCCGAGGGAGCATCGGTTCAGGAGCGCGCCCAGCTCGTCGCCGGAGGCGCCGAAGCGCTGGCGGCGAGCGTACTCGCCGAAGACTTGGACACGGGCGACTCCCCGGTGCACGGCGCGCAGCGTTGGGCGAGCGCTTTCGGACCGCTGGAGCTCGAGGACGGCGGCAGCGTGCAGGGACAACTCGTCGATCTGCAGGGCCGCTTCAATCTCAACAGCCTGATCGACAAGGACGGCAAAGTCGAGCCGGTCTCGCTGGAGCTCTTCGAGCGGCTGCTGCGTAACCTCGGCCTCGAGCCGATATGGGCGACCCGACTTGCCGACTGGCTGGATGCCGACGACCAGCCGCTCGCCGGCGGTGGTGAGGATGACCTCTACACCTCGATGCTGCCCGGATACCGACCGCCGAATCGTCCGGTGACCTCGATCTCCGAGCTGCTGCTGTTGCCGGGATTCGACCGGGGGCGCCTGATGATTCTGGCGCCGCACGTCGCAGCCCTGCCCCGAGATGCCGCGATCAACCTCTGCAGCGCAACGCCGCCGTTGCTCGACGCGTTGGCGAATGAGCGTCAATGGGTCGGTGCCGAGGAGTCGCTGGCGCGCAACCGCGAACGCGACTGCTTTCCGCGGCGCGAGGCATTTCGCAGCGCGATGCCGACCACGGAACAGTTCGACCGCCTCGAGCGTGCCGTGGGCCTGGCCGAGCGGAGCCGATACTTTCAGTTGCGAAGCGTGGTCGGCGTTGGCACGACGCGTGTCTCACTGTACAGTCTTCTGCGCTTCGAGAGCACCCCGCCTGAGCCGCCGCGCGTCCGCGTGATGCTGCGTCACCTCGCGGACTGACCCGGGCGTCACCATGACCGACATTTTCTACCTTCGTCTCGGCACCCCCGACGGCACACCCGCAGAGGGCCTGCGGGTCGCGGCTGACGGCAGCCTGCGCGCTGCACCGCGCAGCGCTCCGCTCGGCGCGTTTGCCGCCGAGGCTGCGGGATGTCGGCTGGTTGCTCTGCTGCCGGGCGCGGAGGCTTTGTCGACCACGGCGCGCTTGCCGCGGATGCCGGCGGCGCGGCTCGCGCAGAGCCTGCCCTATGCACTCGAGGATCAGATAGCCGGTGAACTCGAGGCGCAGCATTTCGCGCTCGGCAAGCCGCTGCCGCGCAGCGCCCAACACTCGCTCGGCGCCGGGCTCGATGTTCCAGTGGTGGTCATGCGCCGCGAGCGGCTTGCTGCGTGGCTCGAGCGGCTGCGAGCCGCGGGACTCGAGCCGGCAGCGCTGTATCTCGAAGATGACTGCATCGCCGCCAAGCCCGGCGACCTGCGCGTCTGGCTGCGGGGCGATGAGGCCACCCTGCGCATGCCGGGTGGCGAAGGTCTGCAAGCTCGCGTCGAGGATCTGTCCACGGCGCTGGACTTGCTGCCCGCTGAACCGCCGCGGGCAGCGCTCGGTCTGCAGATCTTTGGGAGTGCCGCGGACCGCGAGCGTCACGCCGCGACGCTGCAGTCGGTCGGTGAGGGGTTCGCACGGCTGGCTTGGCTGGATACGCAGGACTCCGCGCTGCCATGGCTCATCGGTGAGTTGCCGCTCGCCCGTCCGGTCAATCTCCTGCAGGGCGAATTCGCACCGCGGCGGACGGCTTCGGTCGCTTCCCGGCGCTGGCGCCTCGTCGCTGCGCTGGTTGCTGCATTGGTGCTGACCCACTTCGCCGATCGAACGCTCGAAGTGCGGCGGGTCGCCGCCGCGGAAGCTGCACTCGATCGCCAGTTGCTGCAGGCGGTGCAGGCCAGCGAGCCGCAGGTCCGCTCGCTCGCCGACGCGCAGCGTCTGTTGGGCGACGGCGCTGCCCGCGCGGACCGACGTGCATCGACCGCGGACGTATTCGGCGCCCTCGCAGCGCTCTCTGCCGCTGCCCCTGGCAGCGGTGCGCTGCACTCGCTGACACTGGAGGAGCCGGCGCCAGCCGGCAGCGATGCCGGGAGGCGCGCTCTGCGCCTCGAGGTGAGCGTCGGGCCAGCAGTGGACGTGCTCGACGCCAGCCTGCGGGCGGCCGGCTGGGAAGTTGCTCGCGAATCCGGGGACAACGGCCGCGGTGTTTTGCGGCTTGTTCGCCCGATGCCGGGAGGCGCACGGTGAAGCCGCTCGCCTTCCTGAGGGGGATTGCCGGGGTGAGCCGTTTTGCTGCGGTGAACCGTATTGCCGCGAGCCTCGACGCGTTTGCCGTAGGCCTTGGACGGCGCTGGCAGGAGGCCTCCCCGCGCGACCAGCGCGCGTTGCGTGTTGGTGCGGCGCTCGGGCTCGTCATCCTTGTTTTCGGCGTTTCGTCGTCGCTCTCTGAGCGGGAGCAGGCCATTCGTGAACGCATCACGCAAAAGCAGGCCCTGCTCGAAAATCTGCCGATGGCGCTCGCGGCTTCGCGGCGGCTGCAGCGGCTCGGTACCGATGCGTCGCTGCCGCTGCCCACGCTCGCCGGACGGATCGCGGCCTCAGCAGGCGCCACGGCCGAGATCCAGCCGACGGCCGATGGCGGCGCGCGCCTGCAACTCGATGCCATCCCGGCCGATTCCGCCGCGGAGATGCTGGCGGATTTCGCCGCGTTGCGTCTGCACGCACGCAGCCTGCGGCTCGACGCTGCGGCTCCCGGCAAGGTCAATCTCCTGATCGAACTCGGCCCGCGGGGCTCGTGAGACCGGTCCGCCTGCTTGCCCTCCCGCTGTTGGCGGGTCTCGTGATCGGCGCGTTGGTCTGGTTGCCGGTGCGACTGCTCGAGGGCTTGCTCCCTCCCGCCCTGCGTTGTGCGCAACTCGTCGGTTCCCTCTGGCAAGGACAGTGCGTGGGCCTCAGCGTGCGCGGCAGTCGCTCCGGCGAAGTGCGCTGGGTAGTCCGCATGCCGCAACTTGCCGATGCCGCCCTGCCCATCGATGTCCTCTGGTCCAGCGGCAGCTCACGGCTCGAGGGTCGCTTGGCGGTGACCACCGACGCACGAGCGCGGTTCGATGTGATTCAGGCGCGGATCTCGTTGCAGGAGGTGCGGGACGCCCTGCCTGCCGATATCAGCCTCGGGGCGCTCGCCGGGGTTGCCGGCGAGCTGCAAACCACCGATCTCACGCTGCAGCTGACGGGCGGTCAACTCGTCGGCGTGCGTGGTGAGGTGCGGCTGCTTGGCACGCGATTGCTGCGCTCCGCCGCCGAACTCGGCGACTTCGCAGCAGAGTTTCGCGACACCCGCGGCACCGTGCGCGATCTTGGTGGGCCGTTGCAATTACGCGGCGAGGTACAGCTGGACTCCGGACGCTACGTCGTACAGGCGCGCGCCGAGCCTCGAAGTGCCGGGATGCGGCAGGTTCTTGCGATCCCCACCCACGTCGACATCGAGGTCGAGGGGCGACTCTAGGCGGACGCGACTGCGGCTCGCCCCTTCAGGGCTTAAAGCGTCCCGTGGCCTGCACGACGCGTGTCGGGCGCGATGCCACGGGCCGGTTGCGGTAGTCCTCGAGCAGGTCGCCCATGCGGGCAAACACCGTTCGCAGCGTCGCCGCATCGGGCAGGTTGGTGATGCGGAAGTGGTCCGTGTACGTCACGTTGAAGCTCACTCCCGGCGCCACCAGTACATGCTTCTGCTCCAGTAGATCGAGAGCGAACTGCTGGTCATCGAAGGCGGGCAGCCCGCCGTCGACGCCGACGAATGCATACAGCGCGCCGCGCGGTGCGTGAACGCGAAATACGGGATTCGCCTGCGCCGACTCGATGATCGCGCGCCGTGACTCATACAACCGGCCGCCGGGCGAGGTGAGTTCGCGGATGCTCTGGTAACCGCCGAGTGCCGTCTGCACGGCCCACTGCCCGGGCACGTTGCTGCACAGGCGCAAGGACGCCAGCAGTTCCATCGCCGCGAGGAAGTCCTGGGCGGCGCGCAACCTGCCGGAGACTACGGCCCAGCCGACGCGGTAGCCGCAGGCCCGGTAGACCTTCGACAGTCCGGACATCGTGACGCAGACGGCGTCGCCGGCCAGCGTCGCCATGGGCACGAACTCGGCTCCATCGTAGGTGATCTGGTCGTAGATCTCGTCGCAAAGCAGCACGAGACCGCGCGACTCGGCGAGCCGCGCGAGACGCTCGAGAACAGCCCGCGGATAGACCGCACCCGTGGGGTTGTTCGGATTGACGATGACGATCGCTCGCGTCCGCGGCGTCAGCAGGCTCGCTACCTCGTCAGGATCGGGAACGAAAGCGTTCTCCGGACGGCATGGATAGTGGACGGCCCGACCGCGATTGAGATTCACGGCCGCGGTCCACAGCGGATAGTCGGGACTCGGCACCAGTACCTCGTCGCCGTCATTGAGCATGGCCCGCAACGCAAGATCGATGAGCTCGGACACGCCGTTGCCGATGAAGACCTCCTCCGCCGACACGCCCTGCACACCGCGCGCCTGCTGCTGCATCACCACGGCCTCGCGCGCGGGGAAGATTCCCTTCTGATGACAGTAGCCTTCGCTCTCCGGGAAGTTCTCGATCATCGCGAGCCGCATCGTCTCGGGCGTGCGGAAACCGAACAGCGCCGGATTGCCGATGTTGAGCGAAATGATTTCGTAACCCTTGCGGGACAACTCGAGGGCGCGCCGCGCCAGTTTGCCGCGGATTTCGTAACGCACGTTGCGCAAGCTGTCGCTGGTGCGCACGGTGGAGTCGATATTCATCTTGCAGGTCCGTTCGTCATGCCGGGATCCGTCCGGGCCGGGCCGCGAAGGATACTTTTTCCGCCGCGATTGCGCGAACGCCAAAGCGTTGCGCCACAGCGTGTTCAGTAGCCGGCGCTGTCCCGGTCCAGCCCCAAGGCCCCGGGGTTCATCAACCCCGGCGGATCGATGGTCCGCTTCAAGGCGGCGACGAAGCGCGCTGACTCCGGGCGCAGCGACCCGTGATACGGATAGCTCTTGCCGAGCTGGTTGGATGCGGCACCGAGCTGTGCGAAGAGCTCGATCAGCTTGCGCCGCATCTCCTCGACGAGCGCGCGCGCTGCCGGCTGCGGCGGCGGTTCCTGCAGCCGGGCTCGGGCCGCCGCCGACAGCGTCCGCCGATGCAAGGGCAGCCACTCGTCGCGCCAGCGGAACACCGGCTCGAAACTGAATGCCGTGGTGCCGATGGCAATCAGCAGGTGGGTCATCCAGACGCCCTCGGCGCGCATCCGCTCCCGATAGGGCTCGAGGACCCGTGCGCTCTCTTCCATGATTCGCGGCGCGTCCGAATGCGCGACCTTGGCGTTGAGCGCTGCCCAGCGGTGGCCGTCGACACCCAGCACGCCGTCCGGCGGCGGAAAGGGATTGGCGCGTACGGCGCGGGGAATGGAGTCGACGATTTCCGTGCCACCGTGTGCGCGACAGACCTCACGACAGGCCTGCAGGTCGGCCGACATGGCCGCGGCGCTGCGCCCAGTGCAGGCGAAGTGCAACGAAAAGCAGTCCGGCGGCAGGAACGAACGTCCGGCTGCAGCGAGCCGCG
Organism: Steroidobacteraceae bacterium; assembly: GCA_044375655.1. Classification (GTDB taxonomy): domain Bacteria; phylum Pseudomonadota; class Gammaproteobacteria; order Steroidobacterales; family Steroidobacteraceae; genus UBA964. The sequence continues at coordinate 9,529 of JBILMF010000026.1, read as the reverse complement.
CGCCCGCGAGCACACCCCTCAGTAGGCTGCTCTCGCTGCGCACCACCTTGAGCAGCATCCCGGCATCGTTCAGCAGGCCCTCTGCACGCAGACTGCCCCGGGTGGATTCGGGATCGAAGACATAGGCCTCTTCGATCGCACCCGTGCGTGCGACCGCCGACAGTGCCGCGCCAGCGGCCGCCATGCCGTCGAATACGAAGGAGCCGTAGCCGGTGTACGCAGGCAGCGTCATCAGTCGGAACGTGGCTTCCACCTTGATGCCGAAACTTCCGGAGTCGTGCAGGAACAGGCCGGTCAGGTCAGGGCCGCAGGTTCGGTAGAAGGCTTTCTCGACGTGCCGGAATGCCCGCTGGCCTGTACGCAGCAGGCTGCCGTCCGCCAGCACCACCTCGAGACCCAGCACGTTGTCGGCGGCGGTGCCATAACGTCCCGTACCGTGGAACAGTGCTCCGTTCGACAGTCCACCACCGACCGTTGCCTGTGCGCCGGAGAAGGTGCCAAAGAATGGTAGCCGCAGCCCAAGTGGCGCGAGCCGCTCATGGATCTGCTTCCACGTGACCCCCGCCTCGACCGTGACATACATGTCATTGGGGTTGACCTCGATGATCCGATCTAGCCGCGAGCTGTCGAGGATGACCGTCGACTCGTGCACCGGCAGGTAGCCACCGGTGTAGGACAGGCCGCCGCCCCTGGCGATCACCGCAAGCCCGGCGCGTGTGGCCGCGGCAACCATCGCCGCACACCGCTGCCGGTCGCGCGGTCGGAGGATCGCTGCCGCAGTCACGCCACGACTCCAGACGTCACTGGACATGGCCTCGCGTTCGGCCAGCTCGTGCACGACCTCTTCGTCGTCGAAAGCCGTGAATACGTCGGTGACGTCTTTGGCGGAGGCGAAAGATGGCTTGGCGGACATGGCATACCCCTCCAAGGCGCGGACGCCGCCATGATACGCAAACGCCGCGGGCGACCGCAGTCAGGGCGTACGCAATGCTACGGATGCGCAATCCGCGGCCGCCTGCGAGACTCGCGCGTGACAGTCGACCATGCCGGTCGCCACGGAGGTTCCATGCACCCGTTCAAAAAGATCCTGGTCGGTATAAAGGACATCGATGCGCGCACCCTGCCGGCGGTACGCAAGGCCGCGCAGCTCGCCAAGGCGAACGGTGCGATGCTGGAGCTGTTCCACGCGCTGTCAGATACCGTGCTGGTCGAGGCGCTCGACGCGCGTCGCATCAGCCTCAAGGACTACGAAAAGCAGCGACTCGCGCTGGTCCTCAAGCGCCTGCAAGTCATCGCGAAGGGGCTGCGCAAGCACGACATCGAGGTCGTCTGCTCCGCCGAGTGGGACTACCCGCCGGCCGAGGCCATCGTGCGGCATGCACTGCGTACGCGTGCCGATCTGATCGTCGCCGAGCGGCACGCAAGCCGCCACGTCGCCGGCTGGATGCTCGCCTACACCGACTGGGAGCTACTGCGGCAGGCGCCCTGCCCGGTCCTGCTTGTGAAGAACCCCCGGCCCTATCACCGCCCGGTCGTGCTCACCGCGATCGACCCGTTCCACGAACACGCCAAGCCCGCGCGGCTCGACGCCAGCCTGCTGCAGGCGAGCGGCCAGCTGGCGAGCAGCCTGAAGGGCAGTTTGCGGATCATGCATTGCGTCGCCCCGAGCACCCTCGTGACCGCCAACTGGGCCGCCAGTCCAGTGATCATCGACACGGCCCGCAACGCCGAGCTGCTCAAGCGTGCGCGCAAGGCGCTCGCCGCGGAGGTCGCCCAGCACCCCCTGCCGTCGCATCAGTTGGCAGTAGTCGAAGGCTCCGCGCGTGAGGCGATCCCGCAGACTGCGCGCGCGATGAAGGCCGGAATCGTGGTTATGGGCGCCCTGTCACGCTCCGGGCTGCGCCGGCTGCTGATCGGCAACACGGCCGAGGCGGTGCTCGACGCCCTCAACTGCGACGTGCTGGTGATCAAGCCCGGGCGCTTCCAGACCAAGGTGCCGCGGCGCAGCCGCGGCGCGCAGCTCATGGCGCTGCCATCGGCCATGACAGGCTGAACGCGAGCACTGCGGCTGCGGCAAGCAGCCCGCAGAGTATCCCCGGCGCCACCGCCAGCAGGAACCGTCGACCGCCGGTGGCCATGGCGACGGCCAGTTTGATCGCCGCGTTGGTGCCGAGCGCGGCGAGGATGGCGAGCGCGCCCGTGCGCAGGTCGAGCTCTCCGGCGTGCACCAGGCTGCCGGCGCTGGCCACGGCTGAGTGCGCATCCGCGAGCCCGCCAAGCGCGATTCCCCACGCAGCGCCTTGCAGCCCGAATCTGTCGTTCAGCCAGGCCGCCCCCCAGATGACGGACGTCACGGTGATGCTGAAGGCGATCGCCTGCAGAGGCTGGAAGGCGCGCCCGCTGAAGGACTCGAGTACATGGTCGGTGCGCTGCTCGATACGCCGCAGCAGCCACATGGCAAACACCACCGTGACCACTGCCATGGCCAGCGCCGGCGCCCACCACTTCGACAACAGTCCGCGCTCGACCAGCGTGAGCAGCAGCAGCAACTGTAGCGGGGTGGCTACCGCCGAGAGCAGCGCGGCGGCGGCAGCGGCTGGCAGCATCGAGGGCTGGGCCGCTACGCGCGTACCCATCGCACCGATGGTGGCGGTGCTCGAGACGAAGCCGCCGAAGAGCCCCGCCATCGGCAGGCCACGCGTCGGACCGTAGCGGCGCAGAGCAACGTACCCTGCGGCGTTGATGAAGAGAACCAGCAGGGTGAGCCCCCAGATGGCCCGCGGATTGACGACGCCGTGACTGTCGATCGGCGCGTCCGGCATCAGCGGCCAGACGACGAGCGCCGCTGCAGCCAGCAACTGCAAGTCAAGCAGTTCGCGGTCCGACAAGGATTTGCGCACGAACGCGTGCAGCGCCGTGCGCAGACCCAGCACCAGCGCGATTACCACACCAATCGCCGCGGCGAGCTCCGGCAGCCGCGGCGCAAGTGCACCGAGCAGGTACGTGGTGAACAGGGTGATTTCGCTCGTCAGTCCGGGATCGCTGCTGCGGTCGCGCCAGTACGCGACGACCACCAGCGCACCGACGAATGCCGCTCCCGCCACCAGCACGCCGACGCCCGGAAACTGCACCGCGACCGCCCCGGCCAAAGCCACCACCACATGCGTGCGCACGCCCCCGGCCGTGCCGACGTCGGGGTCCCGTTTGCGGCGCTCCCGCTCGATACCGATCAGCAGGCCCACCGCAAGTGCGACGACGAAGCCCGCTACGTCCGCGGTCCACAGGCGCGCGAGCAGATCCACCGCTGGGTTACCGCGAGGACAGGTCTACCTCGAACCGCAGACCCACCACTAGGGCGTCACGCAGGTCCGGGGCACCGCCTGGATCGAGCACGTACTGCACGTCCGGTTGCAGCACCACACGCTCACCGAGCGGCGCCCGCCACGTGATTTCTATGAGGGTTTCGCGCGAGCGCACAGGCTCGCCCGCTGTGGCAGCGGCACGGCGCACATCGGCGCCGCGCCTCGCCGTCGCGATGCCGAGCGCGAGGTGCTCGCCCTCGCGGCGCAGCCATGGCTGCTCAAGCAGCACGGCCGCCTGTGCGGTCCGGCTGAAAGCGTTGTAGCGCGGACTGGCGCTGCCCAGCCGCAGTACGCCACGGAGTGCGCGTCCGCCGACCTCGGCAAGGGGTCCCTCCACGAAGCCATAGACCCCTGCGTTACTGCGTCCTGTCCGCGGCATACCGACCGGCCCGACCCTGTCGAGTTCTTCAAACCGACTGGTGTAGCGCCAGTGCCCGACAACGGTCCGCCAGTCGCTCGAACGGTGCTCGAGTTCGGCGGTCAGCAGTGCGCCCTCGTCGCCGTCGAGCGATAGAGAGGTCATGCGCCGCGGGTGGTCGGGATCGACGGGAACGCCGTCGATTACTGCGGCCTGCAGCAGCCACCGCTCGTTGACACGCCAGCGACCGCGCAGAGCGAGGCCTGTGTAGGGGAAGATCGACGGCCCCGAGACACCGGTCTGTGCAAGGTCGAGTCCCATGCCGAACGTGGAGTTGAGGAACGCCCCGCCCACCTCGCTCGCGTCGAATTCGGAATTCAGGTCGTAAACGCCCGCCCGAAGACTGCGATCCGTGTCGCCACCCGGTGCGAACTCGAGCCACGCCTGCAGCAGGCGCACTGCGCGATCGGTCTCGAAATTGCTGAGGACATGGCTGTCGCCAACCTTGGCGCTGATGCTGCCGCCGTTGTTGTACACGAGATGTACTTGCGCGCGCAGCGCGCCCGGCTCCCGGCCACCGCTCCAGTCGAGTACCAGATCGAGGTTGTCGAGGTAGGCGCCGCCGCGCTGCAGGCCGCCCCGAGTGTTGTGCCAGTAGTCGGCGGAGTAAACCGCAGACACGGCAATCCCGCGACCCTCGAGCGGCTCGGCACCGCCCGCCTCGCCGGCGAGCCCGCAGGCCATGAGGCCGGCAACGGCCGTGATGGAAGCTCGCGTCTCTGCTGAAATCATCTTTCCTCTCCGGAGCTACTGATCACGGCTGCCAAGGGCGGCCGCGTGCTGGGTGTCAGCCGACAACGCCCTCACGGCGCAGCGCGGCGATTTCATCGGCACTGCAGCCCATCTCCGCGAGCACTTCGTCGGTATGCTCGCCCACTTTTGCCAATGAGCCGCCTTGGGAGGGTCGTCGTCCGTCCATCTCGATGGGCAGTATGGGCAGGCGGGTGTGGCGGCCGTCCGGCAGCGTGGTGGACCCAAGACCGCCGCTGGCAGCCAGATGGGGATCGTCGAACATTTCCTCGGGCTTGCCGATGGGAGCGAATGGCAGTCCCGTGCGCTCCAGTATCGGCACGAGCTCCGCCTTCGTGTAGCTGCCGAAGAGCTCGCGCACTTTTGGCAGCAGCGCTTCGCGCTGCAACACGCGTTGCGAGTTGCTGCGCAGCGACTCGTCCGCTGCCAGTTCACTCAGCGCGAAAGCCTCGCAGAACTTCTGCCACAGGCTGTCGGACACGATGCCGACGAAGACCTGCTCGCCATCGCGCGTCTCGAAGACGTCATAGATTGCCCACGCGGAGATTCGCACCGGCATCGGCTTCGCGGGCTGTCCCGTGACCGCCATCTGCGCCATGTGCTGGCCGACGAGATAGACGGTCGTCTCAAACAAGGCGCTGCTGACCTTCTGTCCGCGACCCGTCGCGTGCCGCTGCTCAATGGCGGCGAGAATGGCGATCACGCCAAACATGCCGCCGGTGACGTCGATCACCGAGGTGCCGGCGCGCAGCGGGCGACCCGGCGGGCCCGTCATGTAGGCGAGGCCGCCCATCATCTGCGTCACCTCATCGAGCGCGGCCCGCTTCTCATAGGGCCCGGAGAGAAATCCTTTTTCCGAGCAGTAAATCAGCCGCGGATTCTCCTTCGAGAGGTCCTCGTAGCCGAGTCCCAGCTTATCCATGGTACCGGCGCGGAAATTCTCGACCACGACATCCGCCCGAGCACAGAGCCGCCGCGCGAGCGCAAGACCACTCGCCGACTTGAGATCGAGGCAAATGCTCTTCTTGCTGCGGTTGTACATCGGGAAATAGCCCGCCCCCGAGCCAAGCAGGCTGCGGGTCGAGTCCCCGCCGAGCGGCTCGATACGAACCACTTCGGCGCCAAGTTCGACCAGTATCGCACCGACGGCGGGGCCCATGACCATGTGGGTGAATTCGACGATCTTCAGGCCGCGCAGCGGCAAGGTGGCGGAGTCATTCGGTGCGGACATCAGGCAGGCCCCCGGGTGAAGCCGAGCGGCAATCCCGCATCGGGTGTGAATCCGTAGAGTTCCTCGGCGGGCAGCGCCTCGCGCAGGATGTGCCGCACCTCGAGCAGGCGGGGCAGATCGATGCCGGTATCCAGCCCCATCGCCTCGAGCATGAACGCCAGATCCTCGGTCACTATGTTCCCCGAAGCACCGGGCGCAAACGGACAGCCGCCCAGCCCGCCCAGCGTACTGTCGAAAGTGGTGATACCGACTTCGAGGCCCGCGAGCACGTTCGCAAGTCCGAGTCCGCGCGTATTGTGCATATGCAGCCCGGAAAGCGCGTGCTCGCCCACGGCCGCGCGCACTCGCCGCACCAGATCCTTGACCTGTGCCGGATTGGCATAGCCGGTCGTGTCCGACAGACCGACCTCATCGCAGCCGGCTTCCATGAGCGCCTCGGCGAGGCGCACGACCTTGTCGGCCGGCACGACTCCCTCGAGCGTGCACCCGAAGGCGGTGGACAGCCCACCCTCGAACTTGGGCCGTCGCTCCGCAGGCAAACTGCGCAGCAGCGCGACGATACCGCGCACCTCATCGAGCATCTGTGCGTGGGTACGCCGGACGTTCTTGAGGCTGTGCGTCTCGGATGCCGACAACGGGATGGTGAGCTTATGGGCACCCGCCTCGACTGCCGCTTCCGCGCCCTTGAGGTTGGGCACCAGCACCGCCACCGTGAGTCCTGGCAGCGAGCGCGCGAAGCGCACCACCTCCGCGGTGTCCGCCAGTTGCGGCAGCAGCTTTGCCGGCACGAAACTGCCGACCTCGATCTCGGTCACCCCGGCGGCGGCCTCGGCGCTGATCCATGCTTTCTTCGCCTCGAACGGCATCAGCGACTTGATGCTTTGCAGCCCGTCGCGCGGGCCGACCTCGCTCACGAGAATCTTCATTTGTCGCCCACTCCTGCTGGCGCTGACGCCGGCTCGGCGGCGGGATAGATCCACGGCCGCGCCCGACGGTCGCGGACCAGGAATGCCTCGATCGCATCACGGCTCTTCAGTGTCAGATCTATGCCGTCTAGACCCTCGAGCAACATGTCACGGGCCTCCGCGTCGATCACGAAGGCGAAGCGCAGCGTGTCACCCGCCCGCACCGCGCACTGCTCGAGGTCCACCGTCAGTCGCTGCGCCTGCGGGTCAGTCGCCACATGTTCAGCAAGGGTCGCTACTGCTTCCGTTGCGAGCCGTACCGGCACGATCCCGTTGCGCACGCAGTTGCCGAAGAAAATAGGCGCGAATGAGGGCGCGATAACGGCCCGGATACCGTACTCGTGCAATGCCCATACCGCGTGCTCGCGGCTCGAGCCGCAACCGAAGTTCTCGCCGCCGAGCAGGATGCGCGAGCCTGCATAGGCCGGCTGGTTCAGCACGAAGTCGGGGTTCGGGTCGCGGCTGCCGATGGCGATGTAGCGCCACCCGGCAAACAAGCCGGCGGCGAGGCCGGTCTTCGAAACCGACTTCATTTCGCGGGAGGGAATGATGATGTCGGTATCGACATTGGCGCGCAGGATCGGCGCCGCCACCGCGGTCAGTACGCGCACCGGTTCCATCAGACCGTCCCCGCGCCGAGCGTGCGCGGATCGGCGATCCGGCCGAGCACCGCGCTCGCGGCCACAGTCTCTGGACTTGCAATGTGCGTTCGCGTTTCCGGACCTTGGCGACTCTCGAAGTTGCGGTTGGTGGAGGAAATCACTCGTTCGCGCGCACCGAAACTCTCGCCCCCGGCAAAAAAACACATCGAGCAACCCGACTCCCGCCATTCGAAGCCGGCGTCGATAAAGACCCTGTGGAGCCCCTCCGCCTCCGCGGCACGCTTGACTGACATGGAGCCGGGCACGCAAATGGCACGCACGCCTGGGGCGACGCGGCGGCCGCGCAGCAGGGCGGCCGCGCGCCGCAGGTCAGAGAGGCGGCTGTTGGTACATGAGCCGATGAAAGCGGCGTCGATACGCAGGGAATCAAGCCGCGTGCCCGCACTCAGGTCCATGTAGGCCAGGGCGCGGGCGTGGGCCTCGGGCGCAGTGCCGCTCTGTGCCTGCTCGGGTACTGCGGCGTCGACGGCGACGGCATGCTGCGGACTCGTTCCCCAGGTCACCATGGGTGCAAGCCCGGCGACGTCGATGAGTATCTCGCGGTCGAAGACCGCTCCCTCGTCGGTGACCAGTTCGCGCCACGAATCAACGGCCTGCGTCCACAGCGCACCCTGCGGTGCATGGTCGCGGCCGCGCAGGTAGTCGAAGGTCTTGTCGTCCGGAGCGATGAACCCGGTCATCGCGGAGAATTCGGTCGCCATGTTGCAGAGAGTGAGTCGGGCCTCCACATCGAGCGCGCGAACCGCGGAGCCGGCGAATTCGACGGCGTACCCGTTGCCCCCGACCGAGCCATGTCGAGCGATCAGCGTCAGCGCGAGATCCTTCGCCGTGACCCCGGGCGGCAGCTCACCCTCGAAACGTACCCGCAGCGTGTTCGGTTTGCTGATGCGCAGCGTCCCGGTGGCGAGCGCATGTTCTGCCTCGGTGGAGCCTATGCCCCAGGCAAACGCTCCCAGCGCTCCCTGGGTGCAGGTGTGGCTGTCAGGGCAAACCACCGTGGCGCCGGGCAGCACAATGCCAAGTTCGGGCGAGATCACGTGCACGATGCCCTGCAGCGGATCGCGGACATCGAACAGGCGGATGCCGGCACGCAGGGCGGCTTCGCGGGTCTCCGTGATGAACGCCTTGCCACCCGCCATGCGCGTATCGTCCCCGCGCCCGGGGAAAGTGTCGACGATGTGGTCCATGGTACAGAACGCGCGCGACGGGTCCGCAATCGTGCGACCGGCGTGCTCGAGGCCCTTCAGAGCCACGGATCCCGTACGCTCGTGCAGGAAGATACGGTCGACAGCGATGAGCGCCGCGCCGTCGCCGAGTTCGCGCACGACGTGCATGGACCAGAGTTTCTCGAACAGGGTACGCGGCGGCATCGTGACGGGTTCCGCGCAACATTATGCCCTAGCGCGCCGCGCCGATCAGTGTGCGGCGAGACGCTGCGGGAGGGAATGGTCGGGACGCCGAGATTTGAACTCGGGACCCCTTGCACCCCATGCAAGTGCGCTACCAGGCTGCGCCACGTCCCGACCGACCGAAAACCTATCTGCCCGCCGCGGCTTGGCTGCGGGCGCTGAATGATACCCTGCCCGCCTCAGCGGCGCAGGATGCGCAGTATCTCCTCGAGTTCGAGCCGCAACTGCCGCACGATCTGCTGGCTCTGGCTGACGTCGCTGCGGGCCTCTTCGCCCTGTAGCTTGTTGCGTGCTCCGCCGATGGTGAACCCCTGTTCGTAGAGCAGCGCACGAATCTGGCGAATGACTATAACGTCCTGACGCTGGTAGTAGCGGCGGTTGCCGCGCCGCTTGACCGGCTTGAGCTGCGGGAACTCCTGCTCCCAATAGCGCAGCACGTGTGGTTTCACACCGCAGAGTTCCGCCACCTCGCCGATCGCGAAGTAGCGTTTTCCCGGGATCACCGGGAGTTCGTCGTTATTCTTGGCTTCCAACATAGGCTTCTACCCGAGCTTTGAGTTTCTGCCCGGGCCGGAACGTGACCACCCGCCGTGCGCTGATGGGGATCTCTTCCCCCGTCTTGGGGTTACGGCCCGGCCGCTGATTCTTGTCGCGCAGGTCGAAGTTGCCAAATCCCGAGAGCTTGACTTGCGCGCCTGTGGACAGCGCCGTCCGGACCTCCTCGAAGAACAT
>JBILMF010000138.1:0-7883 GCA_044375655.1 Steroidobacteraceae bacterium | reverse complement strand
TGGAATGAAATTCTCATCCTCATTCTAGTGTCCGTGGGTTGCGGGTCGCAAGTTCGGTCTGCCTTGCAGATACGTAGGCCCGGAACTCCAAGCGGGTACTCGATCTGCTGGTGGATCATGCGGGGCGGCATCTTCGCGGCGACCAGCGCGAGCGCCTATATGGTGACGACGCTGGTTGTGTAGACCGTCCTCATCTTCTTTTCCTCGCGGCGCTTCCCGACGCCACCGGTACCCGGGGCCTTCAGCGCCCGCCACCGCTTCTGGCGTCGACTCGGCATGATCTGGATGCTCGCGACTGGTGTAACCTCGCTACCGGTTTGTTTCCATGGATTCGCAGCATGATCGGCAAACTCGTACCCATCCCTCTCGTTTGTGCGTTACTCGTTGGGATCCAGGCGGCAGCGGAGCCTGCAGCGCCTTCGGCTGCCTGTGCCACGCCTGCGCAGACGGCGGCGGTAGCTGCCGCACTCGCCGGCAAGGAACCTGGGCCGCTGTTCGCCGTGGCGTCTGCGCTCAAGCTGCCGGAGGCGGTGGTGGCGAGTGCGCTGCCCGCCGCGGAGGCCCATGGTGTTGCAGCGAGCCACTTCGCGCAGATCTGGAAGAGCCTCGAGGACTGGGAGGACGCCATGGCGCTGGTCACCAAGGGTCCAAACATCATCGAGATCCGCGGGCGTGTCGGCCTCGGCGAGCCGTCGAAGCGCAGCAAGTTCTTCAATATCTCGCGGGAGGGCGGTGGACTCACCGGACACCTGCGTCCCGACCTCTACTCCAGCATCTACGCGGTCTCGCGTCCCGGAAAGGAGAGCACGCTGCGTGGCCTGACCTTCTTTGATCAGGCAGGTGATTCGGTGTTCTCCGTATTCGTCCCCGGGGAGGGCGAGACTCCGTCCGCGGCTGTGGTACGCCAATTCGAGGCGACCTGGGCGCTGATGCGTGCGCTGCCGGCGATCTGTCCGCGCTGAGCGGTCAGCGGGCTCCACCCGCGAGGTGCAGCAGCAGCAGGTCGCCGCCTAGCCGCGGGCGCAGATGGGCGCGCAGCTCCATTACGATTCGTGGCAGAGCGCTGCTGCGGAGTACTGCCAGTACACAACCGCCAAAGCCGCCGCCGGTCATGCGCGCGCCGCCCTCGCCGCCGGCATGCTTCTCGATGAGCGATTCGAGACAGTCGACCAGCTCGTCGACCTCCGGTACGGTCACCTCGAAATCATCGCGCAGCGAGCGGTGGCTGGCGCGCAGTTGGCGACCGAGCAGCGGCAGATTGCCACTCTCGAGCGCATCGGCTGCGGCGAGGACGCGGTCGTTTTCAGTCAGCACGTGACGCGCCCGTCTGAACTCGGTGTCGGTGAGGCTGGCGCGGCAGGTCAGCAGAGCGGCTGACTCAAGGTCGCGCAGCGAAGTGACGCCGCACCGGCGTGCCGCGGATTCGCACTGCAGACGCCGCAGGTTGTATTCGCCGGCGACCAACTCACGGCGTACGCCCGAGTGCACGACCAGCACCGCGCTGTCCGCCGGCAGCGTCACGCGTCTGCTTTGCATGCTGCGGCAGTCGAGGAGCATCGCCTCGCCGGGAAGGCAGGCTGCTGCCGTCATCTGGTCCATGATGCCGCACTTGCAGCCGGCGTAATGGTGTTCGCTCCACTGCGCCCAGCGGGCGAGACTGATCGCTTCTGGAGCAGACATACCCGATGGCTCCAAACCGCCGGCTGCCGGCGCTGTCGCGAGCATGGAGAGCGCGCGGGCGGCGGCTACGGAAAAAGAGGCTGACGATGACAACCCTGCGCCCCTTGGCACGTTGCCCGCGAAGGCGAGGTCGGCGCCACGCAGGACAAATCCGGCCTGCTGCATTGCGACGACGACGCCGCGCAGGTAGTTGCCCCAGTGGCCGGCTTCTCCTGGGGCGGGCGGAGGGTCGATTCGGAAGCGCTCATGCAGCCGTACGCCGCCGTCCTGGCTCACCGCGACGATTTCGTCGTCCTCGCGCGGCGCCACTGCGACCGCGGTGCCGACCTCGAGTGCGCACGGCAGTACAAGACCCTCGTTGTAGTCGGTGTGCTCGCCGATGAGATTGACTCGCCCCGGTGCGAAGGTGTCCAGCGCGGCGCGGCGTTGCAGGGCGTCCCGCAGCAGTCCCCGCGCGGCGTGCTTTAGCAGGGCGACAGGGGTTGCGACGTCGGTCGTGACGCTCACGGTCACGGCGCGGTATCCCGCAGCCGCGCCGCCGCCTGCTCCGGCGTGAGATCACGCTGCGCCTCGGCAAGCATCTCGTAGCCGACCATGAACTTGCGCACCGTCGAGGAGCGCAGCAGCGGCGGGTAGAAGTGCGCATGCAGCTGCCAGTGTGCGGCGTCGGCATCGAGCCCCGGTGCGCCGTGCCAGCCCATTGAGTAAGGGAAATCGCACTCGAACAATGCATCGTAGCGGCGGGTGAGTTCGCCGATGGCGCGCGCGAGCGCGGCGCGCGCCATCGCCGGCAGGTCTGGCAAACGGGCCACTGGAAAGCGCGGCAGCAGCAGGGTCTCGAAAGGCCAGGTGGCCCACCATGGCACGATGACCAGCCAGTGTTCGTTGATGAGCACCTGCCGCTCGCCGCCTGCTTCGGCCGCGGCGACGTCGAGCAGCAGCGCGCGACCGTGCAACCCGAAATGTTCCCGCTGGTACCGGTCTTCCAGCCGGGCTTCGTCGGGCAGGTGGTCGGTCGCCCAGATCTGCCCGTGGGGATGCGGGTTGGAGCAACCCATCATCTCGCCCTTGTTCTCGAAAACCTGCACCCAGCGATGGATCGATTGCAGCCGCCCGACTTCCTCGGCCCAGCAATCGATGAGCCGGCGCAGTTCGACCTCCTCGAGACGGCTCATGGTGCGGTCATGGTCGGGCGAGTAGCAGATCACGCGGCAGTGGCCGCGCACGGGCTCGGCGACGAAGAGCCCGCCTGAGTCCCCCGCTGCAACTGACGCCGGTAGCCCGCGCGTCGCCTCGGCGTGCACCGTCGGGAACGCGTGCATCGCCGGGAAGTCGTTGTCGAATACGTACACGGAGTCGTATGGCGGATTGAGTTCGCCGCCGGCACGACGGTTTCCGGGGCAGAGATGGCATGCGGGGTCGCGCCGCGGACGCAGCTCGACGTCCATGCGTGCGGTCGCGCCGCGCCAGGGGCGCGCGTTGCGGTGCGGCGAGACCAGCACCCAACGCCCGGTCAGCGGATTGCGCCGGCGGTGCTGGCCGGGCGGAGTTTCGGTGTTCATGCCGTCTCGCCGCGCAGGGCGGCAAGGCCGCTGTATGCGGCTCGCCGCGACAGCACTGCGCGGTTGTAGCACAGCGCTGCGATCACCGAACTTGCCAGCACGAACACCATGAAGTGGATGTAGTGCAGCGTGATGATCCCCGCGGGACTCCAGACGAAGGTGTAGAGCGCGTACACGCCGAAGCCCCAGAGCACACCGAAGATGGCGGCTGCGGCGCCGACGTTGCGGAACAGCAGTCCGACCACGAATGCCGAGAGGATGGGCATCGAGAAAAGCCCGTTCAGCTGCTGCAGCAGGTTGATGATGCTCTCGGCACCCTGAAACACCGGCACCAGCAGGATGGCGAGCAGCGTGACGATCGCCGAGACGATCGCGCCGAGTCGCCAGTGATTGCGGACCTTGCCGACGAAACGATCGTGGAAGTCGACGGAGTAGAGCGCGACAGTACTGTTGAGCACCGCGCTGAAGGTGGTGATCACGGCAGCCGCGACCATCGCGGCAAATGCGCCCGCCAGCCAGCCAGGCAGCACTTCCGCGACCAACCGGCCGTAGGCAGCGTCGCCGACATCGCCGAAGAGCTTGTAGGCGACGACACCGGGGATGACAACGATGGGCGGCACGATCAGGATGCGGATCGCCGCCGCCGCGAGCACGCCCTTGCGGGCTTCCTCGACGGTGGGTGCCGCCATCGCCTTCTGGGTGATGTTCTGGTTGGTGGACCAGTAGAAGATCTGGATGAAAACCATGCCGGTGAGCAGCGTGTGCCAGGGGATCGGCGAGTCGTCGTCGCCGATCATGGTCAGACGCTCGACGGGGACGCCGGTGACGATGTCGAAGTCGACGGCGGCGAGCGCGAGCACCACGATCAGCAGCGCGAGACCGAGCACGCCGAAGCCGGAGAAGGTGTCCATGACCGCCACCGCCCGCAACCCGCCGAGCATGGTGTACGCGGCGCTGATCAGGGCGAGCGCGGTGGCGAAGACGAGGATGGGCAGTTCGCTGCCGAACAGCGACTGCATGAAGAGCCCGCCGCTGTAGATGGAGGCGGGCAGGTAGATCACCACATTGCCGAAAAGGAACAGCCCCGAGATCAGTGTGCGGATGCTGGTGCCGCCGTAGCGCCGTTCGAGCAGTTCGGTCACCGTGGTGCAGCGGTGCCGGTAGTAGAGGGGCACGAATACGTAGGCGAGGACCAGCAGGCCGAAGAAGCCGGCGATTTCCCACCAGGCGAGCAGCAACATCTGGTTGCCGTTCATGCCGACGAGCTGGTCGGTGGAGAGATTGGTGAGCGTGATCGAGCCGGCAACGAAGGGCCAGGTGAGGCCGCCACCGGCGAGAAACACGTCTTTGCCGGTGCCGTCGTGCGCAGGACGGGAGCGGCGTACTTTCCACCAGGTCGCCAGCGCAACCAGTGCGGTCAGGCCGATGAAGATCGCGAGCTGCGCGTAGCCCTCGCTGAGCAGGTTGGCCGGCATGTCCCCTCCCAAGGCGCAGCGAGCGGCGTTGGTCAATAATACGTACTCGAGGAGGACCCTTGCCAACGAACCCGTCGATCTGGCGGCTGGACACCGGCGATGCAACGCTGGTGTTCGACCTCGCCCGCGGCTACGCCGAACTCGCCTGGCTGGGTGCGCGGCTGCCGGCGGACGAGGACTGCGAGGCGCTGTGTGCGCTTGGCCGCCGCGGCGCGCACGAATCCGAGCCTGATCGCCGCGTACCGCCGTCGATCCTGCCGCTTGGGCAGACGGGATACCCCGGGCTGCCTGTAGTCGAAACCTGCCGCCAGGGGCGACTGCTGCCGCTCGCTCCGGGCGGCACGCAATGCATCGCCCAGTCCGCCGCGTTATGTTTCTCAGAGCGCAACGAACACGTCGGGTTGCGCATCGAGAGCCGCTGGCGGGCGCTCGGCGGCGGACTGGTTGCGGTCGAGCTCGACGTCATCAACGAATCCGCCACGGCGGTGCAACTGCAGCGCTGCGCTTCCCTGGTGCTGCCCTTGCCGCGCTGGATCAGCACGGTGGTCAGTTACGACGGCCGCTGGTCGGGCGAGATGCACTCGCGGCGTCAGGCGCTTGGCTCGGCGCCGCGGCTGGGCGCCGCTTCGGCCGGCGGCCGCCCCGGATTTTCCGCTGGCCAATGGTTGTCGTTCGAGGCGCTGGATACGCATGAACACCACGGTGCGGTGCTCTCCGTGCACCTCGCCTGGAGTGGCGATCACGAGTGGAATCTCGATACCAACGTGGATGGCGACTCGGTGCTATGGCTTGGAGCGCGGCTCGAGCCAGGCGAGATCGAACTGCAGCCCGGGCAGAACCACGCCGCGCCGCCGGTCCTGCTGGCGTTTGGCTGTGCCGGTCGCGCCGCGGTGCGCCGGGCTCTGCACCGGCATATCCGCGATGCGGTGCTGCCGTCCGCCGCGCGTCGACCTCGCAAAGTGCATCTGAACACCTGGGAAGCCTGCGGTTTCGCCCAGTCGATGCCCCGCCTCGAGCAGCTCGCCCGCGATGCGGCGGCACTCGGCGTCGAGCGCTTCGTGCTCGACGACGGCTGGTTTGCCGCTCGGCGCGACGATACCTCCAGCCTTGGCGACTGGTGGCCCTCGCCGGCGATCTTTCCGCAGGGTCTTGAACCGCTCATCCGCCATGTGCACGGGCTTGGCATGGATTTCGGGTTGTGGATCGAACCCGAGATGGTGAGCCCCGACTCGCAGCTGTACCGCAGACATCCCGAGTGGTGTCTGCAACGCGAGGGTGTGCCGCGGGCGACGCAGCGCGGACAGCTCGTGCTCGATCTCACGCAACCACCGGTCGCCGGGCAGGTGTTCGTCATGCTCGATGCACTCCTGCGCGAGTATCCGATCGCCTACCTGAAGTGGGATCACAACCGCGAGCTCTTCCCGCTGGCAGGGCGTGGCGTCGCGCAGACGCAAGCCCTGTACGGGCTCCTCGACCGGCTGCGCGCGGCGCATCCCGCGGTCGAGATCGAGACCTGCGCGAGCGGCGGCGGCCGCGTCGACCTTGCGATGCTTGCGCGTTGCACCCGCTTCTGGGCGAGCGACAACAACGATCCGCTGGAGCGGCTGCGCATCAACCGCTCCTGGCTGCAGTTTCTGCCTCTCGGTGCCTGCGGCAACCATGTCGGTCCCTCACCGAACCCCATCACCGGTCGTGCGCTCTCCATGGACCTGCGCGCCAAGGTGGCGATGTTCGGTCATATGGGTGTCGAGGCGGATCCGGCCGCCATGGACGAGACTGATCGGGGTGTGCTCGCTGCCCATATCGCCCTCTACAAGGATTGGCGTGAAGTGCTGCACCGCGGGGATCTGTCCGAGATCTCGAGCTCGGATCCGGCGATCAGCGGCTGGCTTGCCGTGCACGGCGAGCGGGCCATTGCCCTGGTGGTCCAGACGGATTTCCCGCGCTTCTTCGAGAGTGCGCCGCTGCGGTTCGCCGGCCTCGATCCAGCCCGGCGCTATCGCGTGCGATTGCCCGAACCGTGGCCGGCCATTGCAGCGCGGCAGCTGGCCGAGCCCGAGCGCTGGCGCGCCGGCGTGGTGCTCTCGGGGCGCGCACTCGCCGAGCGCGGCCTGCGCCTGCCGCTGCGCCAGGCCGAGGTGGCCTGGCTTGTCACTTTGGAGGCCCTTGAATGACCGCGGGTACACCGCGCCTCGGCGTCTGCTACTACCCCGAGCATTGGCCGCGCGACTGGTGGCCCGACGACGCTCGTCGGATGCGCGAGCTTGGCATCACGCAGGTGCGCATCGGCGAGTTTGCGTGGAGCCGCATCGAACCCGCGCCCGGCCGCTTCGTGTGGGGCTGGCTCGACGCGGCGATCGAGGTGCTGCAGTCCGCGGGACTGTACGTCGTGATGTGTACGCCGACTGCGACGCCGCCCAAGTGGCTGGTCGACGCCATGCCCGACATGCTGGCGGTGGATGCAGCCGGCCGCCCGCGCCGCTTCGGCTCGCGTCGCCACTATTGTTTCTCGCACCCGGGCTACCGCCGCGAGGCCATGCGCATCACCCGCGCGGTGGCCGAGCGCTATGGCCAGCACCCGGCGGTGATCGCCTGGCAGACGGACAACGAGTACGGTTGCCACGACACGACCCTCAGCTGGTCGTCCGCCGCACTCGCGGGCTTTCGTGACTGGCTGGCTACGCGCTACGGCGGTATCGAGGCGCTCAACGCTGCCTGGGGGAATGTCTTCTGGAGCATGGAGTACGGCAGCTTCGCCGACATCGAACTGCCGAATCTGACGGTGACCGAGCCCAACCCGGCCCACGTGCTCGACTTCCGCCGCTACTCCTCTACGCAGGTGCAGGCCTTCAATGTCGCGCAGTGCCGCATCCTGCGCGAGTTGTCGCCGGGCCGCGATCTCACGCACAACTTCATGGGCTTCGTCACCGATTTCGACCATCACGCGCTCGCCGAAGATCTCGATGTCGCCTCCTGGGACAGCTATCCGCTGGGTTTCCTCGAGCAGTTCTGGTTCACCGATGCCGAGAAGCTGCGCTATGCGCGTCAGGGGCATCCTGACGTCGCCGCCTTCCACCACGACCTCTACCGCGGCGTCGGCCGCGGCCGCTGGTGGGTGATGGAACAGCAGCCGGGCCCGGTCAACTGGGCGCGGTTCAATCCGGCT
>JBILMF010000025.1:0-27974 GCA_044375655.1 Steroidobacteraceae bacterium | reverse complement strand
GGGCCGAGCAGCTGGCAAACGGGATCGTCGGCGCAGACCTGCTGGTGCTCGACGCCGCGCACCTCTCCAACGTCGAGCAGGCCGAGGACTTCACGACCGCCGTGGTCGATTTCCTGCGCGACTGAGCCGCAAGCCCGCGGCATGCTGCCACCGTGACCGACGTGTTCGCCGCCTACCTGCCCCTGTGGATCGCCGGCGCGATCCGTGGACGGGTACGCGGTGACGTGGCCGAGGTGCTGCGCGACCTGCCGGAGATCGCGCCGGGAGAACTTGGCCTGCAGCTCCTCGAGCGTGGTTCCTCGCGCGCGGCCCGCAGCCGGAGGCTGCAGCGCGTTGCGCAGGCGCTGCGACTGCACGGGCTGATCGCCGACTGGCGCAACGAGCTGTCGGCCGTCCTCGACGAGACGGGCGCCGAGATCGCGCGCTGCGAACGCGGTGCGTTCCGCACGCTGGGGTTGCAGAACCGCGCCGTACACGTCAATGGCTATCGTACCGACGGCAGGTTGTGGGTGGCGCGGCGCAGCGCCCTGAAGCGCGCCGATCCCGGCAAGCTCGACAACCTCGCCGCGGGCGGCGTGGCCGCAGGCGAGTCGCCGCGACGGACCGCGGTGCGCGAGGCCTGGGAGGAGGCCGGGGTGCCTGCGGGTCTCGCCCGCCGCGTCGATTTTCCCGGAATGGTGATCCGCAGCCTGCGCGAGACCACGTTCGGCATGCATGATGAACTGGTGATCGTCGCTGATCTCGAACTGCCGCAGGACTTCGTGCCCTGCGGCCGCGACGGCGAGGTCAGCGAGTTCCTGTGCCTTTCGGTCGCCGAGGCAACGGCCGCGCTGCAGCGCGGCGAGTTCACGGTCGAGGCGGCGTTCGCGCTGCGCGAATCGCTGGAGCGGCGAGCTGCGGCAAGGCCGCGCCCGTTAGCCGATGAGGTACCCACTCGGTGAGCGCGCGCGCGCCGAGCGATTCGTAGAAGTCTCGAGCCGGCTTGTTCCAGTCGAGCACCGACCACTCGAGACGCGTCAGACCCTCATCGACGCAGCGCCGGGCGAGGTTCGAGAGCAGCGCCTTGCCGATGCCGCGGCCGCGGAACGCTGGCCTTACGAAGAGGTCCTCGAGGTAGATGCCGTGGCGGCCGCGGAAAGTCGAGAAGTTGTAGAACCACAGGGCGAAGCCTGCGGTGGCGACGCCGTCGCCGTCATGCCATTCGGCGAGATCGCTGAACACGCGCGGCGCAGCGCCGAACAGCGCTGCGGCCAGCGCATCCGGCGTGGCATCGACCTGGTCGAGAAGCCGTTCGTAATCCGCGAGTTCGCGGATCAGTTCGAGCAGGGTGGGCACATCCGCCGGACGGGCCGGTCGCAGTTGCAGCATGGGAGACCTCGGGATCGGCCGCATCGACATCGGGACCGCCGACTATAATGCGCGACCGGCCAGCAGGTCGCGCACGGCAGCAGGGAGATCGGCATGCAGATCAAGGGCAGCACGGTGATCATCACGGGTGGCGGACGCGGCATCGGCCGCGAGATGGCCAGAGCTTTTGCGGCCGAGGGCGCCGGTATCGCGTTGTTCGATCTGAACCAAGGCGACCTCGACGAGACCGTCCGCCAGTGCGCGGCCCTCGGTGTCACCGCCCGCGGCTATGTGGTCAACGTCACTCAGGAGGCCGCGGTGATCGCCGGCATGGATGCCGTGGCAGCCGATTTCGGCGGCATCGACGTGCTGGTCAACAACGCGGGGATCGTCAAGGACGGCCTGCTCATCAAAGTCAAGGACGGCGCCGTCACCGGCAAGATGACGCTCGAGCAGTGGCAGGCAGTCATCGACATCAACCTCACCGGCGTGTTCCTCTGCGGACGCGAGGCGGCTGAGCGCATGGTGCGGCGTGGTCGCGGCGGGGTGATCATCAACATCTCTAGCATCTCGCGCCACGGCAATCCAGGGCAGACGAACTACTCCGCCACCAAGGCGGGCGTGGCGGCGATGGCCGAGGTCTGGGCCAAGGAGCTTGCCCGTTACGGCATCCGTACCGGCGCGATTGCCCCGGGCTACACGCGCACCGACATCCTCGCGGCGATGCGCCCGGAGATCCTCGACAAACTGACTGCCGGGGTGCCGCTGCGGCGCCTCGGCGAGGCCGCCGAGATCGCCGACGCCGCGCTGTTCATCGTCGGCAACGATTTCTTCACCGGCCGCTGCATCGACCTCGACGGCGGTATGCGCATATGACGGCGGCAACCGGCGGCACTGCGCGCCGCCGGTGCTGAGTCGCGGGAGAGCCGGGGCGTCAGACCTGCGCGGCGACCTGCTGCAGGTGTCGCAGCAGTGCGGCAGGTGATGGCAGGCGCTCGGCGGCGGCATCGTCTGCGCCGAGACCGTAACCCCAACCCGCAGCAAGGAAGCGCAGAGCGTTGCCCTGCGCCGCGCGCTGGTCGTCGGCCGAGTCGCCGACCATCCACGTGCTGCCCGCTGGCAGCGACTCGCGCTGCAGGACTTCGCGCACCAGGGCGGTCTTGTCGGCGGCGGCCGGCTGCAGCGCATCGAGCGCGTAGACACCGTGGAAGTGCCGTTGCCAGCCGAGATGGTCGAGGATCAGCCGCGTCGGTCTGATGCGCTTGTTGGTCACGATGTGCAGGATGATGCCGGCACCGCCGAGCCACTGCAGCATGTCCTCGACGCCGGCGTAGACCGCGGTCTGTCGGAAGCCGGTCGAGTCGTAGTCCTCCCGGTAGGCGGCCGCGAGCCGCTCGATGAGCGCTGGCTCCGCCGAACCGGCGAGCGTCGCGAGCGTGCGCGGCAGCGGCGGACCGATCAGCGATGCCGAGAGCGGCACCACCGGCTGCACCCCCTCCCGCGCGAGCGCGCGCCCGAGGCCCGCGAGGATGCTCGGCGCCGAGTCGATCAGCGTGCCGTCGAAGTCGAAGAGGATCGCGCGCGGTCTGCTCATGGGATGGTCGCCGGGCCGTCGGTGAACTGCAGCGCTGCGAGGCGGGCGTAGAGCGGGTTAGAGGCGATCAGTTCCTCGTGGCGGCCGCTGGCGACGATGCGTCCCTGATCCATGACGAGGATGCGGTCCGCCTTCAGTACCGTGGCCAGCCGATGCGCGATGATGATCGTCGTACGCGTGGCCATCAGCCGCTCCAAGGCCTGCTGGACCACGCGCTCGCTCTCGGCATCAAGTGCGCTCGTCGCCTCGTCGAGCAGCAACAGCGGCGGATTCTTGAGGATTGCACGTGCGATGGCGATGCGCTGTCGCTGCCCGCCGGAGAGTCGGGTACCGCGTTCGCCGAGGAACGTCTCGTAGCCCTCGGGCAGTGCCCGGATGAACTCGTCGGCGGCCGCGGCCCGTGCCGCCGCCTCGACCTCGGCATCGCTGGCATCCGGACGCCCGTAGCGGATGTTCTCGCGGGCCGTGGTGCCGAACAGCACGGTGTCCTGGGGGACGAGTCCGATGCGGCGGCGCACGGCGAGCGGATCCGCCCGGGCGATGTCGACGCCGTCGAGCAGCACCCGACCAACCTGCGGGTCATAGAAACGCAGCAGCAGCTGGAAGGTCGTGCTCTTGCCGGCACCCGAGGGGCCGACGAAGGCCACCGTCTCGCCGGGCGCGATCTCCAGCGAGAAGTCGTCGAGCGCCGGCGTATCGGGGCGCGAGGGGTAGTTGAACCGCACCTGCGCGAAGCGCACATGCCCCGCGCGGCTGCCCGGCTGCAGGGCCGGCAGTTCGAGCGGCGCAGGGGGGGCGACGATCGCGGGCGTCGCCTGCTGCAGTTCGACGAGACGCTCCATGGCACCGGCCGCCCGCTGCACCTCGCTCCACATTTCGCTGAGCGATGCGGCGGCGATGCCGGCGTAGCCTGCGAACAGCAGAAACTGCACGAGCTCGCCGCCGGACATCTCGCCGGAGAGCACCTGGTGCGCGCCGAACCAGAGCACGCTGGTGATCGCCGCCACCACCAGCGTGGTCGATAGCGCGGTCAGCCAGGCGCGGACCCGGGTGCGTACGACGGCTACATCGAACGACGCCTCGACGGCTTTGTCGTAGCGCTGCGTGTTGAGGTTCTCGAGCGTGAACGCCTGCACCGTCTGGATGGCGTTGAGCGTCTCGCCGGCGAGTCCGCTGGTGTCGGCTATACGGTCCTGCGAGGACCGCGACAGCTTGCGCAGCCGGCGCCCGAGGGAAATCACCGGGATGATCACGGCGGGCATGGCGATCAGCATCAGCCCAAGCAGCTTCAGACTGGTGACCGCCATCATGACTATGGAGCCGATCAGGTTGACCGTCGAACGCAGGGCGATGGAGATGCCCACCCCGGATATGGACTGCACCAGCGTGGTGTCGGTCGTCAGGCGTGACAGCACCTCCCCGGTTCGGGTGACCTCGAAGAACTGGGGATCCATGCGGATCACGTTGCGGTAGACGGCCTCGCGGATGTCGGCCACCACCCGCTCGCCCAGCCAGGTGACGAGGTAGAAGCGCATCGCGGCGAAGCCGCCGAACAGCACGGCCACGCCGAGGAACGCGATGAAATAGATGTTGATGGTTTCGGCGCTGCCGGCGCTCATACCCTTGTCGACCAGTTGCGAGAGGGCGACCGGCAGCGCGAGCATTGAGCCTGAAGCGAGCAACAACGCCACCATCGCCCAGGCGAGCACCTGACGGTAAGGGCGCAGGAAGGGCCAGAGTGCCGCAAGTGGCCGGACGGACTTGCCCTTCGGGCGATCGGCCAGAGACGGATCAGCCATTGGCGGATTGTAGCGCGCGCCGTCGTCCGGTCTGCGGGCAGCGCAGCCGCCGACGGCACGTCAGGGTGTGCAGTGCAGCACGAGCTTGCCGGTAGTCGTACCCGACTGGATGGCGTCGAGGGCCGCGGGGGCGGCGCTGAACTCGTAGCTGGCGCCGATGTGTGGGCGGTCCGGGATCAGGGCGAAGGTCTCGCGCAGCGATTGCGGCAGTCGTGCTGCCTGCTCCCACAGCCAGATCAGGTTGAAGGCGAGTAGGCCTCGGTTCTGCGGGATCATCGCCAGAGGATCGAGCCGCGGTCGACGCAGGTAGCGCCACGCCAGCGCAAGGAAGTTCGGCCGCTTGCCGCTACTCATGAAATCGGCGGCTCCGTAGAGCACGTAGCGCCCCTCGGGCGCCAGCCGATCAAAGGCGCTGCGAAAGCCGGGGCCGTAAACGGCGTCGAGGACAACGTCGAAACCCGGCGCGTCAAGATGCGCCAGCACCGCGTCGAAGTCCTTGCCGGGAGCACGGTTGCGCACCAGCACCGTTGCCGGGTCGAGGGCGTAGCGCTCCGCCAGCCAGTCGCGCTTGGCAGCCGAACCGACCACGGCCACCGGCCGCGCGCCCAAAGTGCGCAGCGCCTGCATGGCGTTGAGGCCAACGCCGCCGGCTGCCGATTGGACCAGGACCACCGAGCCGGCGCCGGCGTTGCCGAGCGGCCGCAAGCCGTACCAGGCGGTCAGCGCCTGTACCGGGTAGGCCGCTGCCTCGGCCAGCGACCATCCCGGCGGTACCGGCCACAGCGTACGCACATCGGCATTGAGGTGGGTCGCGTAGCCACCGAAGCGCGTCAGCACGATCACCGGGTCGCCGATCTGCCAGCCGGTGACCGCCGTACCCAGGCGACGGATGCGTCCCGCGCACTCGAGGCCCGGAACAAAACTGCCGCGGGGCGTCGCCGAGTAGAGGCCGAGGCAGGCAAAGACATCGGCGAAGTTCACGCCAATCGCTTCGACCTCGACCTGCACCTCGAGGGCGGCAGGCGGCGGCAGCGTCTCGGTGCACAGCCCGAGGCGTCCCAGAGACCCGGCCTTGGAGATGCGCCAGACGCGGCGCTGGGTGTCGTCAGACCCGTGCGTGCTCGGCATGCCGCCGAGCATACTGCGAGGGCAGCAGCCCGGTGTAGCGGCGGAACATGCGGGCGAAGTAGGAGCCGTCGTGGAAGCCGACTGCGTAGGCGATCTGCGTGACCGGCATGCTGCCTTCGCGCAGCCGCTCGCAGGCGGCGATGATGCGGTATCGCAGCAGGTACTCGCGGAACGTGATGCCGAACACGGTGTGGAAGCTGCGGCTGAACTGGAACCGGCTCAAACCGCAGTACGTGGCGATGTCCTGCGCCGGAAACTTCTCGTGGAAATGCGCACCCACGAACTCCGGGGCCTTCAGTACCCCCGCATGCAGCGGAGGCGCGCTGGCCGCCGCCGTCGCTGCCTCCTCGAGAGAGGGCAGGGAGATCGGCTTGGGTTCGCTGCCATGCTCGGCTTCGATCGTCATTTCGGTCGACGTCTCCCCTAAAACGTCCTGACGTCGTAACGACTAGAGGATAGGGCGCGCTCAAGACGGAAATCGTTACGAATGCTTAATGTCGAGGGCTCCGGTACCCGACCTGCGGGCAGGTTCAGGAGCCACCGCGGCGGTCTGGCTGCCCTGCGACCTCGCCGGCGTCGACGATCAGCTAAGATGAGCGCATGGAAAAGGAACACGCAGAAGCGACCAACAGTTTCGATGCGGCGTTCACCGATGCGGTGAACCTGGGCAACCAGATTGCCGATCGCGACAAGGAGGCCGATCTGTGGGACATCGCCGACGGACTGTTGGCCGGGGCGATCCAGTACTGGCTCTACTCGCGCCAGCCCTGCAACGACCCGCGATGCGTCGAGTGCATGCCGGTCAGCACCGCTGAGGGCCGGATGGCCGAGTTGCAGCGCCTGATCCGCCAGCTCTCCGAGGAGAGCGAGTACTACCACAGCCCGAACGACGCCAACGTCGGCCGGGCCTGAAGGCCCACGCCGACGGTCAGCCGGCGACGTCTTCCAATGCCGCCTCAAGGATCGCGAGACCCTCGGCCAGCAGGGCGTCCGGGATGGTGAGCGGCATCAGGAAGCGGATCACGTTGCCATAGACGCCGCAGGAGAGCAGGACCAAGCCGCGGCGTCCCGCTGCCTGCACGAGCGCCTTGGTCAGCTCGGCGTCGGGCGCGTCCGGACGGCGGTCCTTGACGAGTTCCATCGCCACCATGGCGCCAAGACCCCGCACGTCGCCGATACACGGCCACCGCGACTGCAGGTCCACCAGCCGCGCACGCACCGCCGCACCGACGCGTTCGGCGCGCTGGCAAAGCTGTTCCGCCTCGATGACTTCGAGGACCGCAAGCCCGGCGGCGCAGCCGAGCGGCGAACCCGCGTAGGTGCCGCCAAGACCCCCGGGGGGCGGCGAGTCCATGATCGCCGCCTTGCCACTGACCGCAGACAGCGGCACGCCGCCGGCGAGGCTCTTGGCGAGGGTGACTAGATCGGGTTCGACGCCCGCATGTTCGATCGCGAACATGCGGCCGGTGCGCGCGAAGCCGCTCTGGATCTCATCGACGATGAACACGATGCCATGTCGGTCGCAGAGCGCGCGCAGCGCCTGCAGGAACTCCGCCGGGGCGACGTAGAATCCGCCTTCGCCCTGCACGGGCTCGATGATGATCGCCGCGACCCGCTCGGGATCGACGTCGGCCTTGAAGAGCTGTTCGATGGCGGCCAGCGACTGCGTAACGCTGATGCCGTGGTACTCCACCGGGAAGGGCACGTGGTAGACGTCAGGCAGCATCGCGCCGAAGCCGGCCTTGTATGGCTGCACCTTGCCGGTGAGGCTCATGCAACCGAGGGTACGTCCGTGGAAGCTCCCGCCGAAGGCGATCACGGCCGAACGTCGGGTATGGTGACGGGCGATCTTGACCGCGTTCTCGACGGCTTCCGCGCCGGTGGTGAGGAAGATCGTCTTCTTCGGGCCGCTGCCGGGGACGATCTCGTTCAGCCGCTCGGCGAGCGCGATGTAGTTTTCGTAGGGCGTGACCTGGAAGCAGGCGTGCGACAGCTGCGCGACCTGTGCGCCGATGGCGGCCTGCACCCGCGGATGCAGGTGGCCGGTGTTGAGCACGGCGATGCCGCTCGCGAAGTCGATCAGCCGACGTCCCTCGACATCCCAGATCTCCGCGTTGCTCGCGCGCTCGGCGTAGATCGGCAATGCATTGGCCACGCCACGTGGCACTGCCGCGACGCGGCGACGGCCGAGGTCTGCATTGGTGGGCATGGCCTCAGCCCTCCGTGGCGGCAGACTTGCCCGCCGCGGCCGCCAGCGTGGCCGCCCGATGGATGGCGGTACGGATGCGCTGGTAGGTCCCGCAGCGGCAAAGGTTGCCCGACATGGCGGCATCGATGTCGGCGTCGCTTGGCTTCGGCACCTTGGCGAGCAGCGCCGCCGCCGACATGATCTGTCCGGACTGGCAGTAGCCGCATTGCGGCACGTCGATTTCGATCCAGGCGCGTTGCACCGGGTGACTGCGGTCGCTCGACAGACCCTCGATGGTGGTCACTCGCTGCTCGCCCACGGCGGCTACCGGGGTCACGCAGGCGCGTATCGGCTCGCCGTCGAGGTGCACCGTACAGGCTCCGCACAAGGCCATGCCACAACCGTACTTCGTGCCGGTGAGACCGATGGTGTCGCGCAGCACCCATAGCAGGGGCGTCTGCGGATCGACGTCGACTTCGACAACGCGGCCATTGACGTTCAGCTTGATCAAGATCGGTCTCCGGCAGGCAGGAACGCCTCTGCTAGAATTTACCCGTTTTCCGGTGGTTTTCCGATAGAGCCATTGCGGTATGCACCGCGGAGCGAGCGAGTGTCCGATCCCATACAGACTGAAGTCGTCATCGTCGGAGCGGGTCCCTGCGGGTTGTTTCAGGTCTTCGAACTCGGGCTGCTCGGCATACGGGCACATGTGCTCGACTCGCTGAAGGTACCCGGCGGCCAGTGCGCCGAGCTCTACCCCGACAAGCCCATCTACGACATCCCCGCACTGCCGGTCTGCGGTGCGCAGGAACTCGTCGACCGGCTGCTGCAGCAGATCAAGCCGTTCGAGCCGGTGTTCCACCTCGGCGAAGAGGTGTGCGAGGTCACGCCGCGGGGGCGGCGCTTCGATGTCGTCACGGCCACGGGTACGCGTTTCGACGCCGGTGCGATCGTCATCGCCGCGGGCGTCGGCTCCTTCCAGCCGCGGCGCCTCGGCGTACCGGGGTGCGAAGCCTTCGAGGGGCAGCGTCTGCATTACCGCGTCAAGGGTGCCGACGAGTACCGCAACCAGCGGTTGGTGATTTTCGGCGGCGGCGACTCCGCGCTCGACTGGGCGATCGAGTTCGCCGCGACCGCGCCTTCGCTCACGCTGGTGCACCGTCGCAGCGAGTTCCGCGCTGCGCCGGCCTCCGTGGCCCGCATGCGGGAGCTCGAGGCCCAGGGCCGCCTGCGTTTCCTCGAGGGACTCGCCGATTCGCTGCTGGTCGAGGACGGAGCGCTGCTCGGGGTGCGCGTCAAGGCGGCCGACGGCAGCCTGCACGAGCTGCCCGCCGACCACCTGTTCGCCTTCTTCGGCCTGCACCCGAAGCTTGGCCCGGTGGCGGAGTGGGGTCTCGAGCTCGAGCGCAAGGCGCTCAAGGTCGACACCGAGAAGTTCCAGACCAGCGCGCCCGGAATTTTCGCGGTGGGCGACATCAACACCTACCCCGGCAAGAAAAAGCTGATCCTCTCGGGTTTCCACGAGGCGGCGCTCGCGGCCTTCGGCATCCAGTCGTGGCTTTACCCGGAAAAGAAGCAGTTCCTGCAGTACACGACCACCAGCCCCGTAATGCAGAAGCGGCTCGGTGTGGCGCCGACGTGAACGTCCGGGTCGTCGACCTGCTGCGACAGTTCGATCTCGAGCGGCTTGAGGTCAACCTTTTCCGTGGCGAGAGCCGGGACATCGGCAGCCCGCAGGTCTATGGCGGCCAGGTGCTCGGACAGGCGCTGATGGCCGCTTACCACACCATCCCGGATCTCGAGGTGCACTCGCTGCATGCCTATTTCCTGCGGCGCGGCGACTTCAACCGACCGATCGTCTACCAGGTCGACCGCAGCCGCGACGGGCACTCGTTCTCGTCGCGGCGGGTGATCGCGGTGCAGAACGGCGAGCAGATATTCACCTGTGCGGCCTCGTTCCAGCGGCGCGAAGAGGGACTCGAGCATCAGTCGACCATGCCGGCCGTACCGGCCCCGGAGACCTTGCCCGACTGGAGTCGACCGACTCCGGAGGTCGCCGCGCGTCTGCCCGACCTGCTGCAGCGGACGCTGGCCCGCGAGCGACCGATCGAACTGCGCCCGGTCGAGCCGGTCGACTTCCTCAAGCGCACCGCAGGCCCGGCAATCGAACGCGTGTGGTTTCGCATTGCCGAACCCTTGCCGGACGAAGATCCGCTGCATCGCTGTCTGCTGGCCTACATGTCCGATTTCAACCTGCTCACCGCGGCGACGCGTCCCCATCAGGGCAGTTTCGAGATCGGCGAACTGATGATGGCGAGCATCGACCATGGTCTGTGGTTCCATCGACCGTTCCGCGCCGACGATTGGCTGCTGTACGACGTGGAGAGCACGAGTGCCTCGGGCGGACGCGGCTACGCGCGCGGCAGCATCTACAGCCGTGACGGCCGGCTGGTGGCCAGTGCTGCGCAGGAGGGCTTGATGCGTGTGCGCCGCTTGCGCCATTGATGTCCAGCCGGACGCCGACCGCAGACGGCATCCATGAGGAAGGACAAATCATCATGAGCTTGCAACGCTTGAGTCTTGGCGCGACGTGGGTTTCTTTGCTGGTCATCGCGCCGCTGGCCGGCGCGGCGCAGTCCGCGGCGCCTTCGCAGTCGGCGGCGTCGCAGTCCGCAGCCGCTGCGCAGTCAGCGGGGGCGCCGCAGCCCGCGGCAGTGCAGTCGCCGGAGTACCGGCGCGGCCGGCTGCTCTACATCCAGTGTCGTGCCTGTCACGAGCTGCAGCCGGGCCCTGTCGAGAAGGCTGGGCCGCACCTTGGCGGCATCTTCGGTCGGCCGCCAGCCGCAGTGCCGGGTTTCAACTACTCGGCTGCCATGCGCGGCGCCAGACTGGTCTGGGACCGCCCGACGCTGGATCGCTGGCTCGAGCGGCCGAGCGCCGTGGTTCCGGGCAACTCCATGGCGTTCGCCGGCATCGCGAGCGCAGCCGACCGCGCCGCATTGCTGCATTACATCGAGATCGAAAGCGCGCCGCGCTGAAGTTGCGCCGCGTCGGGGACTCGATGCGCTGAAGTTGCGTCGCGTCGGGGACTCGATGCGCGGGCGTGCACCTCCGCCCGGACGCCGCGGCTCAGCGCAGGCGCATCAGCTCCTCCAGCAGCGCCTCATTGAAGCGCGCCGGTTCCTCGAGCATCAGGAAGTGCGCCGTGCCCTCGAGCACGCGCAGTCGGAAGTTCGGCAGTAGGGTGCGGATGCGCGCCTCATCGATGCGACTGCGGTCGGAATTGATGGCGATCACCGGCACGGACAACTCGCGCAGCACCGCGACGCCGTCCCAGGCATTGAGCTCGCGTACCGCCGCGATGCCGACGCGCGGATTGCCCTGAGCCATATCCTCCACGATCCAGCGTCGCAGCTTCGGGTCCGCGTCGGGCCGAAAGAAGGTGTTGTCCACGAAGAGGCGCGTCGTGCCGACGAAGTCGCGTTCGAACAGGGCGAGTCGGGCTGCCGTTTCTGCAGGAGGCGGCGCGGGCCGGCCGATGGTCGAGAAGGTATCGACGCCGATCACGGCGCGCACGCGGGCACCGAGCAGGCGTGCGGCCTCCGCCGCCACCGGACCGCCCATCGAGTGACCCACGAGGATCACCGGTGCGCGGGTCGGCAGGGCGGCAACGACGCGCTGCACATCTTCGCCGAAGCTGCGCATCGAGAATTCGTCGCGGCCGTCGGCCGAGGCGCCGTGCCCGGCGAGATCGAGCGTGACGACGTCGTGGTCGGACAGCAGCGCAGGCAGCTGCTCCCGCCAGTAGCTCGAGTCGCAGGACCAGCCGTGCACCAGCACGACGAGCGGCCGGTCCACGGCGAGTGTCCCGTGTATCTGGTAGTGGATGGACACTTCGGCAGCTCCCGGGGTTACGGTGGGTGGGGGCAGCTGCACGGCGTACGCCACGGTGGGCGGCAGCAGCAGCGCAAGCGCGGCGAGGGCAGGGACGCAGGATGCTGACCGTCTGCGGCAGCGCGCCATCTCAGGCCTGCAGCAGCATCCATTGATAGCCGTCCGGCGCCACGAAAGTGAAGCCACGACGGCCGAACTCGTCGCTGAGCGGCCGGCCGATCTCGGTCGCGCCGGACTCGCAGACCCGCACGTGCATCGCATCGAGATCGTCCGTCCGCCAGCAGTAGAGGCTGTAGCCGAGACAGCCGGCGCGCGAGCGGTGCAGCAGATTGTCGATGCGTGCGTCGGCGGCGAAGCGCACGCACTTGAGCTTGCCGGAACGCCGCTGCGCCAGTGAACTGCCGGAGTCGGGATCGTCGAAGTCGACCATATGGAAGCCCTCGCCGGGCTGGAGCCCGAAGATGCGCCGCGAGCCTGTCGCGTTCAGGTAGGGCGTGTGTTCATCCAGGGTGCGTTGCAGGCCGAGCACTCCGTCATAGAAATCGAGGACTTTTGGATCGTCGTCGGCAATCATCAGGCCGAAGTGGGTGTGCTGGCTGGTGCGCAGCAGGCAGGACGGGTCGATCTGCCCGTAGAGCGGGCTCTCGTAACCGAAACGCTCGAAGAACACCTGGCGGTAGTGGGGCTGCAGCAGCACCATCTCGCGCACACCGACGATTGGCTCGCGGAACGGTCGCGAGGCACCCGTGCCGCTGACTTCGCCGATCACGGCAAGCAGCGGCTCGATGAGTGTCAGCGTGGTGCCGGCGGCCCGTGCGCGCTCCGCATGGTTGACGATGTTCAGCGCACTCGACGTGACGCGCACTCCCCAGCGCGAGCCCACGCAACGCAGGTTCTCGCCCATGCCGAGACCGTCGTTGAGCGGACGCTCCCACTGCATGAGCCGCACGAGTCCGTGATCGGCCTGCTGATGCAGCAGACGCAGCGAACGCACGGCCGAGTCGACGCCATAAAGGGCCAGCGCGGCCGCGGCGTCGAGTTCGCCGGATTCGCCTGACCGGCATCCATAGGCGGCGAAATCGGCTGCGGCCTGCTCGAGATCCGGGACGCCGACGCAAACCTCGTGCAGGCCGCCGATGCAGCGGGCGCCGCTGGCCGGGCGCACAGCGCCGCGGGACGATTCAGCGGACACGCAGCACCTTGCCTGGATTCATGATGCCGTTCGGATCGAAGCTGCGCTTCAGATGGCGCATCAGTTCGAGTTCGAGCGGCGGCGCGTAGCGCTCGAGTTCCTCGACCTTCAGCCGACCGATGCCATGCTCGGCGCTGAAACTGCCGCCGAGTTCGTGCACGAGATCGTGCAGATGGCGGCGGATCGTCGACTCGCGGACGATCAGGCTGCGGCCGGCGCCCGCGCCGACCCCCGCACTCGCGTCCGCAGCCGTTGCCGCCATGCCGGATCGACGGTCGCCGTGCGACTGGTTGACGTTGAAGTGCAGGTTGCCGTCGCCGACATGGCCGTAGCACACGAGGAAGCCCTCGGGCACCTCAGCGGCCAGCCAAGCGCTGCCGCGCTCGATGAAATCCGGCAACCGATCGATGGGCAGCGAGACATCGTGCTTGAGGCTCGGGCCTTCGCGGCGCTGCGCTTCGGGGATGTTCTCGCGCAACTGCCAGAACTCGTGGCGCTCGCGCTCGCCTTGCGCAAGTGCGGCATCGGTGACGAGCTTTGCCTCGACGGCAGCGGCGAGGGCGTCCTCCAGACGAGTGCCGACAGGATCGTCGGCGATGACGCTCGCAAGTTCGCAGAGCACATACCACGGCGAACCGCCGGCGAGCGGCGCACGGCTGCCCGGCAGGTGCCGCAGCACGAGGTCGATGCCCACCTGCGGCACGAGCTCGAACGAGTTGATGAGGTCTCCGCAGCGCTCGCGCAGCAGCGCCAGCAGTGCGACCGCAGCGGCCGGCGAGGGTACCGCCGCGAAGGCCGTGGCGGTCGAACGCGGCGCCGGAAAGAGCTTCAGGCTCGCGGCGGTGATCACGCCGAGCGTGCCCTCCGCGCCGATGAACACATGGCGCAGATCGTAGCCGGTGTTGTCCTTGCGCAAACCACCGAGGTTCGAGAGCACGCGACCGTCGGCGAGCACCACCTCGAGGCCGAGCACGAGATCGCGGGCCATGCCGTAACGCACGACGTTGAGACCGCCGGCGTTGGTCGCGAGGTTGCCGCCGATGTGGCAGCTGCCTTCGGCGCCGAGGCTGAGCGGGAAGCAGCGGCCTACCGATGCCGCGGCTCGCTGCACGTCCGCGAGGATGCAGCCGGCCTCGACCACCATCGACTCGTTGAGCGGTTGCAGCTCGCGGATGGCGGCGAGTCGGCGCAGCGACAGAACCAGCTGCGTACCACTGCCGTCCGGTGTGGCGCCGCCGCAGTATGAGGTGTTGCCACCCTGGGGCACGACACCGATACGCAGCGCATTGCAGAGCGCGAGCAGCTGCGAGACTTCGGCGGTGCTGCGCGGCAGGGCCAGCGCCAGAGCCTGTCCCGGGTACAGCCTGCGATGATCGATGCTGACGGCCGCGAGCTGCGCCGGATCGGTGACGATGACCGCGGTGCCGAAGCGCGCGATGAGCTGCTGCAGCGGCGACGCGGCGCCTCCGGGCATCATGTCGTAGCTGCCGACACCGCGTCGCCGTAGCCTGTGACGGTGGCGCCCGGACCGGGCGACGGCAGGCGACAATCGGGCTTGGTGAGCAACAGTTGCACGTCGCCGAGCTGTCGCTCCGCGAATCCGCCTTCGCAATAGCACAGGTAGTACTCCCAAAGGCGGACGAAGGAGTCGGGGTAGCCGAGGGCGCGCACCTTGTCGAGGTTGCCGAAGAAATTGCTGCGCCACTCGCGCAGCGTCCGCGCGTAGTGCGGACCGATGTCCTCGAGGTGGAAGATCTTCAGGTCGGTCACCCGTGTCAGCGAGCGGCTGATCGCCTCGACGCTGGGAATGAAGCTGCCCGGGAAGACGAAGCGCTGGATGTAATCGACCGACTTGCGTGCCTGGGCATAGAACTGGTCCTGCAGCGTGATTGCCTGCAACAGCATCGCCCCATGGGGTTCAAGCAGCGCGGCGCACTTGGCGAGGTAGGTGTCCAGGTAGCCGGCACCCACTGCCTCGATCATCTCGATGGACATGGCCTTGTCGTAGCGGCCGCGCAGGTCGCGATAGTCCTCAAGCAGCAAGGTGATGCGATCGCCGAGGCCGGCGCGTGCGATCCGCTCGCGTGTGTACTCGTGCTGCTCGCGCGAGATGGTGGTGGTGGTGACGTGACAGCCGTAGCGGGCGGCAGCGTGGATCGCGAGTCCGCCCCAGCCGGTGCCGATCTCCACCACACGATCGCCGGGGCGCAGCCGCAGCTTGCGGCAGACGGCCTCGAATTTGGCGATCGAGGCCTGCTCCAGGGTCGAGTCGGCTGCGGTGAAGATGCCGCAGGAATAGGCCATCGTCGGGTCGAGCATCAGCTCGTACAGCGCATTGCCGAGATCGTAATGGGCGGCGATGTTGCGGGCGCTGCCGCCGCGGCTGTTGCGGTTGAGGAAGTGGAACACCTTCAGCAGGGGCCGGCTGAGCAGGGCCCAGCGGCTGTCCATGCCGTTCATCATGTCGCGGTTGGCGACGAACAGGCGCACCAGCGCGGTCAGGTCGTCGCAGCGCCACAGGCCGCGGATGTAGGCCTCGCCGGCGCCGACGGTGCCGCCGAAGGCGGCATCGGCATATAGCTGCGGATGATCGACATGCAGCGTGACCGACACGTCGAGCCGCGGTGTCCGCCGGCCGAACTGGTGCTTGCTGCCGTCCCACTCGACGATCCGCAGTTCGCCGTCGCGCAGCGACGTGAACTGCCGCAGCAGCAGGCGGCGGCCGAGCGCGGCGAGCGGCGACACCCCGGGAGCGCGGTCCTGCGCGAGTGGAATGATCGATGGGCGCTCGCGACTCTCGCTCATGTATTCGGCTCGCGGGCGAGCTTGTCCGGGTGAGTGAAGAACGGCGTGCGCTTGAGCAGCAGCACGAGTGCCTGCCAATAGATGAGGAACGTCACCCGCAGGGGCAGCAGCGGGAAGGCGGTGAGCGCGCGCGCCAGCGCGCGTCCGCCGAGGGGCTCGCGCCGCAAGGTCAGGGTCGCATCGAACTGCAGGGCGCCGTCCTTCCGATTCTCCATGTGCACCGACAGTGTGTCGCCGGGCTCGGAAAATCGCCAGTCGTATCCCATGTCCATGGGCAGGAACGGCGACACATGGAAGCGTTTGTCGAACTGCCAGCGGAGCACGTGAGCGCCAATGCGCTCCGCTGCCGCGACCGGCAGCACGTAGGCGTGACGTTCGTCCCATGGCGTGTTGGTGATCTCCGCAACCACCGTCTCGAGGTGCTCGCCCGACGCGTCGAACACGTAATAAAAGGTCACCGGATTGAAGCTCCAGCCGAACTGCCGCAGGTGCGTCAGCAGGCGGATCGGTCCATCCGGACGGCGCCCGGTTTCGGCTTCGACGCGGTCACGCACGGCCGTATCGAGTGATACCTGCGGGTCACCGAGGTAGTCGGCACGCCTGAACCAGGCGAGCGCCGGGCGCTGCGCCGACCAGAACCAGCGACCCGCGAACAGGGTCGGCAACTCGGCAAGGTCGAGATAGCTCAGGTAGAGCCGGTAGCGGAAGGCGTTGCCACGGGGCCCGAAGCGGCGGTGGCGGATGTGCCCGACGTAGAGGCAGCTGTTGGTCATCTGCCGCCCCGCAGGCTGCGTCGCACCGGGTTGAGGACGGGCGGGGGCGGCGGCCGCGTGCCCGTCGCTCGGGCGAAGTCCTCGAGCGCCCAGATGGCGCTGACGACCCCATCCTCGTGGAAGCCGTAGCGCCAATAGGCACCGCAGTAGTGGGTGCGCTGCCGGCCGCTGATCTCGCTGCGCCGGGCCTGCGCAGCCACGGCCGCGGGGGTGTAGACGGGGTGGTGGTAGGTATAGCGGCCGAGCACCGTTGCGGAATCGATGTCCGCATCGCGGTTGAGCGTCACCAGGAAGGTCTCGGGCGCGGTGATCGACTGCAACACGCTCATGTCGTAGGTGAGCGCGACGCGTCCGCTGTCGGGGTCGAGAAGATGATAGTTCCAGGCGGCGCGCGCGAGCGGCGTGCGCGGCAGCAACCGGCGATCGGTGTGCAGTACCGCAGAGTTTTCCTGATACGGAAAGGCGCCGAGCACCTCGCGCTCCGCCGCACTGGGATCGGCCAGCATGGCAAGCGCCTGGTCGCTGTGGCAGGCGAGAAAGACATGGTCGAAACGCTCTTCGGCCGTCGGGTTGCCAGCGCTCGCCACCCACACCGCCTCGGCGGTCCGCCGGATCCGGTGTACCGGGCTGGAGACGCGGATGCACTCCGCGAACGGTGCGGTGAGACGACGGACATACTCGCGCGCGCCGCCGCTCACGGTCCGCCAGGTTGGCCGATCGTCGACATTGAGGAAGCCGTGGCGCTCGAAGAAGTCGACGAAGAAGCGGGCCGGGAACTCGAGCATGCCGCTGCCCGTAGCCGACCAGATCGCACGGCCCATCGGCACGATGTAGCGCTCGACGAACACGCGCGAGTAGCCGCCGCGCTGCAGATAATCGCCGAGAGTGAGTGTTCCCTGCGGGTCCGGATGCCCCGGTGCATCGGGCGATGCGAGCAGCGCCCGCGCCCGCGTGTTGAAGCGCAGGATGTCGGCGATCATGCGCAGGAAGCGCGGATTGAGCAGGTTGCGGCGCTGCGCAAACAGCGAGTTGACTGAAGTCCCGTTGTACTCGAGCCCGCTACGCTCGCAGCGCAGCGAGAAACTCATGTTGGACCATTGCCAGCGCACCCCGAGCTCGTCGAGCAGCGCGATGAAGTTGGGATAAGTCCAGTCATTGAAGACGATGAAGCCGGTGTCGATGGCGTAATGCGCGCCGCCCAGATCGACGTCCCTCGTGGCAGTATGGCCGCCGACGTAATCATTGGCCTCGAAGAGCACGAGTTCATGCTCGCGGTGCAGCCGCCAGGCGACGGTCAGGCCGGCGATGCCGGTGCCGATGATGGCGATGCGGCTCACGCTGGATCGCCCGCGAAGGCGGACCGCCAAGGCACCGCGCGCATTTCGTTCAGCGGATGCGGCGGGGCGAGTGGTCGCGGATCGCGATCGGCACGGGCTTGAGGTCCCAGATGATGCCGAGCCATGACATCAGCTTAAGCAGGTAGTAGGTGATGTCGATCTCCCACCAGTAGAACCCCTGGCGGGTGGAGCTCGGGAAATGGTGGTGGTTGTTGTGCCAACCCTCGCCGAGGGTGATCAGCGCGAGCAACCAGTTGTTGCGGCTGGCATCGCCGGTGCGATAGCGCTGGCGTCCGAAGACGTGCGACAGCGAGTTGATGGTGTAGGTGCCGTGGTAGCAGGCGACGGTGGAGATGAAGAAACCCCACACCAGCATCTGCGCGCCACTCGTGCCGAGTTCAGGCGCGACGTTCTCTAGCAGCACCCCGAGACCGAACATGCCGACGGCCAGAGCCACGGGCACGAGGATGTCGAACCGGTCCAGCCAGCGCAGCTCCGGGAACTGCATGAGGTCGCGGACCCGACTGAGATCGGGGCTGAAGCCGCGGGCCGTGAGGAACCAGCCCATGTGCGAGCGCAGGAAACCATGCTGCACCGGAGAGTGCGCGTCCTCGGGCTTGTCGGAGTGGGCATGGTGATGCCGATGGTGGGCCGCCCACCACAACGGCCCGCGCTGCACTGCGGAGGCGCCAAGCAGACCGAAGATGAACTGGCCGGCCCGCGAGGTCTTGAAGGAGCGATGGGAGAAGTAACGGTGGTAGAAACCGGTGATCGCAAACATGCGCACGAGATAGGCGATTACGGCCACCGTCACCGCCACCGGGCTCCAGCCCACCCAGATCACGCCCAGACAGGTCGCGTGCACGCCGATGAACGGCAGGATGCGCGCCCATTCGATACGGTCAGGGATCTCGGCGGCAGGTTTGCCGTCAGCCGGCGGGGTGAGCGGACCGGTATCGAACCAGGCGATGAAGGCGCGCAGCCAGCGGCGCCAGAAGGGGAGCGTGTGAGCGGTCATGTGTCTCGATTTCCTGACAGTCGAACGATGCCAAAGCCCGCCCCTCAAGTAAACGTGCCGCGGACCCTGCGGTCCGCGGCTCCCGTTTGAGTGTCCACCGCGCGGCGCGCCCCGCTCTCGGCTGCAACAGCCGGGAGCGGGGGCGCCGACGGTCAGCCGAGGCCGTGCTGCCGCTTCAGGGCGTCGATGCGCTCGTCGAGCGGCGGGTGGCTCATGAACAGGCGCTTCAGGCCCGTGGGGGCGCCGGCGTTGATGCCGAACGCGGCCATCTGCTGCGGCAGACCCTCTGGATCGCGACCACGCTTCAGCGCCTCGAGCGCACCGATCATGGACTGCGGGCTAGCGAGCAGCGCACCGGCAGCGTCCGCGCGGAACTCCCGCTTGCGCGAGAACCAGGCCACGATGACGCTTGCCAGGATACCGAGCAGGATCTCGCAGACGATGACCACGGCGAAGTAGCCGATACCGCCGCCGTTCTCGTTCTTGAAGATCACGCGGTCGACGAAGTTGCCGATGATGCGAGCCAGGAAGATGACGAAGGTGTTGACCACGCCCTGGATGAGGGTGAGCGTCACCATGTCGCCGTTGGCTACGTGGCCGATCTCGTGGCCGAGCACCGCCTCGACCTCGTCCTTGCGCATGCGCTGCAGCAGACCCGTGCTGACCGCGACCAGCGCCTTGTTTTTGTTGGCGCCGGTGGCGAAGGCATTGGGCTCCGCGCTGTCGAAAATGCCGACTTCGGGCATGCCGATGCCGGCCTCGCCAGCCTGCTTGCGTACGGTATCGACGAGCCAGTGCTCGATCTGGTCACGCGGCTTGTCGATGATGCGAACGCCCATCATGCGCTTCGCGCTCCACTTGGACATCGCGAGCGAGATGAACGCACCACCGAAACCGAATACGGCTGCAAAGATGAGCAGGCCGTAGGCGCTGCCGCCTTGGGCCGCGATGTACTGGTCGATGCCGAGCACCCGCATGACGATCGACAGCACGAGCACTACGGCAAGGTTGGTGATCAGGAACAGCGCAATACGTTTCATGGGTGTAGGGGGCTCCTTAAAGCCAGTAACGGCAAATTGGACTCAGTCTGACAGGCAAAGTTTCCTCAGGTGCAACAATTTAGCCAAGCCCGGAGGACTTCGCCATAGATGGAGGTAAGCGCCGCAGATTCAAGGGCTTGCGACATCGATTGCTGGCCCTTCGACACCCTCAGACCAGTGTCAGCACTCCGAGGTAGAGGCTCTCCTCGCCTAGGTCGAAAGCAGTCTTGGCCCGCCCGCCGTCACCCTGGATCTCGAGTTCGTAGCCGCCGCTGCCGGGGGGCAGCCGGTCGAGCTTGAACTCCCCGAACGTGTCGGTGGCCGTCCAGCCGATTTCCTGTCCGGCCTGGCGCAACACCACCGTGGCGTCCGCGGCGCACTCCTCGATCCCGTCGACCAGCCTGACCACCGTCCCGCCGACGAAGCACTGGGTCATCAGGTGCAGGTTCTTGTAGTAGATGCGTGGTCGGGTGCCGAGTTCCGGCTGGTCGACTTCGAGTCCCTCGGTGGCCGCCAGCTGCTGCATCGCCGCGTCCTCGAGCTTGACCGTGCGGAACACGCCCGTGGGGCAGGCCTGCTCTGCTCGGGTCTTCTGCCAGCCGGCATCGAGCAGGTGGGCATCGAAGATCCAGTGCTGGGGCAGCTGCAGTTCCTCGTTCCAGCTCACCGCGCCGTACGGGCAGGCGTCGACAATCTGCCGCTGTCCCTTGGCCTTCACGGGGTCGATGATGACTATGCCGTCGTCGCGCTTGCGCACGGCGCCGTCACGCGCGGCCTTGATGCAGGGTGCGTCGTCGCAGTGGTTGCACATCACCGGTTGAAAGTGCGCCTCCACCAGCGGATAGCTGCCCCTCTCGCGGCGACGGATATCGAGCCAGTTGTGGCCGAGCGCCGGCTGCGCGGCCGCGTAGCCCGGGAAGTCGTTGCCGGCATGTTCGTCCTTGACGGCGATGAAGCAGCCGCGGCAATTGTCGCAACGTTCGACGTCGACGATGAGGTTCCACTTCTTCGTCATCAGGCAGTCTCCGCGCGCGGTTGCCACGTATCGACGCCGGTCCACTTCTCGATCTGGATCAGCGTCGTGTTCGGCCGGATTCCGTGGGTCTTGCGGGCGAGCGGCTTGCTCGGGCTCAGCATGTTGATGCAGCCGCCAAGATCGGTGGACCGGCCGGGTTCGCCCGCGGGTCGGTACTCCGCCGAGGCCGTCGAGGCCGATACCACTCCCGGCCGCAGCCGGTCGGTGATCTGCGCCGCGCAGACCACCGACCCGCGGTTGTTCCACAGGCGAATGAGGTCGTCGTCGCGGATGCCGCGCGCGGCCGCGTCCTCGCGGTTGATTCGCGCGACGAGGTAGTAGTGGCCGTCCTTGAACACACGATGTTCGCGGATGTCGCGCACGCTGCAGCCCTCGTCGTCCCCCATCAGGTGGAACGGATAGCGCGAGTGCGGCGAGAGCAGTTGCAGCGGGAACTCGGCGAACTGCGGCTCGCGCTTGCCGTCCTCATAGACGGGCATGTATTTGTTGAGCGGCGGACGGTCCGGGTCGTCGATGCGCTTGAGCGTACTGGCCACGAACTCGAACTTGCCCGACGGCGTCTGCAGCCCCTTGCCGAGTCCAGCGACGTACTCGGAGGGCAGCGGGTAGGGCTCCGGGGTGTCTTTCCTGCGGCCCTCGTAGAACCAGCGGTTGGCGGTCGGTGCGCGGGCGCTTTCCGGATCCGGCGGTACCACGTAATAGCCTTTCTTGAGGAACTCCCGCCAGCTGATGCGCTTGGCGAGATCGGAGGAGTCGAACACCCGCTTGCACCAGTCGTACTCGGAGGTGCCGCCCTCGGAGTACACCGAACCGAGATCGAGCTTCTGCGCGATCGCCAGGAAGATGTCGTAGTCGGATTTCGATTCGCCGAGCGGCTCGATCGCCTTGTGCTGGAGCGTGATCACCCGATGGTTGTTCATCGAGTACATGTGGTGTACGTAGCCGGCGCCGACGTTGTACCACTCGCCGATGTCCCAGCGTTCGAAGACCGTGCACGCCGGCAGCACCACGTCGGCGAACACCGTTTCGCCCTCCCACCACACCGACTGGTTGACGACAAACTTCAGGCTCTCGTGCTGGTAGGCCTGGATCCAGCGGTTCGACGCGACCTGCGTGCCGAGTGAGCTGCTGCCGTACTTGTAGAGCATCTCGACGCGTACATGCCCTGGCGAGGGATAGCCGAACGGAAAGAACTGTCCCTGAATCGATGAGACGTCGGTGAGGTAACCCATGGCCTTGCCCTGGGTGATGGCTTCGGGGAACCACATGCGCGGGATCGCCTGGCGCACCGAGCTCATGGTGACGATGTGCGGCATGCGCTGGTAATTGTTGGCGGAGTTGGCGCTGGTGACGAGCTCGCCCGAAAAGCTGCCCTCGCCGTAGCCCGGGAAGTAGAAATTGAAGTCGAGCGGCGCGCCGAACTGCAGGTTGCCGAAGTTCGAGCCTGGACGCCCGTAGCCCTGCATGGCGCCGAGGATGGTCATCATGCGCGCCCACTGCGCGCCCATCGGACTGCGGCCTGCGCCGCCGAGGCCCACACCCCAGCCACCGGCGCCGAGATAGGTTTTCTTGGTGCCCCACTCGCGGGCCAGCGCGCGCACGTCCCTCGCCGGTACGCCGGTCTCCTTTTCCTGCCACTCCGGGTTCTTGGCGATGCCGTCGGACTCGCCGAGTATGTGCGCCCGCCACTCCTCGAAGCCCGTGGTGCGCTCAGCGACGAAGTGCTTGTCGTAGAGACCCTCGGTGAGCCAAACGTGGCAGATCGCCTGCGCCATGGCGGCGTCCGTGCCAGGCCGCGGCGAGATCCACTTGCCGCCAAGGTGCGCGGCGGTGTGGTTGAGGTAGGGGTCGATGTGCACCATCTTGATGCCGAGCTGCTTCGCCCACTCGCGCCGCTCGGTGCCATCGAAGCCGTAGGTGGCATCCGGATCGCTCGACCAGAAGACGATCAGTTCGGCCTCCTTCAGGCAGTCCTCGACCGTGCCGTAGAACTCCGGGCAGCCGAGTCGCAGGCTGTTGCCCCAATGGTGCATCGCGCCCCAGAACCAGCCTTCCCAGCTATCCGGCGTATGCACCAGCTTGGTGACGCCGATCAGGTTCCAGAAGCGGTTGAAGGCACTCATGTAGTGCCCGAGGTTGCCCCACTGGTGGTGCGAGCCGTTGGCAACGCAGATCGCGCCGGGGCCGACCGCCTTGGCGCGCTTGATCTCCTTGCTGACGATGTCGAGCGCCTCGTCCCAGCTGATGGGCACGAACTTCGATTTGCCGCGGTTCTGGATGTTGCGCTCGCCGTCCGGGTCGAAGTCCACCCGCTTCATGGGCTGCAGGATGCGCTTGCTGGAGTAGACCATGGACTTCAGGCACAGGCCGTGGGTGGCGACGGTGGTCCGCCGGCTCGGCGTGAAAGTGCGGCCACGGGCCTTGATCGACCATGAGGCGGCGTCGCCGTCATCGAAGTCGATCGGCGTGGTGCGGATGATCCGGCCGTCCTTGACGTAGACGAAGATCGGCCCGCTGTTGGTGCCGTTGGTGTAGCGGGTGACGCCGCCGCCCATGTCGGTGCCGGCCTTCCAGGTCACGGTCTCGAGGCGGGTGAGGGTCTGCATGAACCACACTGCGAGTTCGTCCGGACCGTCGAGCCCGA
The DNA here is from genome assembly GCA_044375655.1 of Steroidobacteraceae bacterium. GTDB lineage: Bacteria > Pseudomonadota > Gammaproteobacteria > Steroidobacterales > Steroidobacteraceae > UBA964. Next base: position 4,179 of record JBILMF010000025.1, on the reverse strand, counting down.
TCTTGAAGTTCTTCGCCGCATCGATGCGCTCGAGCATGTCGAAGGGCGGGGTCAGGAAACGTTCGGCGATTTCGCGGTTCTTGAAGTGGATGGTGAGATCGGGCTTGGCGTGCAGCCCGGCGCGGCTCCGCACCTTGCCCGCGCGCAGTTCGATCCAGCGCCCCTCGGGCACATCGCGCAGACGGAATTGAGCGACGAGATCGCGCTCGCCGAGCCGTGCCGCATAGGCGGGATAAAGCTTGGCCATGGCGCGCATGGCCTGCGGGATGCCCCACAACAGAACCGAGAGATTCATCCTCATCCTCCGGATGGAATGGGACAAAAAATTACCATGCGGGGGACCCGGCACCTGCCCGACGCCGGCGGCAGCCCACAGCGCGGTTGACGGGTGTCAGCCGAGCGCGACGCCGAGCATGCGTCCGACCAGCCAGGCGATGACGCCGGCGCCGCCGCCGATCAGCACCATGCGCAGGGCACCCCGCCAGGCATCGCGTCCGGTGAACAGGCTGATCGCCATGCCGATGCCGGCGAGCGCGAGGATGGTGATGGCCACGGTCCAGAAGATGGCCGCTCCCGCGGCGAGCCCGAGCGCCGGCCCGAGCAGGAACGGCAGCAGCGGCAGCACCGCGCCCACCGAGAAGGCGAGGAACGAGGAGATGGCCGCCCCCCAAGGCGAGCCCAGATCATCGGGGTTGAGGCCGAGTTCCTCGCGGGCGAGTACCTCGAGCGCCTGTTCAGGCCGGGTGACGAGCGAGCGGGTCATCTCGCGCGCCTTGTCGATATCCATGCCGCGCGCAGCGTAGATCAGCGCGAGTTCTTCAGCTTCCTCTTCGGGGTACTCCTCGAGTTCTTCCTTCTCGAGGGCGATCTGGTACTCGTACATGTCGCGCTGCGAACGCACCGAGACGTATTCCCCGGCAGCCATGGAGAGGGCGCCGGCCAACAGCCCGGCAACGCCGGTGACGAGTACCGTGCCGGGCGAGGTGCCGGCACCCGCGACGCCCATGACCAGCGCCGCATTGGAAACGAGGCCGTCATTGATGCCAAACACCGTGGCGCGCAGATTGCCGCCGGATACGCCACGGTGGCGCTGTCCCACCTGCGCCAGCGTGGTCGGCATGGCATGCCCGGCTGCCGTGCTGCCCGAATAGACCGACACGCCCCGCAGTTTCATGGCGGCGAGCACGTGCCGCGAGGCCTTGGGACCGAAGCGCTCGACGAGCGCTGCGACGATCCGGGCGCGCAGCGAAGGGCTGAATGAGTAGTCGCGGGTCGGTTCCAGCGCCTGCCATTTAAGCGCCTGGTCCTCGGCGGCCTCGCCGAGCAGGCGGAACATCCGGCTGCGCGCCGGATCGGGTTCGAGCGCGGCGACACGCGCGTACAGCCAGGCGGATTCCTTTTCGTGGTACCAGCTGTCGGGACCGCCGCTCACCGGCGGATCCCGCGACGCGGTCCGACGTTCACTGCCGCACCCCGCGCCGGCATTCAGCGCTCACGGCCGTCGTCGTCTTCCCAGTCGTCCTCGTCTTCGTCCCAGTCGTCCTCGTCCTCGTCGTCTTCTTCTTCCTCTTCTTCTTCCCAGTCCTCGTCGTCGTCCTCGTCCTCGTCGGACCAGCCCTCGGGCTCGTCGATCAGTTCGAGGTCGAGTTCGCGCCACTCCTCGAGGTCGAGCTCCTCGATGTCGCCATCGAGGTATTCGATCTCGACGAGCTCGCTGTCCTCGTCCACCGAGAGCACGCGGAAGGTCTCGTCGTCCTCGGCGTTCTCGTACCACTGACCCTTGACGGGTTCATTGTCTCTGCTCACGGCGTCACCTCGAACCGGAGGATGCGGACTCCGGGGGCGGGATTTTACTGCGAGTGTCGACTATAGTGCCACGCGTCTGAGGTACCCCCCGATGCCCGCCCGCGCACCATCAACCCAATCGCCGTCTCCGTTGGCGCGCGCCCGCCGCGTCGTAGTCAAGGTGGGCTCGGCGCTGCTGGTCGATGGCGCGAGCGGGCGGCTCAACCGCAGCTGGCTCGAAACGCTGGTCGAGGATGTGGTCCGGCTGCGCGGCCAGGGCAAGGATGTCGTGCTGGTCTCCTCGGGGGCGATCGCCTTGGGGCGTCGCCACCTCGGTTTCCCCAAAGGCCCGCTGCGCCTCGAGGAGAGCCAGGCCGCGGCCGCCGTCGGCCAGATCCGGCTCGCGCACGCCTACAAGGAACTCCTCGAGCAGTGGGACCTGCAGGTGGCGCAGGTGCTGCTTACCCTCGAGGATAGCGAGCAGCGGGTGCGCTACCTGAATGCCCGCGCCACGCTCAATGCGCTGCTCGAGCGCGGTGCGGTGCCGGTCATCAACGAGAACGACACGGTAGCCACCGCCGAGATCCGCTACGGCGACAACGACCGTCTCGCGGCGCGCGTGGCGCAGATGGTCAGTGCCGACTGCGTGCTGCTGCTGTCCGACATCGACGGCCTGTACACCGCCGACCCGAACCGCGATCCGCAGGCCGAATTCATCCCGCTGGTGCGCGAGATCACGCCGCAGATCGAGGCCATGGCCGGCGGGTCGGCCTCCGAAGTCGGTCGCGGCGGGATGACCACGAAGATCATCGCCGCGAAGATCGCGGTCGCCGCGGGAGCGCATTTCTGCATCGCCGCGGGCTCTCCCCGCCATCCCGTGAAACGCATCGAGCAGGGCGCCCGCTGCACATGGTTCAGGCCGACTTCGTCGCCGGTCGCGGCACGCAAGCAGTGGATCGCGGGCACCTTGCGCCCCGCAGGGCAGCTGGTGGTGGACGCTGGCGCGGAGCGTGCGCTGCGCGCCGGAAAGAGCCTGCTGCCCGCCGGAGTCACGGCCATCCACGGTCGCTTCGATCGCGGCGACACGGTGAGCGTGCTGTCGGGCGGCGGTCGCGAGATCGCCCGTGGCATCGTCGCCTACTCGGACGCCGAGGCGGAGCTCATCCGCGGACGGCGCAGCAGCGAGATTGCCCCGATCCTTGGCTTCGCGGGCCGCGACGAGCTCGTGCATCGCGACGATCTGGTGATGCAGTGAGCGGCGGCGACTCGTTGCCGGCGCTGCTCGCGGCGATGGGACGTGCGGCGCGCGCCGCGCAGCCGGTGCTTGCCCGCGCTCCACGCGCAGTGAAGGACCGCGCCCCGCGTGCCGCCGCGCAGGCGCTGCGCCGCCAGGTGCCGGCGCTGCTGGCGGCTAACGCCATCGACCTGCGGGCCGCCGAGGCGCGCCAGTTGTCGCCGGCGATGCTCGACCGGCTGCGGCTCGATGCGACGCGAGTCGAGGCGATGGCACGCGGCCTCGAGGATATCGCTGCGCTCGAGGATCCGGTGGGGCGCACGCTGGCCGAGTGGACGCGGCCGAACGGCCTGCGCTTCGCGCGGGTGGCGGTGCCGCTCGGCGTGATCGGCATCATCTATGAGAGTCGACCTAACGTCACCGCCGATGCCGGCGCGCTGTGTCTCAAGTCGGGCAACGCCGTGATCCTGCGCGGTGGCTCGGAGAGCTTGCACTCGAGCAAGGCCATCCACGGCTGTCTGCTCGATGGCCTGCGGGAGGCCGGGCTCCCCGAGGGCTGCGTGCAACTCGTGCCACTCGCCGACCGCGATGCCGTCGGCATGCTGCTCGCAGGACTCGACGGCAACGTCGATCTCGTCGTGCCACGGGGTGGCAAGGGACTGGTGGAGCGCGTACGTCGCGAGGCGCGCGTGCCGGTCATCAGCCATCTCGACGGCAACTGCCACGTCTACGTCGACCGCGCCGCCGATCTCGGCATGGCGATCGCCATCACCCTCAATGCCAAACTGCGGCGCACCGGCGTCTGCGGCGCCGCCGAGACTCTGCTCGTCGATCGTGCCGCGCCGGCCACGCATCTGCCCGCGCTGGTCAAGGCGCTGCTGGACGCCGGCTGCGAGGTGCGGGGCGATACCGCGACGCAGAGCGTCGATGCCCGCGTCCGGCCCGCGACCGACGACGACTGGCGCACCGAGTACCTTGCGGCGGTGATCGCCGTGCGCGTGGTCGACGGCGTCGACGCCGCGATGGCGCATATCGCGCAGCACGGCTCGTCGCATACTGAGTCGATCATCACGGAGGATGCGCAGACGGCGAGCCGCTTCCTCGACGGCGTCGACAGTGCCATCGTGCTGCACAACGCCTCGACGCAGTTTGCCGATGGT
>JBILMF010000137.1:0-8001 GCA_044375655.1 Steroidobacteraceae bacterium | reverse complement strand
TACAGCGAGAACCATCCGCACAAAGCCCTGCGAATGAAGTCACCCCGTGAGTTCATCCGCAGCGTCCATCAACCGGCAGCCAACTGTCCGGTCTGATGGGGGCAACTCCACGGTCTCCATGCGCTCGTTCCGAGCGGAGAACCTGTCGAGTTTCGTGAAGTTTCTGCTGGACCGCGAGGAGGCCGAGGCCCGCGCCCAACTAGAGCGGCTGCGCGGCGTACCAGCGCTCATAGTCGACGACGTTGCCGAAGACGCGCCGCTCGTCGATGTGGAATAGCAGGTCGGTACCGACGACCTCCGGCGCGACGACTTGCGCCGCGAAGAATCTCTTGCCGTCGAGTGTCGAGCGCGCGTACTCGAGCAGGCGGCGATAGTTGGCCGTCCCGCCGTTGCGAAGGTAGCCGGCGACGTAGTCGAGGTCGCGGCCGACGAGGTTCGTGGGGTCGATGTTCGGGTTTGTCGGCGCCTCCATGAAAAGGTGCGTGCCGGCCTTGCCCGCGCTCAGCACGAGGGCTTGCTGCGCGTCGTCGAGCTGCAGCGCGCGACCGAAGAGCAGCGCCACGTCGTAGCGGTCGAGGCGGTCAAGTTGCGCCAGCGGCAGCACCTCGGCGCGGACCCAGGGAGGCTGCGCGCCGATAATCCGCGCGGCCTGGAAGCCCGGATAGTTGACTAGAGCCACCCGCGTCGGTGCCACGTACGCCGACCAGGTTGTCCAGGCTGCGGCGGCTGCCAGCACAGCCCCGGTGCCGGTGACGATCCGCACCCAGCGCGACGCGAGCTTCACAGCGCGTCCACCCGCGGCCGACGCGGCGACGGCTCGGGCGAGCGGTACCGCGATAGGCCGTCGTCCTTCGCACTGCGACCCGGTCGCCGTGGAAGCGCGGGCGCCAGACCCAGTAGGTCCGCGGCAGTGTTGTCGAGCTGCCGCTGGCCGGCATCGTCACGCTCCCACACCACCAGATTGATGCGGGGATCGAAGATCGCCTCAATGCCCGGTAGGGTGTTCGTCCGAACCCCGCTGGGTGAAGGCGCACCGCCGGTTTGGGACTGCACGCGCGCGGCATTCATCACGTAGCGCTTTCCGACTTCGTAGGGACTGATTGATGCGTTACACTATTTCATATCTATTGCCGGCACCCGCTGCCCGGTGACGGGCATCCGCAGGTCGGCCACGTCTGGGGTCTGAAGCGTGACGAACGCCCGAGGAAGCCGCGCTGCTCGGCCTCGCTCAGTCCGGCAGCGCCACCTTGGACTGGGTCGTACGTGAAGATGCCGAGCCTGTCCTCGTTCTTCACGGTGGTGTTGCTGAGCTTCTCCGGGTTCGTGGCGGGCGCCGTCGGCTCGGTCGCCCTAGGGCTCTTCTCTCTGAGATTGCTCCGTAATCGCGTGCTGCTTGCCGAACTCAGCACCGGAGCGATGATGCTGATCGGCGTGGCGGGGTTCGCCGACCTATGGACGCGCCCCGGCCTGAACGCAGCGCAGGGACGGTGCGTGCCGGGATCGCGGTGGGCGGCTGGCTCAGTCCCGACGCAAGGCCCGATCGGCGAAGTCGGCTGTGCGGAAAGGGCCCTTTGATTTTCTTGATTTTGGACGTGGCAGCGGCGCGGCAGAGGGCGGGGCGACCCGTCGATATGCGTGACACGCAGATCGCCGGAGTTGCAACGTCGCGTAACGCCAGCTTGGCTACGCGCAACATCAAACACTTTGCAGACCTCAGCGTCGATGTCGTAAATCCTCGGGGAACAACGGTGAGCAGCGCGGCGTTTCGCAGGCAGTCTGGCGCCCTTGACTGAAGACCTGCGCCTAGGGCTGACCAGCGGGCTGCGTCCACGGTTCAGCATGCGAATCAGGGGTATCCACACGTTCCGATCAACATCTACTGAGCCGTGGTCAATCTTCGACGCCTGTCGCGCCAGAAGTCTGGGCAGGGTTCCATGCCTGTTGGCATCCAGTGGTGCTCGATGCGGATGCAATGCTCTTTTCCCGCGCATTTGTTGTCGCTGAAACGTCTGATACTGGAGAAGCAGAGGATGTCGGCGTTGCCGGTGTGGAGCCGACAGTTTCAGTTGTCATCCACTGCCCGCACGATAGCGATGACATTTCGAACGCAGTCAGCGATCGAACAATTGGATATACGTGCCTGTGACGATACCCCGTCAAGTCGATGCTCGGCGAAGCGCTCATGCATCGCCAAGTTTCAGTGTTTGGTTTCTGGGCGGCTCGGTGTCAGCGAGCCTGGCGAGCTGTCACAGTCGACTCAGTCTCGTGGTATCGGTAGCAGGGGACCGCTGCGTACGTTGACCGGAACTCGCTGGAACTGGACGCCGAACACCCGATCGAGGTCTGTCGAGCGAGCAACTTGCACGGTGGAGCCATCGATCTGCACGCGGCCGTCGGCCAGCACGATGAGTCGTTCGCAGTATGCTGCGGCGAGCTCGAGATCGTGCAACGCGACCAGGCAAACTCGTTCGCGGGCCAAGGATGCCAGCAGCTCGAGCAGCCGGACGCGGTGCCTGACGTCGAGGCTCGCGCCCGGCTCATCCGCGAGTAGCACGGGCGGTTCGCAGACCAGCACAGCTCCGAGCGTGACCCGCGCTCGCTCGCCGCCCGACAGCGTGCTCCACCGACGTTCGAGGAATGCACCGAGTTCGAGGCGCTTCGCGATGGCCGCCAGCGGTTGGCGCCGGACGGGCGCGCGCGTACCCGCCAACTCAATGATGTCGCGAGCGGAGTAGTCCCAGCAGGGCGTGAACTGTTGCGGGACGAGGCCGATAAGGCGTGCCCGCTCGCTCGGCTCCAGTATCGCGAGGTCGCGCTCGTCAAGGCGCACACTGCCACGAGTCGGTGTCGTCAGTCCGGCCAGCAGTCGCAGCAGGGTGCTCTTGCCCGCGCCGTTCGGCCCGACCAAGCCCACGAGCCCGCCGCTTGCGAGTTGCAAGTCGATGGCGTCTAGCAGGTGGCGACCGTCACGATCGAAGCCGAGGCCCTTAACATCGATGCGGCTCATGCTCGCAACCGCCGCGCGAGGACGACCAGGAAGAACGGTCCGCCAAAGACCGCCGTAACGAGCCCCAGCGGAATTTCGCCGGGAGGCAACGCCGAGCGCGCCACCGCGTCGCAGGCGATGGTGATCAGCGCCCCGACGCCGGCGCTCAGCGGCAGTAACTGTCGGTGGCGCGGCCCGATCGCCCACCGAGCGATGTGCGGGGCCATCAGGCCGACGAACGCAACCAGCCCACCCCATGCCACGGCCAGTGCGACGACGCCTGACGACACGAGCACTGCGCGCCGCACGAAACGCGCCGGATCGAGGCCGAACAACTCGGCCTGTTCCTCGCCGAGACCCAGCAAGTCAAGTCCATGCACGAGGCGCTGTGCAACCACCAAAGCCCACAGCGTGAGCAAAGCCAGCAGCGCAAGTCCCTGCCAACCAGGCGTCTGGATCCCGCCCAGCGTCCAGCTGAGCACCGTCTGCAGGCTTACGTTTTCATCTGACAAGGCGAGCATCAGGCCAGAGCGAACCGCGCCCAATATCGCCGCGATCGTGACTCCCGCGAGCAGCAGCGCCACGGCATCGAAGCGACCGGCGGCGCGGGCGACGAGCAGCACCAGCCAGGTTGCGCCCCAAGCCCCGGCGAACGATAGTCCAGCCAGCGTCGCAAAGGTTGGCAGGCCCAGCGGGACGAGCAGCGCGATCGTCGCACCGACGGCGCCGCCACTTGCCGTGCCGAGCAGGTATGGCTCCGCGAGTGGGTTACGGAACACACCCTGAAACATCGCGCCCGCGCAGCCGAGCAGGGCGCCGACCAGTCCGGCCGCCAGCACGCGCGGCAGACGCCACTCCCAGATCAGGCTGGCGCGCAACGGGTCGTCACCACGAATCAGAGACGCGATGTCCTGCAGCGACAGCCAGTCGTGTCCGGCGAACAAGCCAAGCGCGGCAGCTGCGACAAGCCCCGCGACCAGCATCAACGGTCTCATTGCTTCGCGAACGCGCCCCGCGGCGCGAGCATCGCCGCGAGCGTCTCCACGCCATCGATGGTCCGGGGACCGGGGATCAGAAAATGCGCGCGCGACACGGCGTAGCAGCGCTGCGTGTAGTGCGCGCGCAGATTCCGCCATCCGGGGCGATCTAGCAGGGCTGCGAGCGCGACTGGCTCGCCGGCATACAACAGCGCATCTGGGTCGGCGCGCCAGATCGCTTCGGACGACACATGACTCCAGCCCGACGGCGGCGTCAGGGCCGGGACGGCTCCAGCCGCACGCAATGCGTCACCGGTGTAGCTGCGATCGTTGGCAATCGTCACGAGGCCATTACCCGTGGTGCCAGTGACCAGCACCGCCCGCAGCGCCGCGGCGCCATGCTGCCGCGCGCGTACGGCGGCCAGACGCTTCGCCAGCGAATCCGCGAGCCGAATACCCAGCTCGGCGACTCCGCAGACCGACGCGACCAGGCGAACGTTGGCGAGCACCTCCGCAAGATCTCGACTCATCAAGACCATGACCGGAATGCCCAGTCGCGTAAGTGGATCCGCGAGCTGTGCCAGCGCGTGGCGCGCCGGAGTCAGTATCACGAGATCTGGCCGCTGCGCGACGATCGCATCTACCGACATGCCGAGCCGTCCTCCCACGCGAGGCCTATCGAGGACCGACGGCGGGTAGCGCGTCAGCGCGTCGATTCCGACGATGCGCTCAGTCAGGCCAAGTGCTGCGAGGATCTCGGTGTTCGATGAGAAGATCGTGACGATGCGCTGCGGCGGCGCCGCCAGTGTCGTGCGGTGGACTGTCGCGTCGACGAACGCGGTCGGTGCCTGGTCTGCGACCGCGATCGGCGCTGCGATACCGCTGGCGCAGATCCAGCCCATGGCCTCGCGGCGACTGATACGCGTCAGAACCGGAACCTCGCGCCTACTACGAGTTCGCGACCCGGTAGCGACGTGCCGCCCGCGCCGTTGTAGAAGCGCAGGTCCGCCAGTGTGGGGGTCGCGTCGATCGCGATGAAGATCGGGTGCTGGTTGACGTTGAGCAGGTTGTTGATCGCCGCGTGGACCTCCCACGCCGCATTCAAGCTGTAATCGAAGCGCGCGTTGATCACCCAGAACGGCGGCTTGCGATGCACGAACTGGCGGTTCGGCTCGGCGGTCGGCACGAGCAGGCTTTCTTCTGTGTCGTACCACATCGGCCCTCGCAGCACGGCACCCAGCTGTGCGGACCACTCCTCCGCCCGTTCGTATCGCAGTTCGATACTGGCCTGGTACTCGTACATGCGTTGTGCTCGTCGCGAGTTCGCCGCAGGCGATGCGCCGCGATCCATCATCTCGAAGTTCCAGGCGCCGCTGAACGTCGCCAGCCAGCGATGATTCGAGCCGCCCGCCCCCAGTGCATGGCGTGCCTGCCACTCGAGCCCTCGCACCACAATGTCCGCCGGGTTGTTGATGAAGTCGCTGGTGTTGGCTACGCCCGGGCGGGGTCGCGTGATGATCCGGTCCCGGATGTGGTTCTCGAAGACCGCAACGTCGAGACTTGTCGGCGTTATCGTCCAGTTCGCACCAAGCTCGATCTGACGGCTCGTCTCGGGTTCGAGATCGGGGTTGCCGAAGCTGCGACCGCCGCCCGGCGCCGTGAAGTCTGCCGCGAGCTCGGTGGCCGTCGGCGCGCGATAGCCCGTTCCGGCACTGCTGCGCAGTGTCAGCGCGTCGCTCACTCGCAGTGCGGCGCCGACCGACCAGGTCGTCGCGCCATAGCTCGCGCTGCGAACGCGTTGCGCGCTGAGGTTGGGCGTAGGATCGAAACGGGTGTCGCCATCGGTATAGCGCACGCCGGCACGCAGCGTGAGACGGTCACCCCATAGCGACTGCGCATCCTCGAAGTACACCGATCGCAGCTGCTCGGTCTGGTTGTTATCCTGCGGCGGCACCTGTGCCAGCGTGTTGCCCGGCACGCCCTGGCGAAAGCGCGTCGAACGCAGCGTGCTGCGTTCGACGTCGATACCCAGCAGCAGCTCGTTGCCCGGCCACGGTGCGAGTACGGGGCGCAACCGCACGCCCTGGATGCGCAGTTGACGGTAGTTGTCGTCCACCGACGTGCCGGGGGCCGGCGAGTTGACGGCGTTACGGATCACGGGCGACGCCCAACGGAAGTCATCGACGTCCTGCACGGCGTAGGCGTGCACGCCCCAGTCCAGGCTGTCGGTGCGGGCCTCATGCCGCAGGTCGACGCTGCGGCTGTAGCGGTTATCGCGGCTGAACACATTGCCGCCAGAGCCACGAAACCCCGCGTCCCAGACGCCATCGACCCTTAGGCTGAGCTCGGTACGCTGCTCCTCCGTCCACTGATGGCCGCCGCGCAGCGAGAAACCCCAGCGGCGCCAGGACGTGTTGGCCATCTCGGTGCCGGTCGCCGATTCGTAGGCGTTGCGCGATGCGGCGGACGCGCCGACGTACAGGTCTGACTGCTCGTTCCGCCAGCCGGCGCGCAGTTGGCCCTGTGCGAGATCCCATGAGCCGGTACCCAGTGCGAGCTGCACGCCTTGCTGGCTGCGCCCGTCGTGTGTAATCAAGTTAATGACGCCGCCGAGACTCTGGCTGCCATGCACGACCGAGGCGGGGCCGCGCACGATTTCGATGCGCGCGATGTCCGCGGGCGACAGCTTGGACAGATTCGCAGTGCCGGCGCGACGTCCGTCGAGTAGCACCAGCACCTGACCGCGGAAGTCCTTGCCCTGACCATCCGACGCAGCGCCGCGCAGGTTGATCGAAGTCTGTGCCGGGGTCCAGGTGCTGAAGAAGGCAGTCGACTGCTCCGCGAGCAGTTCGGTCAAGGAACGCGCGGTCGAGCGCGACAACTGCTTGGCGTCGATAACCTGCACGGTTTGCGTCAGGCGATCGCGGCTCTCGGGCCGCGATGTCGCCGTGATCACGACTTGCTCGAGCGTGTCGCTGTCAGCCAGGAGCGGCGCGGCCGGCAAGGCACCCGCAACCCATGCGACCGAGAGGAACAAGTGGCGCAGGGCGATGAGCGCGCTTGCGTGTGCGTTCATGGCAGTCTCCAGATCAGAATGGCCGAGCTGCGCGGCACGTCAAGGTATTGGTGTGGTCCCGCGCGGCGTACACGGCTGGCGAGCAGCTCTGCCATCGCGGGCCGCCGAGGGTCGGTGCCGTGCCAACCAAGCCGATCGGCGAGATAGCGGGCGACGGCGGCGACGTCCAGCACAGGCAGCGTGAACGTCCATGACACCGTCTCGTACTGCGGTGTCTGTAGCGGACCGAGTTGCCGGCGCACGATGTCGACCCCCGGTGTCTCGTCCTCACCGTGCCATGCCGCTGGCAGGCAGCCGGCCAGGCATAGGCCACGTGGTCCGCGCTGCGCGGGTACGACCCAGACGATCGTGCTGCGTGCCCACAGTCGGCAACGCGATAGGAAAGCGCGCGCATCCGTTAGCGGGGCGGCGATGTTCGCGGCCAGTACGCAGTCGACGCTCGCGGGCGACAGCCGCAGGTCTTCCCACCCGGTCTCCAGGATCCGCTCAGGCGCAGGGTCGAGTGCGCGCAATCGAACGCGCATCCGCTCGGCGGGTTCTGCGGCTAACCAGGTGGCAAACCGGCCGCGCAGCTGTGCGCCCAGCTGGCCGCCGCCCGCTCCGACGTCCAGCAACGCGCCCGAGCCAGGGGCGACGGTAGTGAGCAGCGGCATGACGCGGGCCGTGTAATCGGATGCGTCGATGCCAGCGGCATACAGCTCGAGCGGATCGAACATGGTCGCGAGGCGAGGTGAACAGCGATAAATAATGTTATAACATAACATTCAAGATCGATACATCAATCGGAGAATCGCACGTGTCACTGCCAGGGCTGGGTGCGGCGGAGGGCGAGGTCGACATGCGCCGCACAGCACGCCGCAAGCTTCGCGACTGGACGACAGACTGCCTGGGCATATGCAAGTCCACGGTCGTCGTGGTGACCGAGGTTAAGTGTCTCGAGCGGCAGTGCGCGCCGAGCGAAG
>JBILMF010000024.1:0-28522 GCA_044375655.1 Steroidobacteraceae bacterium | reverse complement strand
TCCCGCGTCATCCGCTGGGCGCGCTCCGCCGATTCGAAGCGGGCGACGACGGGCGCTACCGTACGCTCCACCTCGCGCTGTACCAGCACGAAGGTCTTGATGAACGGCGACACCGCGTCGCCACGCGTTGCTTCGAGTTCAGGGTGATCGAGCAGGTAGTTCTGCAGCAGCATCCGCCCCTGCTGGCTTGCGGCATTCTCCGCGGCGCGTGCGCTCACGATGTATTCGAGCCGGGAAGGCACGGGGCTCGTATGGCGGGCGAGCAGCGTGGAGATGGCTGGCAGCACGAGCACAAGCACGGTCCAGACGACGATGAGCGTCAGCGCGTTGCTCTCGGAGCTGCGGTTGCGCGCCACGACCCAGAGCGTGAGTGCCGCCCAGAATGCGAGCCAGGCGAGAGTGACGGCGACCAGCGATAGAGCTGGCAGCAGCGCTGTGCCACCAACGGCGCCGAGACCGCGGTCTGGCGCCGCCAGCAGAAAGGCGATGCCGGCACCGAGCGCGGTGGCGAACGCAAGCGCCGCGCCGCGCAGCGTGATGCGCAACGTGGCGAGACGCGCCGCCGTGACCGGTTGCGACAGGACCATCTGCAGCGTCCGTGTCTCGCGGTCGGCCGAGAGCACGCTGCAGCCGAGTCCCGCGAGCAGCAAAGGCAGCAGGTAGATCAGCACGAAGGCAAGATCGAAGCGCCCCCAGCCGAGCAGTACCGGATTGTCCACCTCCTGGAAGCGGAAGATCTCGTGGGCGCGGGTGGTGGCGCTGATGGCCGCGTAGGTCGGCCGCAACTCCGCCTCGCCGATCGCGAGACCTGAAAGGGGTTGCATGGGCAGGGCGAATTCGGTGCGAACCACGTGCGGCAGCCCGGCGGCGGCCGCGGCGCTGATCGGCAGCTCCCCGGTCTCGATGGCTGCGAGCTGTCCAGCCTCGCGGCGCACGGCCTGCGCCGCTGCCCGGCTGCCCTCGATGGCGGCGAGCGCGCGCGACTGCTGCCAGCCGAGCCCGCTCCAGACTGCATAAAGCGCGAGCAGGCAGGCGAGGGCGCAACCCAGCAGGAAAGCGCGGTCACGGCGCAGCAGCAGCAACTCGGCGGCGAGCAGGTCGCGGCTCACCGAGTCACCCGGCGGCGTTGTGCAAGCAGGGCGCAGGCCGTCATCGGCGCGAGGGCCCACCAGAGCAGCCACCAGAGGTCGGTCCGATGACGCTCGAGGACTGCGGCAAGCGGGGGCGGCTCATAGGTGAAACGGGGCATCCGCTGCCACGTGTCGGCCGGGGCGACATAGAAGCCGCGCCCCGCACCGTCGCGGGCCTGCGTGCCGTTGAGCTCGGCCACCAACAGCCGGCGATGCGCCTCCGCTGCGTCGCCGAAGTGGCGCAACGCGTAAGGATCGGTACCGGCGAGGCCCATCGACAATTCGCGCAGACCTACCGTCGGCGACAATGCACCGAACAGGCTGCGCAGCCCGCGCTGCCGTTCCTGCGCCGACCAGAGTTCGCCGTAGGCGTGATCGAAGACTGGCGCATCGGCTTCCTCGAGCCGTTGCAGGTAAACGGCGGTGAAGTTGACGGGTAGATCCTCGAGCCTCGAGACACCGTGGCGCGCGAGCAGCTCGGTGGCCAGCGCCTCGCGGATGCGCGCAGCCCGCTCCTCTGGAAGCGGACTCGACACCTGCGCGCCTTCGCCGCGCTTGATCGCCGACCAGAACTCGGTGGCAGCCGGCAGCGGATGCCGGGCAGCGGCGAAGTCCGTCGCGAGCCGCGGCACCAGCACGACCATCAGCACCCACATCACCAGCAGCGCGAGCAGAGCACTGCGTGCGGTCGGTGCCAGCAGCGAGACACAGAGCGCCAGCGCCACGAACCCTCCCAGATAGAGCGCGTGGGCGACACCCAGCCAGACGAGACGCGGGCCTGAATCATGCAGATCGATGCCGGTGGGCGTGGTGACATAGAGCAGCAGGATCGCGACGATGGTCGGCACCAGCAGCAGCAGAATGACCGCACCGATCGCCAGCCCTTTGCCGAGGGCCAGCGTGCGCAACCGTAGGCCCTGCGCGAGCAGCAGAGGCAGCGTCCCGCGCTCCCGCTCGCCGGCGATCGCCGCGAAACCGATCATGATGACGAGCAGCGGCAGTACGTACTGCAGTACCCAGGCGACCGAGAGACCTGCGGCCTGACCGTGACCTGCACCGTCCTCCGCCGGACGGAACTCGGCGAGGTTGCGCCGATGCGCCTCCATCCAGATCATCGAGCCCATCCAGGCGCTCACGCCGGGATCGATCGCGGCGGGCAGCAGTATCGGCCGGAACGCGTACTGACCAAAATGCGCCGCTGCGTGCGGATTCTTTGCACCCTGGGAGAGGAAGTTGGCCGTTTCCTGCTCGCCGGCCGCCGCGCGCGCCTCCACTTGGGAAACGGTCGTCTGCCAGCCGAGCAGCGCCATCGCCAGCAGCAGCATCACGCAACCGCCGACGAGCCAGCGCAGTCGGCCGTCCCGCGCCCACTCTGTGAACTCCCTGCCGATGATCGCCGTGATCATGCGGAGCTCCGCATGTGTTCGAGGTAGATCGACTCGAGGCGGGCGGGATCCACCGAATCGGCGCGCAGATGATCGACCAGTCTGCCGCGGGCCATGATGCCGATGTGCGAGGCGACCTCGCGCGCCCGGAAGAGATCGTGCGTGGTCATCAGCACTGCCACGCCTTCGCGCGCCACCTCGCGCAGAACGGTGGAAAACTCGTTTGCGGCCCGCGGATCGAGCCCCGACAGGGGTTCATCAAGCAGCAGCACTCTGGCGCGCCGCACGAGCGCCACCGCGAGGCCGAGCTTCTGGCGCATTCCCTTGGAGTAGCCGTCGAGACGCTGCCCAAGGCGTTCCTGACCGAGCCCGACGCGCTCGGCCTCGGCAAGCAGCTGGGTGTCTGTGCACCTCGAGCCGGCGAGCCGCGAGAAGTAGCGCAGGTTTTCGAGACCGGTGAGTGTTGGGTAGAGGTTGACGATCTCCGGGATGTAGGCGAGCAGCGCCTTGGTTTCGAGCGGGTACCGCGCGACATCGAAGCCACAGATCAGCGCCTGCCCGCTGCTGCGCGGCACGAAATCGAGGAACAGGTTGATGGTGGTGGTTTTGCCGGCTCCATTCGCGCCGAGCAGGCAGCAGATCTCGCCGGGCTCCACGGTCAGGTTTAGACCCTCGAGGGCGACGAGATCGCCATAACGCTTCTGCAGATCGATGGCTTGCAACACGTGGGCGGGTTCCGGTTGGGCTGACGTGGGACAGGAAACGACAGCGGAGGGCGGCTGGGTCTAAGTTATAACATTACAACTTTGGCTGAGGCCAGCGGTCGGCTGCTGGCCGGCATCCGGGGCGCGCGCGGTCCGCGGTGGTGCTGCGGTGGTACAGTTTCACGGGAAAGGGGTTTGCTTCCATGATGCGTGCCGCGACCGACAACCTGGCGATCCTGCTGACGGACATCGAGGACTTCACGCCGAAGACCTCGCGCAAAACCCGCGCCGATATCCTGCGCATGATCGACGAGCACAAGGCGCTCGTACTGCCGGTGCTCGAAGGGAAAGGCGGGCGCCTCATCAAGACCATCGGTGATGCGTTCCTGGTGGTGTTCGAGAGTCCGACCGACGCCGTGCTCGCCGGCGTCGAGGTGCAGCGTCTGCTGCGCGAGTACAACGCCGACAAGCAGGGCGATGACCGTCTCGACGTCCGGATCGCGATCAACTCCGGCGAGGTGACGCTCGCCGACAATGACGTGTTCGGCGAGCCGGTGAACATCACCGCCCGCATAAACGGCATCGCCGAAGCGGGCGAGGTGTTCTTCACCGAGGCGGTGTATCTGGCGATGAACAAGATGGAGGTCCCCTCCAGCGAGGTAGGGCTGCTGCAGCTCAAGGGGATCGCCGAGAAGATCCGTGTCTACAAGGTCGTTCGCGAGAAGCCCATCGGCGAGACCTCTGGCGGCGGCTATGCCGATACGGCAGCGGCTTCGAGTACACGATCCGCGGCCGATGCCGCCGCCGTCGAGCCTCCGCAGCATGGATCTGGCAGTCCCGCCGCTCCGGCGCCCGCGGTCCGCCCGGAGCCCGGTGCCGCTTGGCAGCCGGCAGGTCGCCGGCGGCGGGTCGTCGCTCTGGTCCTCGATGCGCTGTTCTGCGCGTTCTTTCTCGCGCTGCTGTTGCGTACGCCGGGGCCCTTCGATTTCGATGTCGCCGTCGACACGAAGGTCAACGAGAGCGACAAGACCGCAGCCGCCGATGCCGAGGCCGCCGCCGCGGGGGTAACTATCGACAGCCAGGGCGTGCGGGTGGGCGATGGCATCGTGTTCGGCCAGGGCGAGATGCGCGTCGGACAGGCTCTGCGTATCGACGAATCCGGCGTAAACGTGGACTCTTCCAAACTCGACCAGAAAACCTTGGACGAGATCGCGTTGCTCATCGATGCATTGCTCGAAAGGCGCAGGCAGGAGGCAGAGCTAGCCGGCCGTACTCTCCTGTCCTGTTCACTGCTGTGGTTCGTTTACTCCGCTTTTTTCCTTACGGTGTGGAGCGCCACTCCCGCCAAGCGCCTGCTCGGGATACGCATCGTGCGCAGCGATGGCAGTCCGCTCGATTGGAAGGTCGCTATGAGCCGATCACTGTTTTCCCTGGTGTCGAGCAACTTCCTGATGCTCGGCTACATCTGGGGATTTTTCAGCAAGGACCGCCGCACCTGGCATGACCGCATCGCCGGCTCGCGGGCGGTACTCGCCACCGACTGAGTCTCTGCGAGGCTCGGCATGGCGGCCTCACCATTGCGTCTCGATTGCGCCGTCGACGGGCGCTAGAGGAGCGTTTTCAGATACTCGCGCAGCGAGCGGCCAGGACGCCCCATGATCCGCTGGAAAGTGTCGGTGGTATGCCCGGGCGTGCGGCCGCTTGCGATCTCGGCGAACAGGCGGGCGACCGCGTCGGAATGCCACTGGTTGCGGTGGAAAGGACGGATCGCCTCCTGAAAGGCCTGTGGATCGCAGTCCTCGTAGACGACGGGCTGACCGATGGTCTCGCCGATGGCGCGCGCGACATCGTGGAAACTCATCACCGGATCGGGCCCGGTGATGTCATAGCACTGGCCGTGATGGCGGGCGGGATTGGTGTCGACGAGGATCTGGGCAATGAATTCACCGGCCTCCTGATTGTCGGTCAGGGCGATCGTGCCGGTGCCCATAGGCATCGACAGCTTGCCGCTCGCGCGCGCCGCCTTTACGGAGCCGCGGAAGTTCTGCATGTAGAAGCTCGGGCGCACGAACGTCCACTGCATCCCTGAGGCCCTGATGGCGTCCTCGGCAGCAAGATGCGCGAGCGGGATGGGGCTGGTTGTGCCGCGTACTGCCTCCGGCGAGGACAGCTTGATGATCCAAGGCAGCCCGCTCTCGCGGGCGACGCGAACAAAGGACAACTCCAGGCGCTCCTGGAACTCGCCGTTTGGCAGTACGAGTAGCGCGCGATCGATGCCGGCGAGCGCGCGGGCTACGCACGCGGGATCTTCGAGATCGCCGGCGACCAGCTCGACGCCCTGCGCCGCCCACGCCGCGGCTTTCGCCGGGTCACGAACGAGCGCGCGGCAGCGGACGCCCCTTGCGAGCAGTGCCTTGGCCGTCGCGCCGCCGATGTTCCCTGTGATGCCCGTCAGTAGAATCATGTCGTCCCTCGTGACCGGTTTGGTGCGACGGATGTCGTCACGCCGGCGATCGTACACGTTGCGGGCGTTCGCCTCGTGGACCGGGCAGCATGCGGCTCAGGGCATGCGGCTCAGGGCATGCGGCTCAGGGCATGCGGCGACGACCCAGGTCCTCGAGGGTCCGGGCAACTTCCTCCAGCAGAGCTTTCTCCTCGGCCGTGAAGGTGGGACGGCCTGCGCCGGGCGGGTCCTCGTAGTGGACCTCCAGCACACCACGTCCGGCTGGGCCGAAGTCAAGCGGCCGACGCAGGCTTGCACTGCTCGCGGCAACGGCCTCGCGCCCGGCTGTCAGCCACGGTGACCGCAGGTGCAGCCGCAGCAGACTCGGCGCACGGAAGCCACCCGGAAGCGCCTCGAGCAGGCGTTCGACGTCGGCTTGCTGCGGCTGCGGTACGCGCGCCAAAGCGAGCAGTGTCATGGCGAGCTTGTTGGTGCGGATCGACTGCTCCAGCCGTGACTCCAGTTCGCGCTGCGACTCGCGCGCCCTTTGCATGGGCGTCAGGTCGTCGAGCACCTCCACGAACTCCGGCCGCTTGTCGTTGACGGTACCGATCCGGCGGATGCTCACCTGCAGCAGGTTTGCGCCATGGCGCCGCAGCAGTTCATGGCGGTCGAGTTCCTCGCCGCGGCGTAGCGCAAGGCATAGCGGGCAGTCCGCGGACTCGATATCGGTATTGTGGAACAGGGCGTGGGAAGTCTTGCCCACGAGCTGTGCAGCGGGCACGCCTAGCACTCGGCCCGCGGCTGCGTTGGCTTGCCTGATGCGGCCGCCGGCGTCGACGATCAGCGTGGGCGCGGGCACCGCATCGTAAATGCGTGCCGCACTGGCGAGCGCGCTGAACGGTTCGCGCAGCGAGGAGTACACCAGCGTCAGGTAGAGGAACCAGTAAGAGGCCACCTTGAGCAGGTGCCCCAACATGTTTACCGGCCCGTAGAGGTTGGCCTCCAGAGAAAAAAGAATCTCGGCGGCGATCAGCGTCGTCACCGACGCCGGCAGATAGCGGCGGATACCCTCGGAGAACTCGGCGCGTGAGCGCCACAAGACGAAGAGGGTGGTCGCGAGCAACACCACGATCGACCACTCGAGAGCGATCTTTGCCGCGCTGAAACGCAGGCCCTCGACGTACATGACTGGCAGCCAGCCCTGCAGTGAGCCGGTGACCAGCAGTGCCGCCAGTGTGCCGAGCGCGAGGTGGAACTGCCACAGCGGCGTGGATCGCGACTGCAGCAACAGTGCGGCGAGCATGCCGAGCGCCTGCAGCGCGCGTGCGCCGGTCCACAGCCCGAGGCTCACGTTCTGCTCGTCGATAGGCAGCAGGCCCATGCCTTGAAAAGTGACGAGATGCAGCATGTCGATGGGTATGCACCAACCGAGCACTGCCGCGATCATCAGGAAGTACCGGTTGTGGGCGAAGCGCTGCGATACGTAGGCAAGGATGAGGGTGGTACCACCGATCACGATGGAGACCGTCTCGGCGTAGATATGGAACACCAGATAGCCGAACTGGCGCGCCAACAGACCCACTGCCGCGACCAGCGCCAGCGGCAGCAGGATGTTGAGCATCAGGAAGCGACGATCCTCAGTCATTGGGCGATCTGCACGAACTCCGTGTGCTGCAGGTCGATCGAGCCACCCGGCAGGAACTGCCAGAGGAAGTCGAACCGGTAGCTGACCTCCAGCCGCAGCGTGTTTCCCGGCGCGCCGCCTGCCTCCCACGCCGGTACCATCTCAAGACTGAGTTGGCCGTCATCGATTGCCACCGTTGCTGCACGAAACACGTTGCGCAGATCAGCCATGGTAGCGGGATCCGGCGAAGCGCTGCCGTGCACCATCGCGTAGCGCGCGGTTTCGGCCGCGGCGTGGCGCAGAACGAGGTCAGCCCACAGCATCCGCGCGTAGTCGAGAATGCCAAAGATCAGCAACATGAATACCGGCAGCAGCACCAGGGTTTCGGTGAGCACGGCACCAGCCGTGCGTCGCCGACGCCCCCGCCACACCCTCGCCGCCATCAGAACATCCTCGCATCGGCGCTCGCCTCGAGGTCCCAGGATGCCGGCAGACCCGGCAACACCCAGGGGAACTGGTAGGTTGCAGTGGCCCGCACCCGGACGAAGCGCAGCGGCCGCGGATCGGCCACGGGGCAGGTGCTGCGGCCGCAGGGCACGACCTCCAGTGTCTCGGTCGCCGTGTCGAGACAACCGCAGTACGCCTCGGCCGTGACCGCGACCGGCGTGTCGAGCGTAGCGGCCACGGCTTCGCTGGCGGCGATGATCGCCGCCAGGTCCTCGCCGCGCGCGGCATCGAAGCTCGCGTAGTCCGTGCCGGCCCGGGCACAGGCGATGAGTTCGGCTTTCAGACGATTGGCCAGTGTCAGTGCCGTCAGCCCGAAGAACAGCGTGGCGATCAGCGGCGTGATCAGCAGCAACTCGACGGCGGCGATGCCTTTCACTCCACGAGCCATGCTCTCTGCCCCAAGCCGTCTGCCAGATGTTCCGCGCCCTGATTGATCTGCAGTCTGCCTGACAATCGCAGGGTGTATGCGATGAGCGCGAGCGCGCCTGCAGTGCCGTTTGCGGGTTGGGTGCCGAGGCCGTTGATCCGCAGGGCCGAGCGCGGGGTATACACCACGCCCTCGAGCATGCCGGTAGCGGCGATCGGGATGGAATGCGAGGCGGCACCGAGCACAACCGCGCGCGACTCGAAGATCACGAAGCCCGCATGGCTCCCGGCCGTTGGCGCGGCAAGGTTGACGATCGCCGACGAGTTGATGGCGATGTTGCCGTTCCGCAGGATAAAGATCGTCACGTCTGTACCGCTCAGACGACTGTTGGTTCGGGCGTCTATACCCCCACCGTAGATGAGATAGTTGCCGCTCGCGAGGGTGACGCGCGCGTTGTTGTTCAGCCGGATGCCGTTGCAGTAGGTGCCCGGCTGCAGGGTAACCGTCCCGCTGGCCGCGTAGTTGTTGAAGTCGCAAGCCTCGAAAGCCGGCTCGTCCACGCCAAGCAACGGATCGGCGACGACGGCGGCGCCCGTCACGGGCGTGGGGCTGACGCTGGCGCTGGCGCTGATCGAGGCGCCGCCGCGTACCCGTATCGACTGCAGGGTTACCGCCGCCCTGTTGTTGACGCGCAGCGCAGTGGCGCCCGTGGAGTTCACCTGCGCCGTGCACAGCGGTCCGTTGACGACCGCATTCGCGTCGACCGTCATCGCGCTGTTGCCGCTGCCGGAGAGGGTCAGCAGGCAAACCGGACGGCGGAGGAGTGCCGTCGCCCTGGTGCCGACGGAGTTCGCGGCGCCGGCAAACAATGCCGGGAAGAGCCGTGGCGGCTGGTCGTCGATCCGCACGCGTACGGCGTGTTCGTCGCCACTCCAGCCGCCGGCCGCGGGCGGCCGTTCGACCGCCACGGTGGTATCGCCATCCGCAGCAAAGCCGTTGGCTGCGGCCGTCTGTCGTGCTGCGGCGGCGACTCCAGCTGCGTCGCCGCGCAGGGCCTGCAGCACTGCGGAGCGCGCTGCCTGATCGGTGGCTGTCTGCTGCGCCCGCCGCGAAGCGAAGAGGTAGGCGGATTCGATGACCAGTGCGAGGATCAGGATCACGATCGGCAGCAATACCGCAGCCCACAGGGCGAGCACGCCGCGCTGCCGTGATGACCGGCCGTTCATCGCATCCCGCGCGCGATCTCGACCGCTGCGAGGATTGACGGGCCGGCGAGCACCACGAGCATCGCCGGGAACAGGCACAACAGCAGCGGGAAGAGCAGCTTGGTCGGTAGTTTTGCACCAAGTTCCTCGGCTCGCAGGCGTTTGCGGGTGCGCAACTCTGTCGAGTAAGTGCGCAGGATCGTCGACACGCCCGCACCGAAGCGCTCGGCTTCGGCGAGGCTCACCATGAGATTGCGGGCTTCAGGGCTGCCACTCGCCTCGGCAAAGGCGTCGAAGGCCTGTTCGCGACTCGCGCCCGCCTGCAGTTGCAGCTGCACGATGTGGAAGAGGCGCGAGAGCTCGGGACTCGAGGTCGCGAATTCCTCGCTGACGCGGGCCATTGTTGAATGCAGGTCGAGCCCGGCATCGATGCAGACCCGCATCAGGTCGAGGATGTTGGCGAAGTTGCGGTCGATTTCACGACGCACACGCCGGGTCCGCAGCCGCTTGCCGAGCAGCCGCTCCACCAGCGGTGCCGGGGAAGCCATTGCCCGCTGCGTCCCGGCGTCCTGACGCAGCGTTTCGTAGGCGCGACTCCAGGCGCGGTTTCGGCGGCGTTCCAGCACGAGCAGGCAGAGCCCGGTGATACACGCGAAACTGATGAACCAGAGGACCCAGCCGAGGGAGGTACCGGGCATGACTACATCCGGATACGCACCAGCCGTGCGATCCACAGTACGCCGATGAGTTGCATGACGAGGCCGAACTCGATCATCGAGATACCTGCGGGCGTACTCCACAGGAGCGACATGGTCCGCGGCGACAGCCCGAGCATCATCAGTACGGTGAAGAACGGCATCAGCCCCATCACCCAGGCCGACAGCCGGCTCTCGGAGGACAGGGCACGGATATGTCCGCGGAGTGCGAGCCGATCGCGTATGAGCTGTGACTGATCGCGCAGCAGGGCGACGAGATTGCCACCGCTGCGCCGCTGGATGCGCAGCGCGGTGAAGAAGAATCGCACGTCCTCCGAGGGCACGCGGGCGGAGACCTCGGTCAGTACGTCGTCAAGTTCGCCGCCGTATTGCAGCTTGAGATGGATCTCGTGGCAGAGCGGCGCCATCGGCTTGCCCAGCACGCTCGCCATCTCTTCCCAGCAGCCGGCCAACGGCTTGCCGGCCTGCAGGGCCCGAACCATCACGTCGATGCCCTCCGGCAACTGCCGCTCCAGTTCCTGCTCGACCCGCTCGTGACGTTTCAGGATCAGCAGGGCGGGCGCGGCCAACCCAAGGATCAGCGTCAGGATGCGCAGAATCGTCGAGTCGAAAAGGGCGAGCGCCAAGGCGCCCGCGGCAGCCGTCCAGATCGCCGCAATCAGCAGCACCGTCCGCCCGTCGGCGGGTAGGCCGGCCTCGGCGAGGTAGCGCCGAAGGAAGGGGAGCGCAACCGCTTTGCTGCGATATTCCCCCGGCGTGCTGGCGGGGCTGACCATCACCGGAGGACCCGTGTCGATGTCGAGCAGTGCGGCAGCGATCCGTTCGCCCACCCGCCGTTGCAGGCGGGCGCGGGAGAGCTGCCACCAGCGTACCGCCGCCAGTACGGCGCCCATGGCGCACAGCACGCCCACGACACGCAGCAGCGACCCGAGCGTCTCGGCGGTCATGCCGGTGCGCCGTCCTCGCCATGGAACATCCCGCGGGCTACGCTCTCGCCGCGGGCTTCGAGTTTGCGCATGAACCCCGGCACCATCCCGCCCGTCACGAAACGGCCGATCACGCAGCCGCGCTCATCGATGCCGCTCTGGCGGAAGGCAAAGATTTCCTGCAGGCGGATCTCGTCGCCCTCGAGACCGACTACCTCCTGCAGGCTGACGACCCGTCGTCTGCCGTCGGCCATGCGCTCGATTTCCACGATGGCCTGGATTGCCGAGCAGATCTGTTGCCGCAGCGGCTTGTAGGGGATGCTGATGCCGCTCATGCCGATGATGTTTTCCAGCCGCACCAGCGAATCGGCAGGTGAATTTGCGTGCACCGTGGTCATCGAGCCTTCATGCCCGGTATTCATGGCCTGCAGCATGTCGATCACTTCGTCGCCGCGGACCTCACCGACGACGATGCGATCGGGCCGCATGCGCAGCGCGTTGCGTACCAGTTCGCGAGCGGCGACCCCGCCCTTGCCCTCGACGTTCGGCGGGCGTGTCTCGAGGCTGACCACGTGCGCCTGCTGCAGTCGCAGTTCGGCTGCATCCTCGATGGTGATGATGCGCTCCTCCTGGGGAATGAAACCGCTCAGCGCGTTGAGCAGCGTCGTCTTGCCGCTGCCAGTGCCGCCGACGATCAGCAGGTTGATCTTCGCGCGCACCATCGCTCGCAGCAGTTCAGCCATCGCGGGGCTCATAGAGCCGATCTGCACCAGCGAGTCGATGGTGAACGGCACAATCGCAAAACGGCGAATCGACAGCGTGGGTCCCTTGACCGCCAGCGGCGGGATGATCGCGTTGACACGCGACCCGTCGGCGAGCCGCGTATCGACCATGGGGCTAGACTCGTCGATACGGCGTCCGGTTGCCGAGACGATCTTGTTGATGATGCGCATCAGGTGGGCGTCGTCGTTGAAGCTGACGTCCACTTTCTGCAGCAAGCCGCCGCGTTCTACGTAGACCTCGGCGGCGTTGTTGACCAGGATGTCGGAGATGCCGGGGTCAGCGAGCAGCGAGTCGAGCGGCCCCAGACCCGTGACTTCGTGGAAGATGTCATCGACGAGCCGCTCGCGCTCGGTTCGCGAAAGGACGAGGGATTCTTCGCCGAGCAGCGTCTGCACGGCCTGCTCGAGTTCGAAGCGGATCTGCGCTGGCGCAAGGTGCTCGAGCGCCGAGAGGTCCAGCCGGTCCAGCAGGCGCGCATGGATGCGGGAGCGCACTGCGTGCCGACCCGCGGGCTCGCGTCCCGGGCGCGCGGCTTTCGACGTTTCCGGCTCACGGACGTTCATGGCTGTTCACCCGGTGTCTCACTGCTGCAGCCACTCATCGTCTGCGCAGCCTCGCGAGCCAGCGCCTGGCTGTGGCGGCGGGTGTGGCCTGCTCCGTCGGGGCGCCGAGTAGCGAGGCGGCGAGTCCGCTGAGTGCGGCGGCCAGCCGGCTCTCTGGAGCGACGATCGCCACCGCCTCGCCTGCACCCAGGGCGAGTGCCGCGGCTTCGTCGTCGCGCGGCAGCTTGCCGAGCGTGCGACTGCCGAGGTGGCGCTCGATCTCCGCAGCGAAGGGGTCGCTGCCAGCCCAGCGACCGCCGTCTGACGTCCGGTTGACGACAACCGCGACCTTGGCGAGCGGGATGCCGAGTTCGTGCAGATACTGCAGTTGCCGCTGCTGGTTGCGCAGGCCGGCGACCGTGGGAGCGGTCACCTGCAGCACCTGGTTCGAGTGCGTCATGCTCGCGGTGGTGCAGGCGTCGATGTGGTGCGGAAGGTCGATGATGACGACATCAAAGAGCCTGGCGGCGATGTCGAGGAGCAATTCGAGCCTGCTGGTATCGAGGCACAAGCCTGAGTCGACGCTGACGGGAGAGGGCAGCAGATACAGATTGCGTCGCAGCTGCACGCACACCGACTCGAGAAAAGCCGGATCCAGGGACTCCTCCTGCAGACACTGCATGATGCTGGCATGGTGTCGGGTCTCGCCGAGGCCGAAACTTGCATCTCCGTACTGCAGGTCGAGATCCACCAGCAGCGTGCGCTTGCCGTGCACCGCGGCACAGGCCTGTCCGAGGTTGAGTGCGACAAATGTCGCGCCGCTGCCCCCCTGAGTTCCGATGACCGAGATGGTGCGCCCCTCATGCCGGCTGCCGCCGTGCGTCAGTCGCTCGATGCACTGGGCGACCGCATGGTCGATCTCGGCGGGTGTGGCCGGCCAGCGGAGAATGCTGCGCACGCCGGCGCCCACCGCATCGATCAGCAGGGTGCTGCTGTCCTGCCGGGTGACCAGCATCACGATGACTTCCGGACGGGCGTTGCTCGATTTCTCGAGGTCGGCAACGCTGATCCAGTCGCCGATCAGATCATCGAGGATGAGTACATCCACGTTGTCGAAGTCAAGCGTGCCGGGTCCGCTCGCATCGACGGCGACGGTGCGTACATGGCTGACGCGCTTGTCGGTCGACAGCTGTCCGGTCAGTCGCTGCAGTTCGTCGGGACGCCGGGAGTAGATGACGAGACGCATGGCCTGCTTGGCATCAGCGCGGTTCGGCGTCGGCCGGGTCGCGGGCGATGCGCGCGGTCACCATGAAAACCAGTTCGCTACGATCGTTCTGGAAGTCGGTGCTGCGGAACAGGGCGCCAAGGATCGGCAGCGAGCCAAGCCCCGGGATCGCGCCCACCGAGCCCTTGAGATTGTCCTTGGTCAGTCCGCCGACCGCGAAACTCTGGCCGTCAGCCAACTGAATCGTGGTCGACGTCTTGCGCGAGATGATGGTCGGCAGCACGGCGTTGGTCTGGTTGCCGCTGCTGACCGTGGTGCCTGTGGTGGAGATCTCTGAGACCTCGGCGGTGACCTTCAGCCGGATGACGTTACCCTTGATCACCGTGGGCAGAAACTTGACCCCGACCCCGAACTCGCGCTCCTCGAGCGTGACCGCTCCGCTGCTGGCTCCACCGGTGAGCGATTGTGCGACGGGGATGAAGAGCTTGCCGCCGGCCAGGAATTCACCCTGTTCGCCGCTGAGAGCCATGATCGTGGGCTCGGCGAGTATCTTGATGAGGCCACGGCGACGCTCGGCATCGAGGCTCAGCAGATCGGTACCGTCGATTGCGGTCACGCTCGCTGCAGAGCCGCTGAGAAAGTCGCCGAGCAGCGTCAGCGTCCTGTTCGAGCCGCTGCTCAGCTTGAGCTTCGCACCAAGCCGGTCGATCAGCGTCTTCGATACCTCCGCGACCTTGACCTCGAGCAGAACTTGCGGCGCATTGCCGCCGGCAAGCAGATTGCTGACTTTGTCGGCGCCGGCGAACTGCCTTGCCAAATCGAGGATTGCGGCGCCGTTGCCGGGATCCGCGAGAGTGCCGCTCAGCACCACCGAGTCGCCATTCGCCGACACGACGACCTGGGTCTCCTGCGCAAACAGCCGTGCGAGGTCCGACTGCAGCGCCGACACGTCGCGGGTGATGCGCAGCACCACCATCGACGGCTCGCCATCCCCGCGCGGCCAAACAAGCAGGTTGGTCGTGCCGATCTTCCTGCCGAGTATGTAGATCGCCGAGTTTTCCATGACGCGAATCTCCGCGACGTCGGGGTCGGCGATGGCGACCCGCCGGAATGGTGCTGCGGGTGTGTGCAGTACCGAGCGCCCGGCAGCGAGCACGATGTCCGTCGTGCCGCCGGCAGCTGCGGCGAGCGGTACGAGCAGCAGCGCAACGAGTGGGATCAGCAGACGCGACAGCGGTTTCATGGGTCCGCCGGAGTGCTGCCGAGCAGCACCTCGACCCGATCGGTCCCGCGGCTGGTCGGCCGCGCCGCTTCGGCAATGTCGGGCCTCGCGCGGGCGGCGGCGTCCGTGCCCGCCGAGGCGATGGCTGCGGCTCGCGGTCGGATGGGCGCTGCGGGGGTGTTGCTCTGCGTCCCGGTCCCCGCGCCGGCGTCCCGCGGATTGCGCAGCAGCGCGGTAAGGCTGCCGAGATTGCGGGCATCGTCGATGGCCTTTGCTTGTTCGAGTGCTACGGCCAGCGTCAGGGTACGGATAGGCTGTGGCCGCTCCGCGGTGCCGGTGTCGTTCACGGCCAGCACCCGCACGCGCTCGGCCACCACTTGGCTGCCAACCGCGCTGTCGCCTGGGGGGGCGGTGAGCAGCAAATCGACGTGATGATCGACGAAGTTCTCCGCCGCCACGCCGACTATGTCGCTGACGCGCACCGACATCGCGCGTTCACCCCGAGCAAGCAGATCGTCGAGATCGCCGCGTTCGCCGCGGCGGCGCAGCTTGGCCTCAAGCACCGGCTCGCCCGCGACGAGGTCCGTACGGGTCAGCCGGCCGACGACCGCCTGCATGCTGGATTCGGCGCTGAAGTGCCTGAGGTGTGCCGGCCACTCGACGACCCGCAGCATCGCAGGCTCGAGAGCCGTGCCTTTGGGGATCGGCGCAGCCGCGACCACGACGGGTACCGTCCTGACCGCGGCCCGCCTCTCCACCACATAGAAGAGAGCCAGTGATGCCGCAAGCCCGACCAGCGCCGAGATCGCGAGCATCGCTGCGCCGCGGAATCTCGGAAAAGCCACGATCAGGGCGGGTTGATGAGATCGCCGATCGCCGTGAACGCGGCTTCGATGTCGTCACCGAAGAGTGCCGCTGCAGCGGCGATGACGCCAATGACGACGACGGCGAGTACGAGGTACTCAAGGGCGGAGATGCCCAGTTGGTTGCGGGGGGTGGCTGACCTGAAGATTTTTCTCATGTTTCACCTTGCGCTCTGACGGCGCGATTTTATTGACGACCCACGCGACGGACCGACGAGGCTCGACGTGCTGCTGCAGTCCTTGGCACGGGCTTCGTTACTCCGTGCTTCCCGCCCTCCGACACTGCCGAAAATGGTAACCGCCGAGTGCCGTTAAGTCGAACGATCGGAGCCTTTTCTGTTAGGTAATTTCCGCAGCCTGACGGAATGTACCTACGTTTGGGCCGAGACGCCGGCCAGACGGCGCTTGATCGCTTCGAACCAGAGCACGCTGGCGGCACCGGTGGCGATTGCAGCCAGCGCATGATCTGCAGCCACCGGGGAGAAGGAGAACAGTGCGGCCACCGACGGCACTCCGAGCGACAGGCCGAGCAGCGCGGCGCTCGCCACAGCGACCGCTGCAAAGGCGAGATTCCGCTCGCGCAGCATGGCAATAGCCGATTCGCTCCATGAGCGGTTGACCAGTATCAATGCCAGTACCGCGGTGACCAGCGTGACGAAGGTGGCGGCGCGTAGCTCGCCCTCCGTGCCCATGCCGGCCTCGTACCCGCCGTGTAGCCAAAGAAAAATGCCGAGGCAACCGATCAGGATCGCGGACCCCTGCGCAAGTCCGGTCGCGACCATGCGCGCCGAGAACAGCCGTGCCCGCGGGTCGCGAGGCGGGCGGCGCATGACGCCGGGTTCGGCGCGTTCGCCCTCGAAGACGAGCGCGCAGGCGGGATCGATGATGAATTCGAGGAACACGATGTGCACCGGCAGCAGCAGCAGCGGCCAGTACCCCGACAGCACCGGGATCATGGACAGTCCTGCGATCGGTATGTGCACGGCGAGGATGAACATGCTCGCCTTGCGAATGTTGTCGTGGATGCGTCTGCCGAGTCGTACCGCCGTGACGATCGACGAGAACGCATCGTCGAGCAGCACCAGGTCCGCGGCCTCGCGGGCGACGTCGGTGCCGCGCCTGCCCATGGCGATACCGATGTCGGCAGCCTTCAGTGCCGGTGCGTCGTTCACGCCGTCACCGGTCATCGCCACGACCTCGCCCAGCCGCCTGAGGGAATCGATGATCCGCAACTTCTGCTCGGGCCGGACCCTTGCGAAGACATCGGTATCGCGGATCCGTACGGCGAGCGCCGCCTCGTCGAGGTTGTCGAGTTCGCTGCCGGTTAGAACGTTACTCGTACGCGCCAGGCCGGCCTCGCCGGCTATCGCCGCGGCCGTGACTGGGTAGTCGCCGGTAATCATCACCACGCGTATGCCGGCACCCCGGCAGGCCGAGACGGCATCGGGCACCTCGGGCCGCAGGGGATCGACGAAGGCGAGAAGCCCGAGGAAACGCCAAGTCAGGGAATCGAGCGGTACGTCCGGCGCCGTCACCTCCGCCCGCGCCACGCCAAGCACCCGCAGTCCGCGGGCAGCCATCGCTACAACCTGCTTCTGCAGATTGGCCGCAGCAGCTGCGTCGAGCCGGCAGGTGGCGGCGATGGCTTCCGGCGCGCCCTTGGCACAGGCTTCCGTGACGCCGCGCGCCGTATCGCGACCGAGCCATCTGACCATCGGCCGCGCCGCGGTGAGCGGATGTTCCTTGGCCGGCTGCCACGCGCCGCGCGCCTCGAATGCGAACCTGTCAGCCGTCTCGATGAGCGCGTGCTCCATTGGATCCACTGGCTCAGGCTGACTCGCCCTGACGGCGGTTCTCAGCACTTCAAGGAATTCGGCGGGTAGCGGATCGTCGGTGGCGAGGTCGAGCTCCCGGTCGCCGGCGATCATGCGGCTCAGGGTCATGTGGTTCTGCGTCAGCGTGCCGGTCTTGTCGACGCAGAGCACGGTGGCGGCGCCAAGCGCTTCGATGGCCGCGACCCTTCGGGTCAGGACTGCGGCACGCGCGAGGCGCCAGCCGCCGAGCGCAAGAAACACCGTGAGTACGACCGGGAACTCCTCGGGCAACATGGCCATTGCCATGGCGATGCCGGCCAGACCGCCTTCCTGCCACGCCCAGGAGTCGCCGCCGCGGGTGCTGGCGTGGACTATGGCGACGAGCACCGAGGCCAGCAGGGCGGCAACGGCTACCCAGCGGACCACGCGCTGTGTTTCGCGCTGCAGACGGGTCGGCTCGATGGCGATCGTCGCCAGACTGCGCCCGATTCGTGCCATCTCGGTCTGCACGCCGACCCGGACCACTTCGCAAAGTCCGCGCCCGGCAGTCACCAGCGTGCCGCTGTACAGCGCGTGCGGCTCGCCCGTGCCGGCTGCGGCAAGACGCGCGATCTCCAGGGAAGGCTGCTTGAGGACCGGAACGCTCTCGCCTGTCAGCAACGATTCATCGACGGCGAGGTGCGTTGCGCGGCGCAGCACGGCGTCAGCCGGGATGCGATCTCCCTCGCTCACGATCACGATATCGCCTGTCACCACCGCGTGGCTCGGGATGCGCTGCTCTTCGCCGTCACGGATGACTCGGGCACGCGGGCTGGATAGCTGGGCGAGCGCCTCCAGCGCGCGGCCGGTGCGCCGCTCATGGTAGAGCGTAAGGGAGATCACCATCACCACCGCTGCGAGCAGCAGCAGACCGTCGCCGGTTTCGCCGAGCGCCAGATACAGCGCGGCACCGGCTACCAGCATGGCGAACATGGGCTCGCGGATCACCTCGACGGCGAGGTGCCAGGGTCCGCGCCGCTGGCGCCGGGGCAGCGCATTGGGTCCGTCGCGTCGCAACCGCTCCGCCGCCTCGGCCGATGACAGTCCGTGTTCATGCACGCGAGTCATGATCGGGCGCTAGTGTAATCTCGAGCTATGAAGCGTTTGCTTGCCCTCTCGGTGCTTCTCGTGTCGCCGCTTGTGACAGCGCCGGCTCTCGGCGGTGCCGGGGGCGAGACGACCCTCGACGCCGAGCTCGCGACGCTGCTTGCATGGACGGTGGGCGAATTCGACAACCGCCAGCAAGTCGCTCGGGGAGAGAACTCCCTGCTCGAGGTGCCGCCCGATCCGGACAGATCGCCCGATCTGCTGTTCCCGGTTTTTGTACGCGTCGCGGCGCCCGCACTCGGCAGGCACGTGGTCTATCTGCAATGGCCCACGGGCAGCCCGCAGGGCCGATTGCAGCGGCAGCGCATCTGGAGTTTCGTGGTTGATCCGCAGCGCAATGCGGTGCTGATGGATTTCTATACGCTGCGCGATCCGGCGCGCTGGCGCGACGCGCACCTGCGACCCGAGACTGCCCTGCGCGAGATCAGCCGCGACGATGTCATCCCCTATCCGCCGTCTTGCAGGCTGCCTTTCCGGCGCCACGCCGACGTGTTCATCGGCGAGATCCCGCCGGACTGCCGCATCACCTCGCAGCAGACCCGCACCGACATGACGATCCGCGCCCGCATCGTCATCGGGCGCGATCAGCTCTGGTATGCCGAGTCGGGAGTGCGTGCGGACGGCAGCGTGGTGTTCCAGGTGCCCGTCGCCGGCAGCTACCAGTTCCGCCGCCGCACCCCCTGACCCGACGGTGCGCTGCGGGTCGACCTGGCGCGCGAGCTGCGCCTCTGCGCGACGCCAAGTCGCTCGGACTCGCCTTTCTGCAGGCGTTCTGGGACGGGCAGCCCGAGCGGGGCTTCGCCTTGTGCGCGCCCGATGCGCTGTGGACCTTCCAGCCAACGCTGCACGAGCCGCGTCGGGTGCCGGTTCCGCAGGCGGTCGACTTCCTGATGTCTGCCCTCATCGGCAGTTTTGATCCCGATTCCGGCTACCGGGTGGACGTCGACAACTGCATCGGCGAGGGCAACGAGGCGGCTATCGAGTACCGCGCCGAGGGACGCAACCGCCGCGGCGAAATCTACTGCAATCATTATGTGGTGCGCTTCACCGTGCGCGCGGGCGAGATCATCTCCATCCGCCCCTACTTCGACACGCACCTCGTGAGCCGCCTGCTGTTCGATCTCGACAGTCGGCAGCCGCCGTTCTGAGTTCGTCGCTGCGGTTCAGTCGCAGCTCCGGCACGCTGTGGTCGTCGCGGGTTCCCGGGTAGCCACGCGTGGGGTGCGCGCAGCGGCGGGCTTGGCGGTCCGCCGCGGTGCGCGCAGCGGCGGGGCTAGCGACGCTCGAACACCAAGCGCTCGCGCGCCACCCGACCGTCGCTGCCGAAGTAGCGGGCCGTGAGGATCATGGTGCGCTCGTCCGCGGACAACGAGCGCTGGAAGCTCGCCACCTTGTTGCCGCCCGACTTGATGGTTGAGGTGACCGCATTGCCCTCGTCCACCGTAATGGCAATGGTGTCGCCCACCGGCAAACCGGAAATCGGGTAGTCCTGACCGTCGAGACGGGCTCTGAAGCGCACCCCTGCCTCGAACGACAACTGGTCGCCTTCGAGAACCAGCGCTCCCTCGTGGCCGCGCGGCGCCACCCCCGTGGAGGCCAGCATCAGGCCCGTGGAGGCCGGGATGGAGCCGAGCGCGGCACGCAGCTCAGCCCGGTTCCCGGCAAGGGCTGATTTCTGCAGGTTGAGCACCCAACCGGCGGGCTCTTGGGCGATGGTCGGGGGGGCGAGCAGGAAAAGCCCTGCCGCAGCAAGCATCGCAAGAGCGGTTTGTCCCTTCATTTTCAGACTCCCCTGCTTTATCAATCCGGAGAATGAGTCTGAAACTACTCGCAAGCAGCCTGATGTCAACAATCTGTAACAATTCTGTGGTAAGCGGCCTTGACGCCAACACCAGAGCCCGCGTCGGGTCCGCCGTCTTAATCGGCTCCCCGGAACGCCACGGAGGTCTTTCATGAGCGCTTTCATTTCCCTGCTTTGGGTCGCTGCCGCTACCGCGGGACCTGCCGATTGCGACCGGCTGGCCGCGCATCCCGAGGACCCGCAGCGCGTGACCGACGGGGTCGCGCAGGGCGACATCGACTATCCGCGCGCGCTGGCCGCCTGCGAGCTGGCCGTTCGGGCCGAACCGGCCAACGCTCGCGCGCGGTACCAGTTGGCGCGATTGCTTTTCTACACCAACCAGCATGAGCGCGCGGTCGCCGAGATGCGGCGCAGTGCTGACGACGGCCATGTACAGGCGCAGTACATTTACGGCACCTTCGTCGCGCGCGGTCGTCCGTTCGCGCCCACTGACCTGTGCATCGCCGAGCGCTATTGGCGGTCGGCGGCGATGGCCGGCCGGCAGGCTGCGCGGGTGCAGTACGTGCGCTTCGCACTGAAGGACCGGTTCGCCGGCTGCGCCGATGCTGCTGATGACGGCGTGCTCGGGGCGTTGGTCGAAGCGGCCGGGAAAGATGCCAAGGGCCTCTATGAGCAGGTGCTGGTCGAGGATTTTCGCGAGGCTCTCGCGCACCGGCCACCGGCGGCGGTACGGGCGGTCTGGTCGCAGTGCGCTCGTGAACGCGGCCTCGAAGTCCGACAGCCGGTGCGCATCCGCCGGTTCGGCGATACCGAGACCATGACCACGCAGCTCAGCGCCCTGATCATCTCTGGCGAGAAGACCATCACTGCGGGTTCGCCGTGGCTGGTCGCCGCCGACCCGTCACGGCAGGCATTCGAGGGTGGCTACTCGGTGATGACCGACGCCGCTGGCGCCCCGCTGGCTGTACTGCGTACTACGCAGCTGCGGACCGTACCTTTCGATCAGGTCACTGAGGAGGACTCCCGCTACGAAGGCAAGCCCGTGCGTCCGCTCGCGGTCTGGCGCAGCGTGCACAAGGCATTCTTTGAGAGGATGCTGCAGCCTTTAGGCAAGCGTTGGACGAGCGACATGCCGGTCACGCTGGAGCGCTTCGAGCTCGTCTGTCGCCTGCCCTGAGCAGCCTCAGGACGCCGGCTTTTCTTCCACGAGTTCGATCAGCTCGCCGTCGGGACCGCGCACCGTGGCGGTGCGGGCACCGCCGTAGAGCAGGCCGCGCCCCGCAGCGGGAGCACGGACCCGGTCGAGTCCCAGAGCCTCGATGCTGTCGACCGTGAAGGTTGTCATGGCAACTACCGGAGGCAGATCGCCGCGATGCACCTCACGCGGGCTCGCGGTCGCCGCGTAGCCATCCACCTGAATCAGGTTGCCGTGACGGGCGAGGCGCGCGGTAGCGATCGGCAACGGCGTGTCCGCCGGCAGACCCTGCGCGAGATTCAGCAGCGGATTGGACCGCTTGCGCAGCGATCCCGGCGAAAGCGCGAACGAGCGCGCGTACCAGTCGAGCGTAACCTGGGGCCTGCTGGCAGCCGACACCATGATGAAGATGCGGCCAACCCGCCCGTTCGGCAGCGGCAGCACCGACTTGCTGCGATCGCCGGTCTCGCTGGCGAGGTAGAGCACCTCGCCGGCGGTGCCGACCATCTGGAAGGCGCGGATGCTGGGGATGGTCGGGAGCGGCGCCGGCTCGCCGACGATGCGGAACGGCGAACGCCGCAATGTCTCGCGCAGGCGGTCGGGATCGTCGACGACGATTTCGATCGCGCTCCAGCCATAGGTGGTGAAAGGCGGCGGCGCGATCGATTGCGGACTCTCGATCACCCGCAGGAACACGTCCGGGGCGGAGTCGGGACTCATGAGCAGGTAGCTGCGCCCGGCCGCCGCCGGCGCCCCCCAACTGCGTGCGAGATCGTGGTCGACTACGCCGCGCTCGCGGACTACCTGGTCCAGCCAGTCGCAGTACAGCGTTTCGATGGCTGCTATCGAGGGCACCGAGAGGGTGGCTGCCCTGATCCGCAGCAGTGCAGGCGCCGGGCCGTCGGTCGTCGCCCGCAATTGCAAGGAAAAGGCCGCGCTCGCCAAGGCGAGCGCGGCCGATCTGCGGTTCAGCGTGCCGCGCGGGGCCCGCAAGACTGCGGTCTCAGAACTCGTAGCGGGCCCGTACCATCCAGCGCCGCGGCTCGTTGAGGTAGGGATACACGAGGAAGGACACCACGTAGGCTTCGTTCGTGCAGTTCGTGCAGTCGGCCGTCAGCGACCACTTGCCGTCAGCCGGCCGCAGTGTGAGGCCCGCATTGAGCGTGCTGCGCGCCTGCTGCCGGCCAATTGGCGTGTTGGCCGTGGCCGCCCAGTTGGCCGCTACGTAAGCCCAGTTCACGCTCGGCTGCAGCTTGAGGTTGGCGCCTATCGGGAAGGTGCCGTTGATGCCGAGCGTTGAGGTGAATTCCGGCGCGCGCACCGGCTCGGCGATGTCACCGAGCGGCGTGATCACGCTGACGTTGCAGATATTGGTGGTCGACTGGTTGGCGGCGATGCGCGCCTTGCAGTTGGCCGCCTGCGCGGTCACCGACGGATCGACGTTGACGTACTTGGCCTTCTGCGTACCGCCGCCCCAGAACACGTTGATGTTGTCGGTGGCTGCCCAGGAGATCTCGGCCTCGAGACCGTAGTTCTCCATGTCGGCGAAGTTGCGCGTCAGGTAGTTGATGATGTTGGTGAGCGGATCGGCGTAGCCGGCGGGAAGCTGGAAGTCCTTGACGTCCATGAAGAACGCGTTGAGGTTCACGCGCAGCCGACCATCGAGCCACTCCGTGCGCGCACCGGCCTCGTAGGACCAGACCTTCTCGGACTCGAAGGCCAGGGCAAGCCGGCCGAAGTTGGCGCGCGCGTTCCAGCCGCCCGCCTTGAAGCCGCGGGTGGCGGAGGCGAACACCATCGCGTCGTCCGACAGCTTGTAGTCGAAGGCGAAGCGCGGCGTGAGCTGGCTTTCCTTGAGACGCGTCGGAATGCCGGCGGCGACGAGGTCCGCCGTGTTGATCGGCGGAAAGAGCTTGGTGGCGATCGGGCTGTTGTTCGGGGTGAAGGTGATGTTCTTCTCTTCGTCCGTGTAACGCAGTCCCACCGTGGTCGTCAGGCGATCGGAGACGTGATAGTCGAACTGCGCATACGCCGCATACGACTTGGTGTCGTTCTTCATGACCCGGTCCTGAGTGACCGTCGGATTGCCGGTGACCGGCAAGCTGATGTTGGCGAACGAGGTGTCGTTGTCATCCGTGAAGTAGAAGAGGCCGGCGGTGTAGTCGAGCGAGCCGCCCATGGCCTCACCCGACAGCTTGATCTCCTGCGTGACCT
Source organism: Steroidobacteraceae bacterium (assembly GCA_044375655.1). Taxonomy (GTDB): domain Bacteria; phylum Pseudomonadota; class Gammaproteobacteria; order Steroidobacterales; family Steroidobacteraceae; genus UBA964. The sequence goes on along the minus strand of JBILMF010000024.1, from coordinate 4,707 downwards.
GCGAGTGCTGGCCGTCGTTGACCAGCGGCGTCGCGTTGCCGGCGCGCTGGCCGGTCAGCTCGAAGCTGTTGTTTGGCGCGAAGGTGGCGCCGGTAATGCTGTCGAAGGAGTCGGTGATGAACTGCTGGTCGAGGTCGCGATAGCCCGTGATCAGGTTGAGCGTGGCGCCGCTCGCGAGATCGATGCTGAAGTTCGAGATGATCGAGCCCGACTTGGTGTAGTTGCCGAGCGGCACGTTTCTGAGGCGCTCGGAAACCAGCGCCGCGCCGATCGGCGTGTCGGTGCGCAGCCGGGTGTGGTTGAAGCGCTGGTCGCTGCCCGGCGCGACGAAGTTGACGATGTTGGACATGTCGGAGTTGATGAGGTCGGCGGACAGATCCCAGGTGATCTTGTCGTTGAAGAGCACGCGCACGGCGCCGCGCACGCCGTTGCTGTCTTCCCAGTTGAGGGTCTGGCCGGTGACGCGGTTCTTCACGAAGCCGTCGTCCTTGGCATAGAAGGCCGAGATCTTGGTGAGCACCGTGTCGGAGATCGGCAGGTCAATCGAGGCGCGGGCCTGCTGGCGGCTGTACTCGCCGAAGCCTGCTTCGACGAAGCCGCCCATCTCGGTGCCCGGCTTCTTCATGACGATGCTGATGGCGCCACCGGTGTTGTTGCGGCCGAACAGCGTGCCCTGCGGACCGCGCAGCACCTCGATGCGTTCAACGTCAAAGAATTGGAAATTGTTCGCGTTCTGCCGCGCCATGAACACGTCGTCGACATAGGTGCCGACCGGCGGGTCGAAGGTGGCGATGGACTCGGTATTGTTGAGTGCGCGGATCGAGTAGGAGTTGGCGGTGCCGACTCCGGTGTTGTTGTGCCCGATCATATTGGGCACGAAGGAGATGAGGTCGAGGGTTCGGGTTATCTGCCGCCGCTCGAGTTCCGCTTCGGTGAACGCCGTGACTGCGACCGGAACCTCCTGCAGGTTCTGCGCCCGCCGCTGGGCGGTGATGGTGACCTCCTCGATGCCACCCTCGGTTCCCTGTGCCCGCACGACCTGCGGCTGCGCAAGGATGGTCGCAGCAAGGCTGCCGATCACAATGCTCAATGACGGATGCAGGCGCATCGCTCCTCCCTCGATTTTCGGGTTATTGTTGAATGCCGACGGCACCGGCGGTGCCGGGTATCGGCCGTGATGCTAACAATCGGTTTATACGGGGTGCAAACCCCTACCCCGAACCCTTAGGATCGGATGGTCCAAAACCGAACCCGCAGGAGCCGAGATGACCCAGCCGCCCCCCGAGCAGGTGCAGTTGCCACGTCAGACCAAGGGCAAACGCCCGCACTTTTTTGACGATCCGGCGATCGACCAGATGATGACCTTCATGCTCGAACTGACCACCGAGGTGGCGGTGATGCGCGAGCGCCTCGACACCGTCGAACGCCTGCTCGACGATCGCGGCAGCGTGACCCGCGCCGCGATCGAGGCTTACCAGCCGTCGCCGGCCGTTGAGGCGGAGCGCAATGCCTGGCGCGAAGGCTTCATGAAGCGGGTCTATCGCATGCATCCGGCCGCCTGACAGTCGGTCTTCCCAGACCCGTGACAACCCGGTATTTTTCAACGTGTTGCGGGCCCGAAGGCCCGCGCCATCCAGCCCGCAGGTGAACGCCGTGGCCGCTCAACCCTCAGACATCCCCGTCCCCAACATCGACGAACTGTTCCGTCCCACCCACGACGAGCGTGCCCGGCAGAGCATGGTGAGCTTTGTCCGCAAGCTCGCCATCATCGATATGCGGCGGGCCATGAAGGAAGACTACGAGCAGCGCGTGGAGCCGCAGCTGGAACGCACTGGCCGCAAGCCCGCGGACTGGCAGGGTATCGAGCAGGCGATGGAGCACGAACCGTCCTACCGCTTCTACAGCGCCGTCCGCTACAACGCGCAGGAGATGTGCTACCTGTCGGTGCAGCCCACCGTCGAGCGTGCCCTGCCTGCCATGATCAGCCTGGCGCGCGACCTTGCCCAGCGCAATCCAGCCGGCGGTTCGCTGCGGCTAAACCCGGCCCTTGAGCTGCCGAAGTACGTCACCTCGCTGGATGTGCATTTGGCCCCCGGCTGGGTCCATGCCGAGCACACTGCAGACGATGTGGCGCAGGGCGCTGTCGTGTCGTTCGGTGGCAAGGTGTTCACGGGCCAGCATCCCTACCGCAAGCGCGCCGGTGTCGTCGGCGAGTCCATCGCCTACTGGATAAGCAAGAAGTGGCCGGGTTTCGTGCCGCGCCGCATCCTCGATCTCGGGACTACGAGCGGCAAGAACCTGCTGCCGTACTGCACCGCCTTTCCGCGGGCGGAGGCCCATGGCATCGATGTTGCTGCTCCCGTGCTGCGCTACGGCCACGCGCTCGCCGAGCACGAGGGAATCCCCGTGCATTTCAGCCAGCAGAACGCCGAGCACACCGACTTTCCCGACGGCCACTTCGACCTGATTGTTTCGAGCTTCTTCTTCCACGAGGTATCGGTGAAGGCAACCCGCCGGATCCTCGCCGAGTGCAAGCGACTGCTGGCGCCGGGCGGCATCATGGTGCATATGGAACTGCCCGACGAGGCCTCGGTGTCCGCCTACGAGAACTTCTTCTGGAACTGGGACACGCACAACAATAACGAGCCCTGGTACACGTCGTACCGGGCCCAGGACCCGGTGGCGCTGTGCGTCGAGGCCGGCTTTGCAGCCGAGCGGAGCTTCAAGCTGCACATTCCGGATATCGCCACCTTCGGTGCCGAACGCCACGAACGCTTCATGCGCGGCGAGCTGCCGTCCCCGGCGCACGGCAGCGGCGGGTGGTTCGTGTTCGGTGCCGAGCGCGGCCGCTGAACCCTTGATCGATCATCGACGTCGGCGCGTCGTGGTCGGCGCCGCCGCTGCTTCTCTCGCCGCCGTGGCCGGGAACAGGTGGGCCGTTGCCGCGGATGCCGCGGCCGCCGAGCGCTTCGACCTGATGATCGTCGGCGCCGGCACCGCCGGGCTGCCGGCGGCCATCTTCGCCGCGCGGCGCGGTCGCCGCGTGCTGCTGCTCGATGCTGCCGACGATATCGGCGGCACCCTGCATCTTGCCAATGGTCAGGTGAGCGCGGCTGGGTCGCGGACGCAGCTGACCCGCGGCATCGTCGATACACCCGACCGCCACTTCGCGGACTGCATGGCGCTGTCGCGCGGCAAGGCCGACCCGGCCGTCATCCGTCGCGCCGTGGACGAGGCGCCGGCGACCATCAACTGGCTGCTCGATAACGGGCTCGTGCCGCTGCCCGACCATCCCGTGACCGGCGACAGCCCGGGACGGCCGGCCTACACCACGCCGCGATATCTTTGGGCAAAGGCTGAGGGACGAGCGATTTTGGAGGTGGTGCGGCGGGAACTGGCGCAGGAGCTGCCACAGGGCCGCATCGTGCTGCTGCTGCAGAGCCGCGTCACCGGACTGCTGACGGGGCGCGGCGGCGCGATCACCGGCGTACGCGTCAGCGGACCTGCCGGCGAGCGCATGTTCCACGGACGCAAGGTGCTGCTGACGAGCGGCGGCTACGCGATGAACCCGGCGCTGTTCGCGGAACTTTCGGGCTGCCCTGCCTATGCGGCCGGCTCCTGGCCGCAGTCACTAGGACAGGGCCTGCAGCTCGCGACCTCGGTCGGCGGCTTTCTCCGCGGGCAGGATTTGCATCGCGCCGGCACCGGCTCCATCCTGACCCGTGACGCATTCCCGGCGCGGGTCTACGCGCGCGTGGATACGACGCCGCAGCGACGTCTACCGTGGGAGATCTGGGTCAACGATCGCGGCCGACGTTTCGTCCGCGAGGATGAACCCTCGACCTACCTGCGCGAACAGGCGTTGGTGGAGCAACCCGCACTGCGCTATCGCATCATTCTCGACGACGCCATCCTGCGTGCCGCGCCGCCGCTGATTGCCGGCTGGTCGCGGGAGAAGATCGAGTCCCACTTCGGCACCCATCCGATGTTCAGGGTGGCGGCCAGCCTCGAGGAGCTGGCGGTGCGGTGCGGCATCGAGGCCGGCGCGCTGCTCGATACCGTGCAGCGCTACAACGCCGCGGTCGATGGCGGCGCGGACGAGTTCGGTCGTGAGCACCTGCCACGGCGCATCGCGATCGGCCCCTTCTATGCCATCACCCACCTTGGCCACTCGGCCACCTCTTCGGCCGGCGTAGTGGTCGATGAGGCGCTGCGGGTGCTGCGCGATGACGGTGGCGTGGTGCCCAATCTCTATGCTGCCGGCGAGGTGCTCGGCAGCGGCGCGACCCTCGGTGACGCCTTCGTGCCGGGCATGATGCTCACGCCGGCACTCGCCCTCGGTCGCTGGCTCGGCAACACGCTGTAGCGCCTAGGGCACGGCTTCCTCGATCAGCTCGATCAGTTCGCCCGCCGGACCCTTCACGGTCGCGGCGCGACGCCCGCCATAGGCGGCACCTGGCTGCGCTGCGGGCGGCGTGAGCCAATCGAGTGCGAGGTCATCGAGACTGCGTACGCCGAAGCTGGTGATGGCGATGGCCGGCGGCAGTGCTCCGGCGCGTTGCGGACGCACGGTGGTCGCCGCGGGGTAGCCGTCGAACTCGATCAGGTTGCCGCGCTGGACCAGGCGCGCGGTGGTCAGCGGGAAGGTCGCCTCGCTGCCGAGGCCCTGCGCCCGCTGCAGCACGCCGACGGGCCGTTGCCGGGGGG
>JBILMF010000136.1:0-8170 GCA_044375655.1 Steroidobacteraceae bacterium | reverse complement strand
GCGCGACCAGGGGTAGCGCATCTTGCCCGCCGTGATCCTCATTCGGTCGTTTGGCGACCACTCGCCATAGGCCAACTCGAGATCGAGCGGTTTGCGCGAATTGGCGTCGCTGAACGATTGGTTGGAGGAGCGCGCGTCACTCCCCTCGGCCGTGGCGAACTGCAGCTCGACCCGCGTGTTCTCGTTGACGCGCGCAAGCGCTCCTACCCGCAGCCGGAAGCGGTTACGGTTGCGCGAGGAAGCTGTCGCCTCCTGGTCGATGTACTCGTTGCGCACCCGCAGGTCGCCCCTCCACACCCAGCGTCCCATCCAGCCGGAACTCGCCCCCTCGCCCACCGCGCGCGCGAGATTATCGGCCGTGCGATCGATGGAGTCCTGCAACTCGCTGTTCACCGAGGCCTGAGCGACCTGCACTTCCTCCGTCTTCGCGAGTTGCGACTGCTGCGCCGCTTCCAGCTGTTCGAGACGCTGCTGCAGCGCCGCAAACTGCGCCCTGAGCAGCGCGAGCTCGGCGGTCACCGACTCGGCCGCAGGTGTGGCGGCGGGCGGTGTCGCGGCCTTTGCTAGGCAAGCCGCTCCCGTGGCCGCCGCGAGCACCGCGACGACCGCAAGCTTCCGGGTTGTCATCGGGATGCTCCTTGGCGGATGGACAGCTTCGCTACGGCGCGAAGTTCTTGAGGGCCCGTACGTCGGCGCGGGTTCGGGCCAGCTCGGCCTTGGGCTGCGCCACGAGCCCACGATCGGTGAGATAGCCCTCCTCGCCGATCGCGCGGTCGCTGACGTACTCGTTGACGAACTCCTGCAGCCCGGGGATCACGCCGATGTGGGCCTTCTTGACGTAGATGTAGAGGGGGCGCGAAGCGGGGTACTTGCCCGAGGCGATGCTCTCGAAGCTCGGCTCGACGCCCTCGATCTTCGATCCGTGCAGCTTGTCGAGATTCTCCTCGAGAAAACTGAACCCGAAGATGCCGACCGCGTTGGGGTTGGCCTCGAGCTTCTGCACGATCAGGTTGTCGTTTTCGCCGGCCTCGACGAAGGCGCCATCCTCGCGCACGGTGTGGCAAACGCGCTTGAAACGCCGTTCATCCTGCGCACGCAGCGTGTTGATCCACGGATAGGTGCGGCAGCCGGGCTCCATGTAGAGCTCGTGGAAGGAATCCCGCGTGCCGGAGGTCGGCGGCGGCCCGAGCACCTCGATCTTGATATTTGGCAGCGAACGGTCTATCTGACTCCAGCGCGTGTACGGATTCGGGATCAACACCGACGGATTGGCCGGGTCCGGAACCTGCTTGGCGAGCGCGAGGTAGACGTGCCTGCGCGTGAGGTCGAGACGCGGACCGCGCCGACTCTCGGAGATGGTCAGGCCGTCGAACCCCACTTTAACTTCGAGAATCGCCCCAACGCCGTTCTTGCGGCAACTGTCGAACTCGGAGGCATTCATTCGCCGCGAAGCATTGACCACGTCGGCGTGCTGCGGTCCGACCCCGTTGCAGAACAGCTTGATGCCACCGCCCGTGCCGGTGCTCTCGACCTTAGGGGTCTTGAATCGTCCCTGCCGGCCGAACTGCTCGGCCACCGTGGTGGTGAACGGGTACACCGTCGAGGAACCGACGACGTTGATGAAGTCGCGGGCGGCCTGGGCCGCGGCGATCGATGAGAGGCCGGCAACGGCCGCCGCAGCGGCGGTCAGCAGCAGGGTCTTCTTGATCACGAGATACCTCCGTTTCGGTGCGCGGGCACCATATGACACTTATGTTTCAGAAATATTTCATCGCCAGCGGAACCTGCGGCGGGCCAGACGCTTGCATCGCCCGACCCCGGCCCCTATAACGACGGCCCATGTCGGCCACCCTCGAACTCACCCGCGACCTGATGTCGCGCAACTCGGTCACGCCGGCCGATGCCGGTTGCCAGGAAGTCATGGGCAGGCGGCTCGCCGCCCTCGGCTTCGCGGTCGAGAGCCTGCGTTACGGCAGCGTCGACAACCTCTGGGCGAAGCGCTCCACAAGCACGGCGGCGGAACATGCCGGACCCGTGCTCTGTTTCGCCGGCCATACCGATGTCGTCCCGACCGGCCCGCTCGAGGAGTGGCGCAGCAACCCGTTCGTGCCGACCATCCGCGACGGCATCCTGTATGGCCGAGGCGCCGCCGACATGAAAAGCGGCCTCGCCGCGATGATCACCGCCACCGAGGAGTTCGTGCGTCTCTGTCCGGGGCATCGCGGCACCATCGCTTTCCTGATCACCAGCGACGAGGAAGGGCCCTCGGTGGACGGCACCAAACGGGTGGTCGAGACCCTCGGCGCGCGCGGCGAACGCATCGACTACTGCGTTGTCGGTGAACCCTCGAGCGAGCGTGCAGTGGGCGACACGCTCAAGATTGGCCGCCGGGGTTCGCTCTCCGGGCGGCTGACGGTGCATGGCGTGCAGGGCCACGTGGCCTATCCGCAGCAGGCCGAGAACCCCGTGCATACCCTCGCCCCCGCGCTCGCCGAGCTCACCGCAAGGGTCTGGGATGCCGGCAACGAGTTCTTTCAGCCGACGAGCTTTCAGATCTCGAACCTCAATGCCGGCACCGGCGCGCCCAACGTCATCCCCGGCGAACTGAAGGCACGCTTCAACCTGCGCTACTCGCCGGTGCAGACCGTCGAGGTCCTCAAGCAGACCGTGGAAGACATCCTGCATCGGCATGGGGTTCGCTTCACCCTCGAGTGGTACGTTTCAGGCGAGCCGTTCTACACGCCGCCGGGAATCCTCTCGACGGCCGCGATCGAAGCCGTGAAGGCCGTGGTCGGCCATGCGCCCAAGCTCTCGACCGGTGGCGGCACTTCCGACGGCCGCTTCATCGCGCCCATGGGCGCGCAGGTCGTCGAGCTTGGCGTGACCAACGCCACCATCCACAAGGTCAACGAATCAGTCCGCGTCGAAGAAATCGACCTGCTGCATCGGATGTATGTGGGTCTGCTGCAGCGAGTGCTCGGCTGAGACCGAGCCGCCGGCCGGGATGAGCGCGCCGGCCGCGGACACGCCGACACCACCGTCCGCTCACCAGAACATGGCCTCGCTTGCGGCCGCCAGCATGCCGCCCAAGGCCGCCCCGGCCAGCACATCGGTGGGGTAATGCAGCCCGAGCACGACGCGCGAAGCAGCCACCAGCAGTGCAAACGGCACCAGCACCACCGCGAGCTCCGGCACATGGCGGATGGCAATCGCGGTGAAAGTGACCGCGTGCAGCGTATGCCCGGAGGGAAAACTGTAGCGATCGAGCGGCGGCATCGCGCACTCGATACCGATCAGACCGATGAACGGGCGCTCACGCACCAGTCTGCGCTTGAGAAACTTGTAGAGCAGCAGCCCTGCTGCACCGGCACACAGCATCTGGGTAGACACCCACAGGCCCCGCTGCCACTCATCGAGACCCACGAACAGCGGCATCAGCGCCATCAGCGCGTACCAGAACACGCCATCGCCGAGCCGACTCACCGTGCGGAAAAGCGCGCGGACCAAGCGTCGTCGGCAGGCGGCGTTGGCGAGCACGCACAAGCGGTGTTCGGCGCGGTCGACCCGGACGAAGATCGTCACGGCGTCACCCGGTCGCGCCGTGCGATCCGCACGTCGTGATCGACGATGATTTCCTCTTCGAGCACGCGCTCGTAGAGGCGCAGCAGCCGCTCCGCCATCGAGCGTGAGGACCAGCGTGCTGCGTCCGCCCGGGCGTGCACGGAGAGCGCCTCACGCCGCGCTGGATCGCGCAATACGCCCGCCACCGCCGCGGCGAAAGCCTCGGACTCCTCAGGCACGACCACCGCGCCCTGCATCCCGGCGAGCACATCCGCGGTACCCATCACCGCCGTCGACACCACCGGAGTACCCTGCGCCATGGCCTCGAGCAATACCAGGCCCTGGGTCTCGGTACGCGAAGCGAAGACGAATGCATCGGCGGCGCGGTAACAGTCGAGTAGCGTGCTCGAGCGCTCGAGGTAGCCCACGAAATGCACGCTCGCCGACAGTCCAAGTTCACCCACGAGCCGGCGCAGATGTTCCTGCGCCGGACCCTCTCCGGCGATGATCAGCAGCACGTCAGGGACCTTGTCGCGCAGCCGCGGGAGCATCCGCACCAGGAAGTCGATGTTCTTCTCGTGCGCCACGCGGCCCACGAACAGCGCGACCGGCCGCGCGGGGCTGATGCCCTGCGCCGCACGGAAGCGCGCGCCGTTGCCGTCGGCAAAACATGCCGACGGCAGCCCGGTGGGCAGCACCTCGATCGGCGTCCGCACTCCATAGGCCCGCAGTGCGTCCGCCATGGGCCTCGAGGGCGAGATCACCGCCTGCACGTCGTGGCACTGGGCCACCGTGAAGCGCCGTGCGATGGCTTGGGTCAGCAGCGCCGGCATCGCCGGCACGTAGTGGTGCAGGTAATGCTCGAAGTAGGTGTGGTACGTCTCCACCACCGGCACCCCGAGTTGCCGCCCGAGACGCCGGCCAAGGTAATGGGCGAGAAAGGGCGTCTGTACGTGGACGATATCCACGTCCAACGGTCGTAACGCAGCTGCCCAGCGGCCCAGGGCCGACCACGACATCGCCCGGTCCTCCGGGTCCCGTGGCACCGCCCGTGACGGAATGCGGACGATGTCCTCGTCATCCGTCGTCCCCGCCCCCGGATAGGCGGGGGCCAGCAGAGTGACTTTCGCGCCGAGGGCACGCAGGTCACCGCGAAAAGTCTGGATCGAGGTCGAGACGCCGTTGACGCGGGGGAAGTAGACATCCGACAGCATCATGATCCGCATGGCCGTCACGATAGGTCGGTGGTGTTACAGACTGATTGCATACGCGAGGACGATCGCGCCGTCTCCGCGGCCTCGAGCCGCAGGACGCCATCCAAAGATTTCGCTTTGGTGACATCCCCGGTCTGCGGCAGCAACCGTCCGGAGAGCGAGCGCAGCCCGCCGGCCGCGTCAAAAACAAGCGTGGTTGTCGGCACGAAGGCCCGCAGCAGCACGGACGCCGCCTCGACCCTCACCGCCGTGGTGCCCGGGACCGCCTGCGATCCTGCGGCCTCGCGCGCCTCGACGCCACCCTGCGCCGTAGCGGTCGCGCGCAGCCGCAGCACGATGCCCTGCTCGGCGATCAGATAGTCGAACTCCATCGGTCTGCCGGCCTGCAGGGTCGGCAAGGCTTCAGCCAAGTGGCTCACCAGCGTGGGTCCGGCCAGCAGCTCGCCAGTCGGACGCAAGCTCACACGCCGCTGCGACTCACCCTTGCGGATCGTGACCACGATCTCCCGACCCGAGCGGATCGCCACCACCTCCTGGCGGACATTGTGTCGCTGGAGGCGATAGCGCATCCAGCGCCCGCCCTCGAGATCCAGTGTTTCCTCGGCGACCACCCGACCGTCATGCTGCCGCCACTGGCTCCTGACGCGACTGCCGCACCCCCAGGCCACGAACCCGAAGCTTTTTCCATTGCCCGCTCCATCAACCGCCTGCGCATCCCCCGACAGCAGCAGCGCCAGCGCAAGCGTACCGCCGAGGAATCCGCTCAAGCCGCCTCCCGTGCGGACTGCGCCGCCGCGGCGGCCACCACGCCACCCTCTTCCTGCCACCCCACCGTGCGCAGACCGGTACCGTCCCCGAGCGCCCAGTTCCAAATCGCCAGCCGACCGTTGCGGTCCTCGACAAGCGCAGTGCAGCTTTCGACCCAATCGCCATCGTTGCAGTACAGCACGCCGTCGATACGACTGACTTCGGCTCGATGGATGTGGCCGCACACGACGCCGTCGACCCCGCGTCGGCGCACCTCGGCGGCCACCGCCTGTTCGAAGCTCGAGATGTAGTTCACGGCGTTCTTGACCTTGTGCTTGAGGTAATTGGCCAGCGACCAGTACTCATAACCGAAGAGGCGGCGGATACGATTGAAATGCCGGTTCATGTCGATGGAGAAGTCGTAGGCGTGGGCGCCGAGCAGCGCCAGCCAGCGACTGCACTTGACCACGCTGTCGAACTCGTCGCCGTGCAGCACCAGCAGCCGCTCGCCGCGGGCCGTGGTGTGGACGCAGTCCCGCACGATCTCCAGGTTGCCGAACAGCGAGCCCGCAAACTCGCGGAAGTCCTCGTCGTGGTTACCCGGTACGTAGACTACCCGTGTGCCGTGCTTGGCCTTACCAAGGATCGTGCGTACGACGTTGTTGTGCTCCTGCGGCCAGTAGAACGTCTTGCGCAGGCTCCACAGGTCGACAATGTCGCCCACAAGATAGAGGTTGTCCGTCTGCACCTCGCGCAGGAAGGAGAGCAGCGCCACCGCATTGCAGCCGCGGGAGCCGAGGTGGACGTCGGAGATGAAGACGCTGCGGACCGAGTGGCGGTAGGACGGCGCGGGGCTCAAGGTCCTGATAGTCCTGCGTGGCCGAGGCTGCACGCAGGGTGAGCGCCGAGTGTTACTCCGCGATGAACGGCGCGTGAACTTATTGCGATGAAGGCACGCGCCGCAGGTTGACGAAGGCAGCCCAGCCGGCGAGGGCAAGCACCGCGATCAGCACCCACGCTGGCATCGAGAGACCAAGCAGTGACCAGTCGATTTTCTGGCACTCGCCGGCACCGAACAGCACCTTGTGCAACACCGTCGTGAATGGGAATACGTCGAGCATGTAGTCGAGACTCGCGCCACACGCGGGCACGGAGCCGAAGGGCAGGCTCTGGATGTAGACGTGGCGGCCGGCGACGTAGCCGGGAAAAAGCGCAGTCAGCAGCAGTGCGCCCCCCCACAGGCGAGCGCCGCGCAGACCGGCCGGATTGTGGGCTGCCGCCAGCAGGAAGACCACGCCGAGTGCGATCACACCCGCCCGCTGGAACATGCACAGTGGACAGGGTTCGAAGCCGAGCACGTGCTCCGCGTAGAGCGCATAGGCCATGAGCAGTACGCAGGCGAGAAACCCGACCGCGTTGCCGGATCGCCGATCTGTCAGCAGACGTCCGAGTACGCCCACGCCCTGCTCCCGATCAGGCGGCGGGATCGCTGCGCTGGCGCAACTCGGTCTCGACGTCCTCGAGTCGCACGTGCCGCACGTCCTTGCCGTGCACCATGAAAATGACGTACTCGCAGATGTTCTTCGCGTGGTCGCCGATGCGCTCGAGCGCGCGCACCACCCACATGACGTCGATGACGCGGCGGATCGCCCGCGGGTCTTCCATCATGAAGGTGATTGACTGCCGCTGGATGGCCTCGTACTCCTCGTCGACGAGGCGGTCCTGACGCGCCACGCGCAGCGCCGCCGCCGGGTCCATGCGCGCAAAGGCGTCGAGCGAGTCGTGCACCATGGCCTGTACCACGCGGCCCAGATGCTTGACCTCGCGGTACTTGTCAGCCGGACGCTCCTGCGTGGCGAGCCGCGAGGCGATGTAGCCGATCTTCTCGCACTCGTCGCCCATGCGCTCGAGATCGGTGATCGCCTTGATGATGGCGACGATCAGCCGCAGATCGCTGGCCGCGGGGGCACGCGTCGCGAGAATGCGCGAGCATTCCTCGTCGATCGACACCTCCATCTTGTTGACCTGGTAGTCGTCGCGCGCCACCGACTCGCCAAGCTGACTATCGCCGTCGACGAGCGCCGTGACCGCACGCGCGAGCTGCTGTTCGACGAACCCCCCCATGTTGAGCACTTGCGTGCGCACCCGGTCGAGGTCTTCGTTGAAGCGGCGCGAGATGTGCGGTGAAAGATCTGCGGTTTCCATCGTGCTTTGCCCCCAAAGAGCCGGAGACGCCCGGCCGCGCGCCCGCCGCGCGGGTCAGCCCTGTTCCGGACGAGGATAGCGACTGTCCTCGCCCATTGCGACCGGTTCGCCCACCAGCCGCAGTCGCGGGAAGTGGCAGCTGAACGTGCTGCCGCGTCCTTCCTCGCTTTCGATGCGCAGCTCCGCACCATGCCGCTGCAGGACATGGCGCACTATCGCGAGGCCGAGTCCCGAACCGCCGGTGTCCCGTGCCCGGCCCGGATCGACGCGGTAGAACCGCTCGGTGAGCCGCGGCAGGTGCTCGGGTGCTATGCCTGGTCCTGTATCTTTGACCGCGAAGTGCCCGCCGAGTTCGTCCGTCCACCAGCGCAACGCGATCGAACCACCCGCTGGCGTGTACTTTGCCGCATTGTCGGCGAGGTTCCAGAACGCCGAGTGGATGA
>JBILMF010000023.1:0-29182 GCA_044375655.1 Steroidobacteraceae bacterium | reverse complement strand
GGCTGGCACCGCACCCCCACGGCGGGAAGACGCTTCGAGCAGCCGGTATCCTCCCTCGACGCCGTAGCCTCGATCGTTGCGGCCGCCGGGCTGCATCCGCAGGCCGGGGAGTTGGACGGCGTCGACCTGCAAATCGTGCTGCGGGGACGCACGTCGCCGCATCGGCGGCTGTTCTGGCGCGCCGGCAGCGATTACGCGGTGCGCGAAGGCGACTGGAAACTGCTGGTGGTCAGCGACGCCGTCGGCGAGGCCCGGCCTTTTCTCTTCAACCTGGCTACGGATCCGAAGGAGTCCCGCAACCTCGCGGCCGCAGAGCCAGCCCGAGTGCAGCAGATGACGGCCGCGTTCGCGCAGTGGAACGCCGCCAACGTTCCACCCCGAATGCAGGGGCGAGTCCATGACGCGCGCATCGCCGCGACCGACGTCAAGGTGCGCTACTGACGACGTTGCCGGCGCAGTTCATCAGCGGGTAGCGATGCCGGGGCCGCTTTGACGGCAATCGCTGCGTTGCCGAACACCATCACGCTGCGCTTCGCGGGTTCGAAGGCCGGCCAGGCCGGGCCCGCAGTAGATGACGGCTGCCCGTCGCGCATGAAAGCCAACCAGTAGTCGATCAGCGCCGCGGACATCCGCCGTGCCGGTTCGCCCGCGCTCGGGCCGAGGTTGCCGAACGAATAGCCGACGATCTCGCCATGTGCGGCGGGCCGCGGCCGCTCGGGCGGCACGAACGTGAAGTGGAACAGCCACACGCTCTGGCCGTGGCGGGCCATGGCCTCGGCAAGCTGCAACTGGAACCCGAAGCCGCCGCGCACCGCGATTTCATCGCCGAAGGTGCCGCCCGATTCGCCGTTCGCCGCGCCGATCATGAGTGGCAAGCGACGCTGTCCGCCGGCAGCAAAGATTTCGCTCGGCGGAGCGGTCACCAGCCTGCCGTCGACGAATGGCTTGACGGGCAGTCCGAGGCTGCGGGTACGCTCCGCCCCGAGCGCGAAAGCCGCCGCCGGCAGCGCGCGCAGGCCGGCAAGGTCCGCCGGACCGTCAGGCAGCAACGCTGCCGCGAGCCGCTCGCCGGCTTCCTCGGCTTGCGCGAGCGTCAGCACACCCTCACGCCCGCCACTGCTCTGCACGATCGCCTTGTCGTAGAGCGAATCGGCCGCACGGATACCGAGCAGATACAGGATGGCCGTGCCGCCGGCGGAGGAGCCGGAGATGGTGACGTTGCGCGGATCGCCGCCAAAATTTTCGATGTTGCGCCTGACCCAGCGCAGGGATTGCATCATGTCGAGCAACGCGTAGTTGCCGAGCGGCTCGGTGGGACCGGCGGCGGCAGTCAGTTGCGGGTGGGCAAACAGCCCGAGTGCGCCGAGCCGGTAGTTGATGGTCACCACCACCACGCCGCGTTCCGCCAGCTGGCGACCATCGGCTCGCGGGTCGGCACCAGAGTTTTGCAGAAATGCGCCGCCGTGGAACCACACAAGCACTGGCGCCCGACGGGCTCCGGCAGGAGCCCAGACATTCAGCAGCAGCGCATCCTCCCCCTGCTGGTCGGTTCGCGAGCGTCGGTCGACCTGCGGAAACATCGCGCCGAAGGCCAGCGCCTCGCGGGTGCCACGCCAGGAGGGCGCCGGCTGTGGCGGCGACCAGCGAAGGTCCCCCACCGGCGGTGCTGCATAGGGAATGCCTCTGTACAGCCGTACGCTTCCCAGATCTTCGCCGACCAGTTTGCCGCTCTCCACCCGCAGCGTCGGCGTCCGCCGCGGCCCCTCCGCGACGTCCGCGTCGGCTGCACGCGCCAGCGTCGATGGCGCCATGAGAGTTGCCAAGGCTGCGAGCGCCGCAAACCGTAGAATGCCGAAGCACCGGATGCAGCCCGCCTTGCCGTGCCGCCGGCTCATCGGCCGCGCCCCCCGCGACCGCTGTTCATCGAGAACCGCACACCGAAACTACGCGGCTCCGCGCGCCGCGCCAGCTGCCGGGAAATCGACGCCACGCCGTCGTAGGTGTTCAGGTTGCCGCGGGTGACGATGTCATCGAAATCGAGCAGGTTGTCGATGAACAGCGTCAGCTGCCAGCCCTTGCCATTCCAGTCGCCATCGACACCGACGCGCGCATTGAGCCGGCGTCGCGGGTCAACCGCTACGGTGCTCGTCGACGGCGTCTTCGGTGACTCGTACTCGCCATTGATGCTGGCGAAAAATGCGCCCACGCCCTCGTCGCCGCGGTCGCGCAGCGTGCGGCGATAGAGCAGATTGGCGTTGTATCCCGTTCGTGGCAGGTCCTGCAGCGACTGGCCCGTGGCAGGCCCGCTCAGGATCTCGCTGTCCGCGAGCGTATAAGCAAGACTCCAGCGCAGGCTGCCGCCGCTCCACAGCCAGTTGTCCAGTAGACCATCGAGCTCGAGATCGAGGCCGCGCACCCGCGCCTCGCCGATGTTCACCAGCTGCGAGCCGAGGATCACGGTATCGGGATCGCCCGAGTTGCCGCCGGCCGTGACCACGGCATTGCGCAGGATATCGTCGTAATCCGCTTGGTAGACGGTGAGCGAATAGCGGAACGGCAGCAGCCGATTCGCAAAGCGGCCCTTGAAGCCGAGCTCATAGGTCCGCGCCTGCTCGTCCTCATAGCGCAGCGGCACATTCACGCCGGCCAGCGCGGCCGGCGCCGAGGCGATTCCTGCCGCCCGGTTATAGCCTCCGGACCGCTCCGCCTTGGCAGCCGCCATGTACAGCAGATGTTCACCGAACTCGTAGCTCAGGGTGAGTGTGGGGTCGAAGCTCTCGAAGTCGTCCCGCTCGTTGGCGGCGGTCTCGAGCTGAGCGGGCGTCGTGTCAATCTGCAGCACGCGCAGCCGCAACGCCTTGCGCTCCTTCGAGTAGCGCAGGCTGCCGGCGAGGCTCCAGCGCGTGGCGAAAGAGACCTCGGCACTCAGGAAGGCACCGTGCTGGCGGTTGGTGAGGACCGCATCGGAGAGAAAATTGGAGATCGTGCCGGCGCCGGTGGTGTTGGCAAAGCGCCCGTCGCGGATCTCAAGCACCGGGTTGCGGAAATCGCGGTAGTCCACGCCGGCCAGCCATTGCAACGCGCCATCACCGCTCGACAGCAGACGCAGCTCCTGGGAGAAGTCGCTCGACTCCGTATCGAAGAGATTGGTGCACTGTCGCGCGGTCGTCACCGAAGTGAACTGCCGCTGGGCGTTGGTCACCGTGCGTACGCAGACGGCATTGGTGGTGGTGTTCGGCGCAGGCAGCACGCCGGCCCGCAGCGCGGGCACGGTGGTCGCCGGACCGCCGACGTAGCTGCCGTCGCCGTCGACCAGCGTGTCGAAGTTCCGGTCGCGGTAGTTGGTCACCGACTGCAGCGTCGCGAACGGCAGGCTGTGGTTTATCGTCAGACTGGAGTTGAGCAGCCGCTGGCGATAGAAGCCCGCCGTATCCACCGCGCTGCGATACTCGTCATAGGGGGAGTTCGCCGGAAACCCACTGCTAGCGGACAAGGGCTGGCCGCGATCGTCGACCGCACCGACAGTGAGAAAGGTCTCCGGCTCGACGCCCGCTCGTCGCGTGCCGGAGTCGATGTAGCGCGAGTTCTCGAAGTCCTCCCAGTCCACGAACAGCGTGGCATCCGTCGACTCGGACAGCAGCGCCCGCAGTCCCAGCCGCAGCCCGAGCGACTCCTGCGGCAGCGCAGGCCCCCCGAGAAATTCGTTGCGGTAGAGGCCATCTTCGGTGGCGTACTGCACGCCGGTGCGCATGAACAGGCGGTCGACAACCAGCGGCACATTGACGACCCCTTCGGCACGCATTTGGCGCTTGTCGAAGCCAAGCGAGGCCAGCGCATTCCACTCAAAATCCTCTGTGGGCTCCCGGTTCACCACGTTGATCACGCCGCCCACCGCGTTGCGACCGAACATGGAACCCTGCGCGCCGCGGTACAGCTCGACCTGCCGGGTGTCGAACTGGTCGATGCGCGACAGCGTTCTGCCGCCGAAGCCGCCGACAACATTGACCCCGTTGCGCAGCACCACCATGGAGGGGTCGGCGAGATTGTTGGTGGAGACGCCGGCACCGCGCGCCTTGTACTCCGGCAGCCCCTCATCTTCCACCGTGAGACCAGGCAGCAGTTCACCGAGCTGCAGCGGGTCGATGAGACCGCCGAGCTCGCGGATCAATTCCTCGGAGACGACAGACACGGAACCCGGGATGTCGGCGAGCGCCTCCTGACGCTTGCGCGCGGAGACGATGATTTCTTCGAGACCCACGGGACCCGTGCTCTCCGGCGCTGCCGCGCGTGCCACGCCGTCACCGCCGTCCAGAATCGCGAGGACACAGAGCACGACTGCAGCGCCCGCGGGAATTCGGGACGACGCAGACGGGCCGCGAATATTTTTTTCCGATGTGGACATCAATCTTCCCTCCGCGTGAATCAGCTTCCGGATCAGTCTATTTTTGATGACTTTGACTACTTAAAGTGCCGACATTTTCTCGTAGTTTGTCGACATAAAAAATAGGCGGGATCGTGCCGGCTTGCAAGTCTCGGCAAAGTCGCAAGGTCGTGGACACGGCAATTGCGGATCGCCGCGACGGAATCACCGCGGAGCCGCGTTGAAAGCGATGGCAGGTCAGCGACACCCGCCGCGCCGCCGCGGTTTTCGCGGCTGCGTGCCGCGCCTGACAGCGTCCATTCGTCACGGGAGAGCAGCATGTCCCTGAATGCAGCAATCGCCACCAACCGCTTCGGACTCGGCGCGAGAGCGGGAGAACTCGGCAAGGCAGCCCGCGATCCGCGCGGCTGGCTGCTGGGGCAGCTCGAAGGTCGATCCGACGTGGCCCCGCAGTTTGCAGGGCTGCTCTCCAGCACCGAGATACGCGCCGCCCATTGGCACCGCTACGGCGAGGCCAGCCCGACGCTCAACCAACGGCTCGAGGCCGCGCAGGCCGCCGGCGATCAGGCAAGCGCTGAGGCCGCATCCAGGGACGTGCAGCGGATGCTGGGCGGCTACGTCGCCTGGGCCACGCAGGTAGCGCACACCGAGTTCGCTGCGCGCACGCGCTACGCGCTCGCCACCGACCGGCCCTTCGTCGAGCGTCTGGTGCGCTTCTGGTCCAATCATCTCGTCGTGCCGACGGCAAAGATACCCGCCACCATCCTCGTAGGTGCCTACGAGCGCGAAGTTATCCGTCCACATGTGCTCGGCCGTTTCAGCGACATGCTGCTTGCCTCGGCGAAGCACGCCGGCATGCTCACCTTCCTCGACAACGACACCTCGGTCGGGCCCAACTCCCCCTTCGGACGGGAGCGCGGGATGGGTCTCAATGAAAACCTCGGGCGCGAGATCCTCGAGTTGCACACCATGGGCGTCGAGGGCGGATACCGGCAGGCAGATGTCGTCGCCCTCGCAACGGCACTGACCGGCTGGAGCACTGCGCCGGCTATCCTGCGCGCCAACACGGTGTACGCGAGCGCCATCGCGCTGCCACAGCGGGCGCCCGACGGCCCGTACGCCTTTGCTTTTTACCCGGACTGGCACGAGCCCGGAGCGCTCACCATGCTGGGCAAGGCGTATCCGGACGTGGGGGTACAACAGGCCGAGCAGATGCTCGTCGACCTTGCGCGCCAGCCGGCGACCGCACGTTTCCTGGCCGCCAAGTTCGCACGCCACTTTGTCAGCGACGACCCGCCCGGGTCGCTGGTGGCTCGGCTCGCAGACGTCTATCTCGCCCATGACACCGACATCGGCCAGATGGCGCGCGCGCTCGTCGAAGCTGCCGACGCGTGGCAGCCCGAGAAACGCAAGCTCAAGCAGCCCGAGGACTTCGTGCTCTCCGCACTGCGTGCGGTCGACGCCGAGGTTGCCGAGCTGCCGCCGTATCCAAGCTACCGCGTCGAGACTTACCGGCCGCCGCCGGGCATGCGGCTCCCCACTGAGGCGCGTGTGCCTGCCGGGATGGCCCCGGCGGCAATGGCGCAGGCATCGCCTCCCGCGCAAGGCTCGGGATCGATCGTCCCCTCGAAGCTCTACGATGAACTCGCACAGATGGGGCAAAAGCCGTTCGGCGCGCCGGGCCCGCAGGGCTGGTACGACCGGCTCGCCGACTGGTCCGGCGCCGCGTCGATCGTCAAGCGCATCGAGTGGTCGCATGAACTCGCGCTGCGGTATGCGGCGTCGTTGCCCGATGGGCCGCTGCTGCTCGACTCCGCGCTTGGCGGCTCCGCCTCCCCTGAACTGCGCCGCGCCGTCGAGCGCGCGGCGACCCGCGAGCAGGCGGTCACGCTGATTCTCGCCAGTGCCGAATTCCAGAGGAGATGAACATGGTTTCGCGCAGATCTGTCGTACAGGGGATGCTTGCAGGCGGCGGCCTTCTGACGCTGGCCCCGGGTCTGGCCGTAGCGATGACGGGCGGCGAGCGACGCTTCGTGTTCGTGTTTCTTCGAGGCGCGATGGACGGCCTCTCGGCCGTTCCGGCCTGGGGCGAGCCGCGCTTCAAGTCGCTGCGCGGCGAGCTCGCCGACGGCAGCCCCGGCGAGGGCACGCCGTTCGACGCCCTGAAACTCGATGGGCTGTTCGCACTCAACCCGGACCTGCCGACGCTGCACAAGCTATACGGCGCCGGCGAACTCACCATCGTCCATGCCGCCTGCCACGGCTACCGGGACCGTTCACATTTCGACGCGCAAGATGCCTTCGATCGCGGCACCACCGACAAAACGATACGCAACGGCTGGCTGAATCGCGCCCTCGCCTACCTGCCGCCACGCAAGGATGCCGACCTCGCGATGGCAATCGGCGCAACACCACCGCTGTCGATGCGTGGCGACGTACCGATTGCCTCGTGGGTTCCGGCCGACGGACAGGGCGTGGATCCCGACACCATCGTGCGGCTCGCCGAACTGTACCGGCCGGATGCGGGTTTAGGGCCAAGCTTCGAGAAGGGCTTCAAGGCCGAGGCCATGGGTCGGGCGATGGGCGACGGCGGCAAGAACGAGCTGACCAGCGCTCAGGCACGCGGCTTCATCCGGCAGGCACGAGCGGCCGCGGGTTTCCTGCGTGACCCTGCCGGCCCGCGCATCGTCACCATCGACTTCGGTAATTGGGACAGCCACGCTTCGCAGAACGTGCGCTTCCTGCCGGGCCAACAGTCCGCAGGCGGCTACCAGGGTCGGTTCGCCGAGCTCTATATCGCGCTCGACCGCGGCCTCGCCGCGCTCAAGGAGGGACTCGGCCCCGAGTGGACCAACACCGCCGTGATGGTCATCACCGAGTTCGGCCGCACGGTGCGCATCAACGGCAACCGCGGCACCGACCACGGCACCGGCGGCGCCGCGTTTCTCCTCGGCGGCGCAGTAGCTGGCGGTCGCATCATCGCCGACTGGCCCGGTCTCGGCGAGGGCAAACTCTTCGAAGACCGCGACCTGCTCACCACCACCGACCTGCGCGCGCTGTGCAAGGGCGTGCTGCGCGAGCACCTGAGCGTCGCCGACGGCGCGCTGGAGACCATCTTCCCCGATAGCCGTGCCATCAAGCCGCTCGAGGGTCTGATCCGGACACGCGCATGATCGCGCACCGGCAGCGGTACGACGGATCGATCGCAGCAGCGGCGGCCCTCGCGGCTAGCATCGTCGCGTTCTCTGCGGCGGCACTCGCAACAGCCGGGGCCGCCGGGACCGCGGGTGTGGCGTCGACCGCAGCGCCCGCCGTCCGCAGCGTCAGCGGCGGCAAGGTGCAGGGCCTCGCGCTCGACGGTGTCCATGTCTGGCGCGGCATCCCGTTCGTCGCGCCGCCGGTGGGGCCGCTGCGCTGGCGGGCACCGCAGCCCGTCGTGCCGTGGCAGGGCGTGCGCGATGCCACGCAGTTCGGGCCGGCCTGTCCGCAGCCCAACCTTTTCTATGATCTGCCGCAGAGCGAGGACTGCCTGACGCTCAACATCTGGGCTTCGCCCGGTGCGCGCAAGGCGCCGGTGCTCGTCTGGATCCACGGCGGTGGTTTCATCAACAGTTCCTCGACGCAGCCCGCGACCGACGGCACGGAGCTCGCCAAGCGCGGCATCGTGGTCGTCGCCGCCAACTATCGGCTGGGTGCGCTCGGCATGTTCGCGCACCCGGCGCTCGCGCGTGAAGCGGCCGCGGCCGGCGAACCCACCGGCAACTTCGGTATGCTCGACCAGATCGCGGCGCTCGAGTGGGTGCGCGACAACATCGCGCGCTTCGGCGGTGACCCGTCGAACGTCACCGTGTCGGGCGTGTCCGCAGGCGGTACCAGCAGCCTCATCCTCGTGCAATCGCCGCTTGCGCGCGGGCTGTTCACCAAGGCCATCGTGCAGAGCGCGGGCGGGACCGAGGGCGTGCAGACGCTGGCGCAGGCCGAGGCCGCCGGCGTCGCGTTCGCTGCCGAGTTCGGTGATGCGGCCGGCGATCCCGCGAGGTTGCGGGACATCCCGGCCAAAGACATCGTAGCGAAGCGCGGTTTCCCGATGACCGAGCGCCGCCAGCGCATGCTGGCCGGCAACGAGTTCGGCGGGCAGTACGCGGCCGTGCAGAGCCGCGGCGGTGCCGCGGGCATGCCCACCAAGCCCTTCGTCGACGGCAAGGTGTTGGTGAAGGACCTCAGCGAGGCCTACGGCGCGGCGGAGGTGGCACCGGTGAAGATGATCATCGGCGCCACCGACGGCGAGTCGGGCGGGCGGGGCGGCGCAACGGACCGCATCGAGGTGCGCGGCGCAATGGCCGCTGCCTTGGGACGCGCCGAAGGCGTGGCGAAAGCGGGCGGCAGGGCCTGGCTCTACTACTTCACCTATTCACCGGGTCGTGGGCCGGCACCGCACGGCGCTGCGATGCCTTACACCTTCGGCAACCTCGGCAAGGCGCAGGGCAACGCGGATTCGCAGGTGTTCGCGCGTACCGGCCCCACCAGCGGCCAGATCATCGCCGGCAACCGCGAACGCGCGGAGGGCCGCGGGGAGCGGCGTCGCCGCGCGTCCGCGGAGGTACCGCCGGCGATGGCGGCGGACCGGCAGGCCGTGGCCGATGCCTTGCTGGCGTACTGGATCTCGTTCATGCGCGACGGTCGGCCGGCCGCCGACGGCAAGACCGCGTGGCCGGACTCCTCGCCCGGCGATCCGCGCGCCTTGCTGATCGACGGACCCGCGCCGCGCCTCGTCCCGGTGCGCACCGCCCCCGCCGCTGCGGCCGCGTCCGAGCCGCACCCTTAGCAGACCCGACTCCCGTCCTTTAAGGATCAACAGACCATGCAGACCAAGAAACTCAGTCTCCTTCTCGGCGCGCTCTCGCTCATCGCCGCAGCGGCGGCCCAGCAGCAGCCCGCCACCGACCCGCGACTCAAACGCTTCGACACCAACGGCGACGGCGTGATCGACGCGGCCGAGAAGAACGCGGTCCGCGCACGGGTCCGTGAGCAGGCGTCGCGTGGTCGTCAGGAGCCGAAGCCGGGCTTCGATATCATCGCCGGCCGCCGCGTCACCGAGATGATGTTCCCGTCGCACGATGGTCGTCAGTTGCGCGCCGTGCTGAGCGTCCCGGAGAACATGCCCAGTGAGAGGATCCCGGTCGTAGTCACCATCCACGGCGGTCAGGGCAACCGCGACTTCGGCTATCTGCGCACCCTCGCCACGCCGCCGGAGGCGGGCGCCATGACCTCCTCGCCCACAGTGGCCATGTTCAACGAGCAGCCGTGGGCGATCCTGTCTATCGACTATCGGCAGGGCGGCGGCAACATCTGGAAGGACGCGCTCGCCGGTATCCGCTTCGCCAAGACCCTGCCGGGCGTGGACCCGGACCGCGTCTGCGCGATGGGTGGCAGCCACGGCGGAAAGCTCTTGATGGAGGTCCTGACCACCGTCGGACGCGACGAGTTCCGCTGCGCCATCGCGGGTTCACCCTTCCAGCCGAACGCCTATGTCTCGCTGGTGCAGGACATCGATACGCCGCCGCTCGATGCGCTGACGCCCTCGGCGCGGCAGGTCCTGCTCGACATCCGCTCGCGCATGGGCAAAGGCTCGCGACGGACGAAAGAGGAGCTTGAGGCGAATTCCTTCGAGACCCATGCCGGCAAGGTGCGCATCCCGACGCTCATGCTCGCGAGCAAGGGTGACGACCAGGTGCCCTACGTGCTGCTGCAGGGCACGATCGAACGCATGCAGGCGGCACAGGCGCCGCTCACGCTGTTCGTCGCCGAGCAGGTGCCGCACGGATTTTATTGGGGCCGCGAGAACGCCATGGCCCGTGTCGGCCGCGGCGAGCGTTCACCCGCCGAGCGCGAGGAGGAGGCGCGCGCGCGCGCCGAGATCCTGAAGTTCCTGAAGACACAGTTCCGCTGATGATGTTCCGATGTGTCGCCGCGCCGGTCGTGGCTGCGACGCTGCTGCTGTACGCGTCCACCGCGGGGGCGGCGCCGCGACCCTCCGTGGTGGTCATCGTCGCCGACGACCTCGGCTACGGCGATGTCGGCGCCTACGGCGCCAAGACGATCCCCACGCCGAACATCGACCGCCTCGCGCGCGAGGGCATCCGCTTCACCGCGGGCTACGCCACCGCGTCGGTGTGCAGCCCGTCACGGGCCGGATTCCACACCGGACGCTACCAAGCGCGCTTCGGTCAGGATTTCAATCCGGCGCTGCGCGAGACCCCGGAGGTGTCGCTGCCGACCGACGAGGTCACCTTGGCGCAGCGGGTGCGCACGCAGGGGTATGTGACGGGCCTCATCGGCAAGTGGCATCTCGGCACGCAGGCGGGCTATCACCCCCTGGACCGCGGCTACGACGAGTACTTCGGCTTCGCCTCCAGCGCCGTGTACCTGCCGACGCTCGCGGTCGGTGACGGCCGTCATCTGGTACCCGGCGAGCGCGAGCGCGCGCAGCGCAAGCAAGGATTCATGCGCGGCCGACAGCCTCTTGAGGAGAGCGGCTTCCTGACGGATATCGTCACCCGCGAGGCGGTGGACTTCATAGATCGGCACTCGGTGGACCCGTTCTTCCTCGTCGTCACGCATCACGCACCGCACGTGCCGATCGAGGCCCCCGCCGCGGTCATGCAGCGCGTCGCCGCGATCCGGGATCCGGCGCTGCGCACCTACGCCGCCATGATCGCCTCGCTCGACGACAGCGTGGGTGCGATCCTGCGCGCGCTCGAGTCCTCCGGCCGCGGACGCGACACGCTGGTGGTGCTCTTCAGCGACAACGGCTGCCCGGAGTACCTGCGCGGCACCTGCTCGAACGGCGATGTCAGCGGTTTCAAGCGCGACCTGCGCGAGGGCGGCCTGCGTGTCCCCATGCTCTGGCGCTGGCCGGATACGCTCCCGGCCGGTCGCACGGTCAGGACGCCGATGACCACGCTCGATGCGATGGTGTCCGCGCTGTCGGTGACGGGCGCTGACCTCGCCGCCGCGCCGCGCCTCGACGGTCGCGACCTGCTGCCGGCGCTGCGCGCCGGAAAGGAGTCGCCATCGACCCCGTTGTTCTGGCGTTCCGGCGACAACCATGTCGTCCGCGACGGGCGCTGGAAACTCTGGAAGGCCAAGACGCCCGAGGATGGACGTATCGACCTGTTGTTCGATCTGGAGACCGATCCGGGCGAGCTCCGCAACGTCGCGGCCGCCCAGCCTGCTGTGGTGGCGCGCCTGACGACGCTGCTGGAGGGTTTCGAGGGCGGCAACGTGCCGCCGCGTTGGGCGCCGCGGCGCGATGTCGTCGAGATCGCCGGTCAGCGCGTCGAGTTGGCCTTCTGATGTCCGTGATGGTCGGGAAGGGCGGCATGCAGCGCAGACCGCGGTCGGCGCGGACGTCGCTGCTCGCCGCGCTGGTGGCCTTGCTGTCGGGGTCGGTCACAGGATCCGTGACGCGCGCCGAGACCCTCGCGTTCGTCGAGACGACCGTGGTGCGTCCGGAGGAGGGGCGGTCGATCCCGCGCGTGACCGTGCTCGTCGAGGACGGCAGGATCGCCGCGGTCGGCCCGCGCATCCGCATCCCGGCCGGCGCTCGGCGCATCGATGCGCGCGGCAAGTTCCTCATGCCGGGGCTCTCCGACATGCATGTGCACCTGATGCCCATGGACACGGACGACCAGCTGTTCCTCTACCTCGCCAACGGCGTCACCACCGTGCGCGTCATGGCGGGCACGACGCGGGCCTTGGCGCTGCGAAAGGATGTCGCCGACGGCCTGCGATCAGGTCCGAGGATGGTGGTCACCGGCCCGTTGCTCACCACACTGCCGCGGCCGGCGGGGTTCATCACCGTGGTGTCCTCGGTAGAGGAGATCCGCCGACGCATCGCCGAGTACGCCGCCGCGGGCTACGACGCCATCAAGCTGCACAACATCGAGGACGAGGCCATCTTCCTCGGCGGCATCGAGGCCGCGAAGGCCGCCGGCCTGCGTGCCGTGGGTCACATCCCGCGGACGCTCGGCGCGGCGCGCGCCATCGACGCCGGCTTCGATTGCATCGAGCACTTCTACGGCTACCGACCCGAGGTGGACCCCACGCTCGCCGAACTCACCGTGCGCAGCGGCGTGTGGAACTCGCCGACCCTGATCGTGCTGTGGACCAATCTCCATCAGGAGGATCTGTTGCGCGAGCCTTTCCCCGAGGCCAGGTACCTGCCGGCCGGGCTCTCCCGCAGCGCCTTAGGCCGGCGCGCGAAAGCGCCGGAGACCATCGATGTCGCGGGGTTCCAGCGCGTGCTCGCCGACCTCGATCGGCGCGGCGCGCGCCTCCTGACCGGCACCGACACCGGGACGCTGCTGCTGGTGCCGGGATTTTCGCTGCACCGGGAGTTCGCGCTGTGGGCCGGGGCCGGCATCGCGCCGGCACGCATCCTCCGCGTATCGACCGTCGGCGCCGCCGAGTGGATCGACGGTTCGCCGATCGACGGCCGCATCGTCAAGGGTGCGCGCGCCGACCTCGTGCTGCTCGACGCCGACCCGCTCGTCGACATCGCGCATGCGCGCCGCATCGCGGGCGTGATGGCCGCCGGCCGCTACTTCGACCGCAAGGACATCGACGCGCGGCTCGCCGCCATCGAGGCCCGCAGCACCCGCTATGCCCTAGACCGGAGGCGCGTAGAGCGGTGAGGAAGCCTTGAGGAAGGCCTGATTGAGGAGCATCTCGGCTATCGTGTCCTCGCCGAGCAGCAGTCGGCTGTGCAGCCACATGCTCTCGGTCTTCGGGGTCTCGGTAAGCGCAACGATCTGCCGCTCGAGACGGTAGACGATCCCCGGGGCGAGCGGCCCCGCATGCAGGCGTATCTCCTGGTCGGCAAACAGACCGACGACGGGATCGCTGACCGGGAAGCCGTCTTCGGCGGCAAACTGCTGGAAGAGCACACTGATCATCTCGACCGGCATGACCGCCCGCCTCCAAGGCGTCACGGCCTCCGGCAGGTACCAGGGCGACGGCTCGGTGATCGCCGCGAGCTTTTCATTGAGCGAAAAAGGATAAAGGTTGCCCATGCGGGTAGCGAAATCCATGCAGACCTGCCGTACGGGCGCCCGCATGCCCACCTGCGCCCCTGCAAGGATGCGCGGCGCAGTCAGCGCGTGCGACCGCTGCAGCTTCGCTTGCACGGCGCTCGGGCCGCGGGTCGCACCGCAGGATGCGTTGCCGGCGAGTACCTGCGTTCCGTCGCGTTTGACCACCGAGAATTGCGCCGTACCCTCGCCGCCCAAGCCCTCGCCGGCGGGCTTCACCCGCGCCTGCAGTTCCTCGCCGTCATAGGCAGCGTTCCGGTAGTTGGCGGAAATGCAGCCGGTTTCCAGCCATGCGGTGCCGAACAGTTCGACCAGTAAAGGCGTGAGCTGGCTGAAATGGGTCGGCCCCTCGACGGTACCGCCTCGAAAGCCGAGCCGCCGCGCCGTGGCGTCGTCATGGATCGAAGCGTGTTCCTCGTAGGTCTGCGTACGCAGCAGGTTAACGGGACGGCGCCAAGGACCAACGAGGGTGCCGTCCGCGTCCTTCGTCAATGCAGTGTCGGGAAATGGCTTCATGTGGGCTCCAGCGGCGGCAGACGATAGGTTCCATCGATGATCGGCTGCCCCGGCAGGTAGGCCCGCAGGACCAGCGCGAAGGGCCCGCGCGGACAGGGCAACCAGTTGCTGCGCCAGGCGGAGCCGGGATCGTCCGCCGAGATGCGGATCTGCAGGCTCGAATCGCTGCCACGCAGCAAACCCGGGGTGCGATCACCGATCGCGTAGCGCCGCAGCGGATTGTCAAAAAAGAAAAGCTCGCCGCTGGGCATGGCCTCGTACAGCGACAGCGACCAGAATGCGCCGACCGGCGGCAGTCGATCCGCCGCGAAGCGGATCCGCCAGTTCCTGCGACCGTCGAAGATCGATCCGGACTCGGGTCCGACCGCGCGAAAGTAAGCCGCCTCGACGGGCGGCAGCGCGGCGAGCCCCCACACCGCAATCGACGCCCGGTACAGGTAGTCGGTGCCGAAGTTGCCGATAGAGGGACGCGAGTAGAGCCAGCCATCGACGATTGCGGGGTGCGCGAGCGTGGCCGCGATCTCGCGGCGCGCTGCGGTCACGCCGCGCTCGGCTGCGGTCGCGAGCTGCGTCTCCGCAAGGGCGCCCGCAGCGGCCTTCAGGGCCGAGGTGGTCAACCCAAGACTGCGCAGGCGCGCCAGCAGTGCGCGGTCGGCCGGCGCCGGCGGCGCCTCCGTGTCGAGCAGGCGAGCGATCGCGGCGAGTTGCGTCAGTGGCGCCGCCGTGGCGACGGGTATCGCGGCCGATGTGTAGGCCGTTGCGGACCCCGGCGTTGCCGCGGACATACTCCCGCCGGCGCGCGTGCTGCTGATCTGCAAAGCATCCTGCACGGCGTGCGCCGCGGGCAGATCGGTGTCGTCGGCCACCAGTGTCCTCGCCTGCACCCATACCCAGGGCGTTGGTGC
Source organism: Steroidobacteraceae bacterium (assembly GCA_044375655.1). Taxonomy (GTDB): domain Bacteria; phylum Pseudomonadota; class Gammaproteobacteria; order Steroidobacterales; family Steroidobacteraceae; genus UBA964. Next base: position 14,288 of record JBILMF010000023.1, on the reverse strand, counting down.
CCGCACCTCGCCGCGCGCCGCGTTCGCATCAGGCGGCAGCAGCCGGAAGCGATGGCCTCCGCCACCCGTCACGCGCGTGCCCACGATGTGGAAATTGTTCGAGTGCATGTCGAGCAACGCGAGTGAGAAGTAGCGGGCACCGGTCGACGGGATCGCGAGTTCGACCGGTCCGTGCCGCAGGTCCAGCCAGGCGGAGGAGTAGAGAGTGTCGTTGTTCGGCGTGGTCACGCGTCGTGAGGCAGCCGACGCCAGGGCGCGTACGTGACGGAACTCATTGGCGCGGGCGCCGATGGTGCGCTCGCGCGCACGCGCCATTTCGAGTGCGGGAAGGCCGAAGATGTACAGTTCGCGGCACGCGTCAGCCAGCGGTTCCAATCCGCCGTCCGCCGGCTGCGCTCCCGGCCAGGACGCCGGCAGCAACAACGTCGAACCGCCGGCGAGTACCCCCACCCGCAGCAAGGCCCGCCGTGTGGCGGCCCGCGCGTCCAAGCCCTCAGCGGGTGCCACCGCTCGCCCGCTGCGATCCCACTGCGCCGAGACGCCGCCGGCTGCGCTTGAGCGGGACCGCCGTCTGGCTGCCCGGAGCGCGGATGATTTCGTTGAGTTCGATCGCGCGGGCTACGCCCTCGGCGTGCATTGCGCGCGCGGTCTCGAAAGCCGACTGCGCATCGCGTGAGCGAATCGCTCGCAGCAGGCGCTGGTAGCCGCGCAGGTCCGCGAGCCGCATCTCGCGAGTGGCGACCGCCAGATGTCCCCAGATCTCCCCCGGGCCGGAGCTCAGGTCCTGGATCATGCGCACGAGCCGCGGCAGCGCCGCGATACGGTACATGCGGGCAACGAAGCGGTCAGTCATGCGCTGGAAGTCGCGCGCCGAGCAGTCCGGCTTGGCGGCAAGGGCGGCGAGATCGTCAACGGCGCGCGTGAGGTTTGCCAGATCGACCGGAGTCATGCGTTCCGTGCAGCGCTGCGCGAGCGCCGCGAACAATACCTCGCGGATGGACAGTAGTTCGCGCACTTCCTCGTCGCCGGGTGCCACCACGAAGGCACCCTTCTGCGGCACGATGCGTACCAAGCCGGCGGACTCCAGAAGCCGCAGCGCTTCACGCACGGGCCCGCGACTGACTCCGAACCGCTCGGCCAGCTCCCCCGCCCCAAGATGCGACCCCGGAGGTGCGCTGCCGGCGCGGATCGTCTCGCGGATGCGCTCCGCAATCGCCGGTGGGCTACGATCGTCCGTCACGGATGCCTCCTCGGCGCTGTGCCTGAAAATCCGCCATCAAGGGCCCGGGTTCGACTGTAAGCAGTATATGGCATTATAGTCGACACTTTGTAGGGAGACCTGCGCGTGCTGTCCAAGGAACTGCAGTTCCAGTTGTTCGCGGTGCACCAGGCCGACGACGTTCTCGGCACACCGAACTTCGGGCACATCGACCGCGAGACCGTGATCGCCATGCTCGACAGCGCCGAGGAACTGGCGGCGCGCCGCTTCGCGCCGCTCGCCGCCGCCATCGACGCCGCCGAGCCGCGCATGGTCGACGGGCGCGCCATCGTGCATCCGCAGCTCGTCGAGGCTCTGCGCGAGTATTCGCAGGCGGGCTTCATCGCCGCGGCGTTCCCGCGCAACGCCGGCGGTCTAGGTCTCCCGGCAGCAGTCGGCTCAGCGGTGATGTCGGTCTTCGGTGCTGCCTGCACACCGGCGGCGGGTTACGTTTTCCTGACTGGCGCCGCGGCGCGCGTCATCGCCGCATTCGGTGACGATCAGCAGCGTGCCCGCTTCCTGCCACCGATGCTCGAGGGTCGCTGGTTCGGCACCATGTGCCTCAGCGAGCCGCACGCAGGCTCCTCGCTGCTCGATCTGACTACACAGGCTACGCCGGCGGGCGACGGCACGTACCGCATACGCGGCAACAAGATGTGGATCTCGGGGGGCGACCACGACGCTGCCGAGAACATCGTGCATCTCGTGCTGGCACGCATCGTCGAGGATGGCCGCCGGTCCGATTCGCTGTCGCTGTTCATCGTCCCGCGGCTGCGTGCGGACGGCAGCGACAACGGGATCCAGCTCCTCGGTCTGAACAAAAAACTTGGACATCGCGGCACCACCAACTGCGCGCTGGCGTTCGGCGCAGCGGGCGAGAGCGTGGGGCAGCTACTCGGTCCCGCGCATCGGGGCCTGCAGTGCATGTTCCACATGATGAACGAGGCGCGCATCGGGGTCGGCACCACGGCCGCGGTAACCGCTTGGGCCGCGTACCGCTACGCTGTCGGCTACGCGCTCGAGCGCAAGCAGGGCCGACGTGCCGACACCGGCACCGAAGCCCGCCTCATCGACCACCCGGACGTGCGGCGGATGCTGCTCGCGCAGCAGGCGATCGCCGAGGGTGGACTGTCGCTCGCAATCTTCGGTGCCTGCCTCGTCGACCGCGCACAGGCCGCGAGCGACGGCGCGGCGCGCCGCGACGCGGCGCAGCTGCTCGATCTCTTGACCCCGATCATCAAGTCCTGGTGCGCGGAGCGCGGCATGGAGGCGAACTCGCTCGCCATCCAGACGCTGGGCGGTGCTGGCTATGTGCGCGATCATCCGGTGGAGCGCCTGTTCCGCGATCAGCGCCTCAACCCCATCCACGAGGGCACGAACGGCATCCTTGCGATCGACCTCATCGTGCGCAAGGCGCGCCGCGATCGCGGCCTCGCGCCGCTGCTCGAAGCAATCGGCACGGACGCGGCCAATGCGCTCGACGATCCGCAGCTCGAACCCGTGGCGCGACCGTTGCTGGCAGCGCTCGCCACGGTTCGCGAGGCTCTCGGCCGCGTAGCTGCTGCCACCGGTGATGAGGGCCGGGCGCTCGCCTTCGCCACGCCGCTCGCCCTCATGGTCGGCGATCTGGCGGTCTCGTGGATGTGGCTTCGGCAAGTCGCCGCGCTCGGCGACCGTAAAGATCCGACGGCGTGCGGCAAGCGGGCCGCAGCGCAGTACATGGTGACGAACATCCTGTGCAGCTCGGTGGCCCTCGCCGCTGCCGTCCACGCCGACGAGGCACCGTGGATACAGCTCGACGAGGCGTCCTTTCGCGGCGACTGACGCGGTGCCAGACACGTCGTCGAGGACGGCGCGCTCAGTGGCTGCGGCGCAGTTCCAACTTCGCGACCGACTCCAGATGAACCTCGTCGGGTCCGTCGGCGATGCGCAGGATGCGCGCCCCGGTGAAGGCGTAACCGAGGAAGAAGTCGTCGCAAAGCCCGCCGCCGCCGTGCACCTGAATGGCACGATCGATCACCGCCTGCGCCATCCGCGGTGCGACCACTTTGATGGCGGCGATCTCGGTGCGAGCTGCTTTGTTGCCGTAGAGATCCATCATGTGCGCGGCTTTCATCACCAGCAGCCTTGCCTGATCGATCTCGATGCGCGACAGCGCGATCTGCTGGCGCACCACGCCCTGGTCGGCGAGCGCCTTGCCGAAGGCGACCCTTGCCTTGGCCCGCGCGCACATCGCCTCGAGGGCTCGTTCGGCAAGGCCGATGAGCCGCATGCAATGGTGGATACGTCCCGGCCCCAGACGGCCCTGCGCGATCTCGAAGCCACGGCCCTCGCCGAGCAGCATGTTCGTCGCCGGCACCCGTACGCCCTCGAATGCGACTTCCGCATGGCCATGGGCGGGTTCATCGAAGCCGAACGTTTTCAGCGGACGCAGCACCCTGACGCCGGGCGTGTCCATGGGTACCAGAATCATCGATTGCTGCTGGTGGCGAGGCGCTCCCGGATCGGACTTGCCCATCAGGATCGCGATCTTGCAGCGCGGGTTCATCGCGCCGGTAGTCCACCACTTACGGCCGTCGATCACGTACTCGTCGCCCTCGCGACGGATGCGCGTCTCGATGTTGGTGGCATCCGATGATGCGACCGCGGGTTCGGTCATGGCGAAGCAGGAGCGGATCTCGCCGGCGAGCAGCGGCTCGAGCCAGCGCTTCTTCTGTGCTGCGTCACCGTAGCGATGCAGCACCTCCATGTTGCCGGTGTCCGGGGCATTGCAGTTGAAGACCTCCGGCGCCCACATCACGCGACCCATCTCCTCGGCGAGCGGCGCGTACTCGAGATTGCCGAGACCTGCACCGTGCTCCGCATCTGGCAGGAACAGGTTCCACAGCCCCTCGGCGCGCGCCTCGGCCTTCAGTTCCTCGAGGATCGGCGGCGCCGTCCACGGATTCGGTCCGCTGTCGACCTGCTGGTGGAACAGTGCATCCGCGGGCAGTACGCGCTCACGCATGAAGGCTCGCACCCGAGCATGCAGTTCCCGCGCGCGGGACGAGAGCGGAAACAAGGCGTCATTGTTCATGGAATGAGATCCGTCCACATTGAAAAACCTGCACCACCTGCTTCGGCTCCCAGGCCGCCGGGCGCATCTGCGCTTCCCACTCGCGGTATCGCCGCTGCAGGTCGGCAACCACATCGCGGCGGCTGAAGGTCAGCAGCCGGCGCTCGCCGGGGTCCGACGCGAGATCGAACAACCATGGAAAGGCTCCGGGACGGGTGTTCGACAGCAACTTCCAGTCTCCCGCGAGTACGGCGAACTCCGGTCCGGTCCTGAAGAAGAGCGTCTCGTGGATGACTTCCGCCGCCCTCGCCGGCTGCACCCGCGGGGTCAGGTCGACGCCGTCGAAAGAGCCCACCGCGTCCCTGCCGGCCGCGGCGAGGATGGTTGGTGCCAGATCGAGCTGCGAGACGTTGCGCCGATCAACTGCGCCACGCGGCCAGCGTGCGGGCCAGCTGACGATGAACGGGACACGCGCGCCGCCCTCGAAATAGCTCAACTTGCCGCCGGCGAGCGAGTCGCATTCGGACACGCCCATGTAGGTCGCCGCGCCGTTGTCGGCGGTGAAGATCACCAGCGTGTTGTCGGCCTGACCCGAGCGTTCGATGGCGTCGAGCACCGCGCCGACGCTGCGGTCCAGCGCGCGGATCATGCCGGCGTACACCCGCTGCAGCGGATCGTCGATGGCGGCGAATGCGGCGACGTCCGTGTCGAGAGCCTGAAAGGGTGAATGCGGCGCGAGATGGGCGAGGTAGATGAAGTACGGCTGCTCGGTAGGTCCCTGTTCGATGAATCTGACGGCCTCACGCGTCAGTTCGTCGGTCAGGTAGCTGCTGTCGTCGCCGACGACGCTCGGCGGCTGCCCGTCGCCGGCGTGGTCGCGCAACAACTGCACCCAGTCGACCTTGCGCTCGAAACTGCGGCTGCCGAGGTAGGGCGCCGGCAAGCTGATGGTGCCCGGAGTGCCGGCGCGTACATACGCCGTCTCGCCCGGCAGAAAGCCGAAGAAGTAGTCGAAGCCGCGTGCCGTCGGCAGACGCTCCGCAGTGGCGCCGAGATGCCATTTGCCGATAAGCGCGGTGCGGTAGCCGGCGCCCTGCAATTCTTCGGCGAACACCCGCTGCGTGACGGCGAGACCCTGACCACCCGAATCGGCGCCTTCGGGCGTCAGGAACTCGAAACCATGACGCTGCTGGTACTGTCCTGTCAGCAGCGCAGCGCGCGACGGGCTGCAGACCGATGCGGTCGCGTAGCCGCGCTGGAAGCGCACGCCGCGCTGCGCGAGTCGTTCCAGGTTCGGCGTCGGGACCGCCACCGGCGACGCGCCGTAGGCGGAAAGATCGGCAAGCCCCAGATCGTCGGCCACGATGAGCACGACGTTCGCGGGCCGGGTGGCGGGCTTCGCGGGGACACCCGCGGCCCCGCCGCCGGAGCTCCCAGGAGCGCCCGCCGCCGACGCCGTGACCGCGCCAGACAGGCACACGCACAGCAGGGTGGCGAGGAGACGCTGGATTAGCGGCGGAGACATCGCCCGTTACCTTGCCACGATGGCAAGTTGTTGGCAATAATTAACCCAAGTGTCAGCACTTTCTCACCCCCGCGCCGCGTTCGGCGGCCGCCTGTCCGCGAGGTTTCCCGCATGATCGCCGCCACCCGTCGCCGCGCCGCTGCCTCCTGGCAACTCCGTTTGCTCGCCGGTCTTGCCCTGCCCTGCATGCTGCCGCTCGCCGGCCACGCCGCTGGAGCAGCCGCGGACCCGCGCCCCAACGTCATCGTCATCATCGCCGACGATATGGGCACGGGCGACTTCAGTGCGGCCGGCGGCCGCTTGCACACGCCGAACATCGATCGGCTCGCCAACTCGGGTGCACGCATGACCACCGCCTACGCCACCGCCGCCGTTTGCGCGCCCTCGCGCGCGGCGCTGCTTGCCGGTCGCGCGCAGACCCGCTTCGGCTACGAGTTCAATCCCGTCGGGCGCGACGAGAGAAGCGGCCTCTCGCTTGATGAGACCACCGTCGCGCAGACCATGAAGGCCGCGGGCTACCGCACCGGCATGGTGGGCAAGTGGCACGTCGGCCAAGCCCCGGGCATGCAACCGCTAGACCGCGGCTTCGACAGCTTCTACGGCAATCTTGGCGGTGCGACGCCGTACCTGCGCAGCATCGGCCCCGATGACCTGCACGTCGTCACTGCCGAGGACGCGCTGATCACTCGCGAGCGGCTGCCGGTCTTCGACGGCCGCGCACCGGTGGATCCGGAGGAGTATCTGACAGACCTCTATACGGATCAGGCCATCCGGTTCATTGGTGAGCGGCCGGGCGGGCAGCCGTTCTTCCTCTATCTCGCCCACCTCGCTCCGCACACACCCTTGCAGGCATCAGCCAGCTACATGGCGCGCGTGTCGCCAGACGGCTCGAAGTTCCACCGCGTCTTCGCCGGCATGATGCTCGCTCTCGACGACGGCATCGGCCGATTGCTCGATCACCTCGAGAGGACCGGCCAGCGCGACAACACCCTGATCATCTTCCTCAGCGACAACGGCTGTCCTGGCTACATCGACGGTGCCTGTTCCAATGGCAGACTAAACGCCTGGAAAGGCTACCCTTGGGATGGCGGCTTGCGCGTGCCGTTCCTCGCGAGCTGGCCGGCGCGGATCAAACCCGCCGTACGCGACGATATCGTCAGTACGCTGGATATCGCCGCCACGCTGGCCGCGGTGGCCGGCACAACGCATCCGCGCGCCGAGGGCGTCGATCTCCTTCCCGTGCTGACCGGCAAGCAGCGCCTGCAGGATCGTGCGCTCTTCTGGCGAATGGGGCCGAACTCGGTCGTTCGCCAGGGCCGCTGGAAACTGATCACCGTCAACAAATCCGCGGTCACCGCTGACGCCGGCGAGGCACTCTCCCGCTCGCGCAGAGCCGATGGGCTGCCGGCAGAGGTCTCGCCGCTCGGCCAGTGGACACTGCTCTATGACCTCGACACCGATCCCGGCGAACAACACGATGTGGCTGCGGCAAACCCGGAAGTGGTCGCCCGCCTGCAGCGCGAGTGGGCGGCGTGGAACACGGCGAACGTGGCGCCGCAGTGGACCAGCCGACGATCGGTCAACGCGGTGGTCAACGGACTTCGCGTCGAGCTCTTCAACTAGCCGCTCTTGACCCAAGCGCTCTTCAACCGAGCGCTCGTCACCGGGCGAGCAGATCGCGATCGAGCGTCCGCGATGACGCCCAGAAGGCCGCGGCCGCCACCAGCAGGAACAGCGCCGTGAGCATCATCGAGGTGCGCAGTCCCTCACCATAGGCCGCCGCGCATACGGCCTGCTGCGCGGCGTCCAGCACCACCGACGACCGCGGATTGCAGGCGATCACGTCGAGCGTTGCCCCGAAACCGCGGCTCTCGATACCGGCAGTGATGAAGTAGTCGCTGAGCGCGCCGACGATCTGCGGACCGAGACCATTGCCGACCAGCGCAATGATGAAGAGCAGGATCGCGATAGCCGAGGCGCGTGAGGACTGCGGCACCACACCCTGACCGATGGTGTACTGCGCGCCGAGGTAGCCGAAGTGCAGCATCGAGGCGAGCGCCCAGAGAACGAAGGCCCGATCGAGATGCTCGGTCGGCTGCGTAAAACCCAGCAGGTAGAGCGGTACGGCCAGCGTCAGCATGATCGCGGGCAGTACTGCCACCCAGCCGATCGAGCGCCTGATCAGCCGCTCGGTGATCACGCCTGCGGCAATGGTGCCTACCGCCCCGGCAAAACTGAGCGGCACGCCGAACTGCAGCGCAAACTGCGCCGGTGACAAGCCGTGCAGACGCTGCATCATGGGCGCTTGGAACGCGGAGTAGCCATAACCCACCATGGCAACCAGCGAGGCGCCCGCCGTCATGAACCAGAAGCTGCGCTTGCCAGCGAGCAGGCGGAGGGTCGGACCGATGCCGATGCGCTCCGGCACCGGGAGGCCCGGCGGATCGGTATAGCCCCGCGGCGGCTCGCGTACCGTCACCAGCACCACCAGCGCGAACAGCACGCCGGGAACGCCGAGGGCGATGAACGCGAACCGCCAGCCGTAACCGCTGCCCCAGCCGAGTGCCTCGGGGAGACCGGCCAAGCCGAAGATGTCGAGCACCTCGACGACCGTGGCATCGGGAAGCTGCCCGAGCGGACCGCCCAGGAGGAACGCCAACGCGGACCCGAGCATGACGCCGGTCGAGTACACCGACAGCGCCTTGGCGCGCCCGGCCGGACGGTAGTAGTCGGCGATGACGGAGTTGGAGGGCGGGTTGCTGCCAGCCTCACCGATCGCCACACCGATGCGCGCCAGCAGCAGGAACACGAACCCGGTGGCGAAGCCGCATAGCGCGGTCATCAGCGACCACACTGCAATGCACAGCGAGATGATGGCGACGCGGTTGTAGCGGTCTGCCGCGAGTGCAATGGGGATGCCCATCAGCGCGTAGAACAGCGCGAACGGTGGTCCCGCGAGGAAACCGAACTGGGTGTCTGACAGGCCGAAAGCGGAGATCACCGGCTGCGCGAGCACGCCGAGCAGCGCGCGGTCTATGAAGTTGAGCGTATAGACCAGAGTGAGCATGATGAGCACGTACCAGCGGTAACGTGCCGTCGCGTAATCGCGGCCGAGAGCCTCGGCATCGGCAGTGGTGTTCATGTGCGCACCATACGCTCGCCAAAGAAAATCGCAACCGCGGGATGCAGCCGGCCCTCATTACCTCGCAGCGCAGCGTGCGGCGACCTCGAGGACGGCGGCGGCCACGGCAGCGGCCGCCTCGAGCGGCAGACAATGACCCGCTGCCGGCACGGTGGTAACCGATGTGCCCAGCCAGTCTGCCGTGATCTTCGCCTCCGCATCCGTGATGGCGGGATCCTCGGCGCCGCGCAGCATCGCAGCCGGGCACCGGCGCAGCGGATGCACGGTCAGGTCTTCACGATTGGCGATCACGCTGCCGAGGCTTGCGGCAGCGCCTGGATTCTGTTTTTCCAGCCAGGATGCGTGCCAGCGCGCCATCTCCTGCGGCTGCGCGTCCATGTATCGGGCGCCGAAGAGAACAGTGCCCAGCGCCTGCGCCATCTGCGGCGACCAGCCCGGAGCCGCCGCCCCCAACATCGACTGCCAGCCCGCCCGCTGCTCGGCGGACCACGCGGTCGCAGTGGCCGCCACCACGACCGCACCAGCGACCAGTTCGGGCCGATGAACCAGCATCGACATCGTCAGCATCCCGCCCATCGAATGGCCTACCAGCAGTAGCGGTCGGTCGGCGCCGGCGCGCTGCACCAGCCATTCGCGCCAACCGGCCATGGAGTTGTCCGCCAGCACCGGCTCCGCGCCATGACCGGGCTGGCTCGGTGCCACGACCTCGAGATCAGCAGGCAATGCACGCCGCACCTCCGTCCAGATGTCCGGCGCCATCAACCACCCATGCAACAAGACGATACGCATCAAGACATCCTCGACGACTGGGATCAGTGGCGTTGCGGCGGCGCCGTAACGTGGCGAACATCAAAAAGCCCAAGGGCGATTGGCACCGCGAAGTAGTAGACCTTGAACAGCGCCACCTCGACCGACAGCGAGTAGAACATCCAGAGCACCTGCGACTGGAGCGGCGCGGCGACGAACGACTCGCCTTCGCGATAGCCGACGTAACGCAAACCGGCGAGGTGCAGCGGCTCGAACACCGCAATGGCGTAGATGAAAACGCCAACCACGCAGTAGGCAAGCAGACGGACACCCTCCCGGCCGCGCGTCAAGGCGACCAGCAGAAAGCTCGCGGCCGCCAGACCGGGAAACAACCAGTCCACCCAGCCCGCGGTGGGCGCGATCATCGGACGCGCCGAAGTCACCGCCGCAGGACTCGCGATCAGCACTGTCGCCAGTGCCATCAGCAGCACGAGTCCGAGACCGGCCGCGTAGCTGCCCCAGCCGGCGGCCGGCAGCGGCGCGGCCATGGCGCGTCGCAGACCGCTGAATAGCGTGCCGAACCAGAAGCCCATGAGGGCGAGTGGTCCACCTTCGACGAAGCCCTGCAGGCCGCTGGCGGCGAGGCCGCCGAAAGGCAGTCCGAAGAAACGCATCTGGAAAGGCCCGCGCAGGCCGAGCACGCTGAGCAGCCACTCGAGCAGCCCCTGCAGCACGACCCCCAGCAGGTAGGCGATCAGAAACCGTCGGTCGCCGCGCCGCAGCATGAAAAGCGCGAACGCCAGCGCGACGAGCGTCAGCAGCAGACGCGTCTCGTAGTAGCCAGCCATATCGAATGTACGAACCATGTAGGGCATGGGCTCAACTCCGTTCGGTACGCGCCGATCCCGAGGCCACACTCTTCGGGGTGATTCCCTGCTGCGACAGACGACTGTACGCGCAGCTCATCGGGGCTTGCTTTGTGCGAGCAGGAACTTCCAGACGAATTCGCGACCATCGATGTCGCGGCTAGATACGCCCGACAACGCCGAAAGCCGCTGATCCGCATACTCCCGCCGGGCCTCGCCGGGGAGTCGGTGGCCGCCCCCCTCGACGATCAGTGCCTCGACGGCGGCCGCGCAATCCGTGCCGCGTTCGCTGCGCACCCGGGTGCCGTCGGCCGGATCGGCGTCGGCGAGCAATTCGCGGATCACGGCCGCGCCGCACCGGTTCTGCCGCCGCCAGAACATCAGCGTCTCGGCAGCGCCGAGCACCGTGCCGCGATCGTCGCCCGACATCGCGGCGACAGCGCCACCGTCGAACGGCATCAGGCGATCGGCCGTGCCGAGCACGAGCAGGATCGGAACCGGCCGCGACGGCACGCAGCGGTCCTGCAACTTCGTCGGCAACAGGGAAACGAACGGTGCCGCAGCGACGATCCGGTCGGCAAGCTCGCAGACGAGCCGCATGGTCATCATGCCGCCGTTCGAACCGCCGGTGATATGGATGCGCGCGGGATCGGCGATCCCCTCGGCGATCAGTCCGTCGATCATTGCGCGGAAAAACGCGACATCGTCCGCCGCACCGCCGCGGCCCAGCAGGAACGCGGTGTCGCGTCCGTCGTTCCAGCCCGCGCCGACGCCGCTCGGATGCACCGTGACGACCCCATCCCGCTCGCCGAGAGTCTGGAAGTCGTAGCGGAAAGTCTGTCTCCCGTCGGCTACGGCGCCGCCATGCAGTATGAAGACGACCGGCGCCGGCGTGCTGACCCCGCGAGGACGCAGCAACCAGTAGTTGCGCTCCACCCCGCCCACCGTGACGAGCCGACGCTCCGCGCCGGCAGGAACGGCTGCCGCCCGCGCCTGCGCCTGCGCGCGCTCGATGACCGTCTGCGCGCCGTTCTGGGACGCCGCCTGCGGCACCTGTGCGGCAGCAGCGACCCGGATCACGCAAAAAACGGCGCAGACCGCGGCAAGGCTGGCCGTCAGCAGGGATGATCGCGACATGCTGCCCTCCTCGCATGGTTCGGGACCCGCTGCGGCGGGTTGACCGTGAGCATAACGTCACTCGTCGCAGATTCCGTCCGTGAACCGCCGGCGCCCGACTGGAACGGGCCCTGGGCCTCACGCTATGCTGCGCGCATGCCTGCGGTCAGCAAACGGGACATGATCGTCTGGACCGACTGGGAGAGCCCGCTCGGCCGGGTGGTACTCGCCGCCTCTGCCACGGGTCTCTGCGGCGTGTGGTTCGCCGGACAGAAACACGCGCCGTCGACGGCGGCCTGGCCGCGCGACGACCAGCATCCGCTGCTGCGTCGGACGATCGACGAACTCAACGAATTCTTTGCCGGGCAACGCAGGCTCTTCGAGCTGCCTCTCGACCTTGGCGCCGGCACGGCCTTCCAGCGCAGCGTGTGGCGCATCCTGCAACGGATACCTGCGGGCCGCACGCTTGCCTACGCCGAAATCGCCCGCCGCGTCGGCCGACCTCAGGCGGTACGCGCCGCGGCGGCCGCGATCGGCCGCAACCCGCTCAGCATCGTCGTCCCCTGCCATCGCGTACTCGGCCGCGACGGCTCGCTCACGGGCTACGCCGGCGGCCTCGAGCGCAAGGCCGCGCTGCTCGCGCTCGAGGGCGCGAAGCACACCAACTGAGCGCGGCGCGAGCGCGCGCCAGCGCCGGACTTCAGGCAGCGGCGCCCGCGCGGGCGTCGAACGCCGCCAGCACGGCGGCCTCGCGTTGCGCATCGATGCCGGAACGCAGTTTCGCGCGCTCCGCCTCGGGGCGCGAAAGGTGCCAGCGCAGGGTGTCGCGCACCGTCTCGCCGAGCGGACGGATGGTGAGTCCGGCGCGCAGGGCGCGTTCCGCCGCAGTCGCCGCAAATCCATCCTGTCCGTCTCCGGGCGGTACCCAGACGGGCATGTCCGACCACGGTGAGACCTCGTTCGCAGCAAGAGCGGCAGCCGGCACCCACTGCGCCACCGGCGGCTGCGGCGGATTGGCGAGCGCTTTGGCGGCAGCGATCGATTCGCCGACGAGCCCGCCGATGTTGAAGCGCCCCGGCGGCGAGAGCACATTGAACACCCCGCCGCTGTCGAGTTCGAGCAGACGGAGGGTAAACGCCGCGAGGTCGCGCACATCGATGATCTGGATCGGATCGCCCGGTTCCCCGGGGGCCAGCATCCGGCCACCGCGGGCAGCCCGCGCCGGCCAGTACGTGAAGCGGTCGGTGTTGTCGTCGGGACCAACGATGAGCCCGGGGCGGATGACCGTCGTCCGCGCGCTGCCGTATACCGCCTCCGCGGCACTCTCGCAGGCGGCCTTCAGCGGACCATAGGTGGCGCCGTCGACCTTTTCGGTGTTCGGGTCTTCGAGCTTGCCTACCGGCGAAGCCTCGTCGTTCGCCTTCTCGAAGCCCGCGTACACCGATACCGAGGAGATGAAGAGATAGCGATGCACCCGCGGCTCCAGCAGGGTTGCCGCCTCACGGACCTGCCGGGGCACGTAGCCCGAGTTGTCGATTACCGCGTCCCACTCGCGTCCGGCCAGCGCCGAGATGTCGCCGTTGCGATCGCCGCGCAGGCGCTCGACCTGCGGAAACCGCTCGGTGTTGGTGCGGCCTCGATTGAAGAAGGTGACGGTATGCCCGCGCGACAGTGCGAGCTCGGTCATGTGCAGGCCGATGAAGCGCGTGCCGCCGAGGATCAGCAGGCGCAACGGCCTCGCGGCCGTAGTCTGCTGCGATGCGGTGGCGAAGCGGGCGGAGAGGGTGGTGGCGAGCAGGCCGCAGCCCACCCCGCCGAGGAATTTGCGACGTTTCATGGCGCAAGATTAGCACCGCGGAGTTATGCTCGCCGAGACAGGGGGAAACGCATGGACCTGACGTTTACCAAATCCGAGGAAGCTTTCCGCGCCGAAGTGCGCCAGTTCCTTCACGACAAGCTGCCGGCGAGGCTCGCCGCCAAGGTGCGCACCGGCAAGCGACTGGGCAAGCAGGATTACGAGGAGTGGCACGCAATCCTGCACGCCCGCGGCTGGCTCGCCGCCCACTGGCCCGTCGAGTACGGTGGTACCGGCTGGAGCGTGGCCGAGGCCTACATCTTCGAGGACGAACTCGCCCGCGCCCATGCGCCCGGCGTCATCGCCTTCGGGGTCTCGATGCTCGGACCGGTACTCATCAAGTACGGAACACCCGCCCAGAAAAACCATTGGCTGCCGCGGATCCTCGACGGCTCGGACTGGTGGTGTCAGGGCTACTCCGAGCCGGGCGCGGGATCGGATCTCGCCAGCCTGAAGACGAGTGCGGTCCGCGACGGCGATCACTACATTGTCAACGGCCAGAAGACCTGGACCACGCTTGGTCAGTACGCAAACATGATCTTCTGCCTCGTGCGCACCTCCACCGAAGGCAAGAAGCAGGAAGGCATCTCCTTCCTGCTGGTGGACATGAACACGCCGGGAGTCGAGGTGCGGCCCATCATCCTGCTCGACGGCGAGCACGAGGTGAACGAGGTCTTCTTCACGAACGTCCGCGTGCCCGTGTCAAATCTGGTCGGCGAGGAGA